>URZM01000213.1 GCA_900552315.1 uncultured Bacteroidales bacterium | reverse complement strand
TATCTTACTTTTCCGGACAAATAGGAATTTCTTTCTTGATGCTCTGTTCCAGTGAAATTAATGTTTCCGTTGCGGTTACGCCGGGGATTTCCTGCATCTCGCCAAGCAGACCGCCGCGCTCCTCTCGGACAAAGGAATCGACGCCACAGTCATAAACCCGAGATTCCTCAGCGGAGTAGACACAGACATGCTCTCGACCCTGGAGACGGACCATCAGGTGACGGTAACATTGGAAGACGGAATACTCGACGGAGGGTTCGGACAGAAAGTGGCAGATTTCTACGGGCCTTCCTCCATGCTGGTGAAATGCTACGGGCTGGAGAAGAAATTCGCGGACCGCTACCGTCTCGACGACCTTCTGGAGGCATGCAGGCTGAAACCGGACCTGATAGCGGAAGACGTGCTGGCCCTGCTCCGGTGAAGACACGGCATGTGACAAGAGACGCGGCGCGCCTCCCTTGGGGTTGGCGCGCCGCGTTGCGTCATGACTCCGGATGTCGCCGTCACATCAGCCCGAAGGACTTGACGGCATTGAGCACGCGATACAGCCCGAAAATGCTGGAACGCGGTATCACCATGTCCGGGTAGCGCTCGTTCTTGCTGCGGGCCACGACCTCCTCGGGGTGCGAACCGGGATACACGTCCTTGACAAACGCACCGTTCTCCGTGTCGAGCACCATGGTGTGGCCCCAAGGTATGAAAGCCTCGTCATTGATTTTCTTTATGAAGATGATGGTGCCGTCATGCAGCATGGGCTCCATGCTGTCGCCCGAGACGGTGAGGGCAAGCTCCGCTCCCGCCGTAGGGCTGTAGACCGTCTCACAGTCACGGGTGCGAACACCGTTGGAGGCGAAGGCGGATATGGGACCTGCGAAGGCGGATATAGGGACAAGCGGCACACGGCTTGTCTCCTCCGGCTCCGAGGGAGCCGCAGAGTCCTCCCCATGTTCCGCAAGCATGTCGCCCTCCCCGGCCAGGAGCCAGCTGAGACTCACCTTCGGGAAACGCGTCCGGATTTTTGCGGCCACGTCCCTTGATATGCCGTGTTTGCCGTTCTTTATGTCATAAAGAGTCTGGGGCGTTCCCAACCCGCACTCCTCGGCCATCCGTTTGAGGCTCATGCCGGTGTAATTGTGCAGCGCAAGTATCTTATCCGTGTCTGTGGTCATAATTATAAAGTATTTACAGGGCAAAGTTAGACATAAATGATTTATCTTGCAAGTTTTTTATTTGAAAAGGGTCGCAGACATCCGCATGTGAAGCCCTCCACGATTGGACAAAACACATGTCGCTCATGCAGAAAATGAAAAACAGGGATAAAAACAACCAAACACGCCCCGGCATTGTTAAATATCTACAACAAACTATGTAGATTATGAAAAAGTATTTAGCTGAATTTTTCGGGACCATGTTCCTGGTTCTCTTAGCGTGTGGCAGCGCCGTGCTCGCAGGCCCCTCCATCGGAGGTCTCGGCATCGGCCTGTGCTTCGGCCTTGTGCTCGTATGCCTTTGCTACGCCATAGGCGGCATCTCCGGGTGCCATGTCAACCCTGCCGTATCGTTTGCCGTATGGATCACCGGAGGCATGCGATTCAAGGATTTCATCTGGTATGTCGTGGCCCAGATGGCCGGCGCGGCCGTGGGCGCGGCCTTCCTTTACTGGATAGTGCTTGACAACCCCGGCTTCAACTACGGTGGAGTCACGGGCGACTATATACTGGCCACCAATGTGCTGCAGCCTGGGGCTACATCGGTCATGGCGCTCATGAGCGAGGCTCTGCTCACATTCTTCTTCGTGTTCGTGGTGCTGGGAGCCACCTCCAAGGTGGGCAACCCAGCTCTGGCCGGAGTGGCCATCGGACTGGCGCTCGGGCTGGTCAACATAGTGGGGATACCCGTGGACAACTGCTCGGTGAACCCGGCCCGCTCCTTCGGTCCCGCCCTGATGGACCCCGCCGCCTTCAAGGATTTCTGGATTATGGTGGTCGGCCCCCTCTTCGGCGCTCTCGTGGCCGCCGTGGTGTGGAGAGGCATCATCCCCTCCAAAACCAACCAGGACCTTACCGCCTGAACCATTGAAGGCCCAAAAACCTCT
>URZM01000212.1 GCA_900552315.1 uncultured Bacteroidales bacterium | reverse complement strand
TCAGTTGGTTAGAGCACCTGACTGTTAATCAGGGGGTCGTTGGTTCAAGCCCATCTTGAAGCGCCTGAAAGGATGGCACGTTGATTCGTGCCATCCTTTCACTTTATCTCATATCTGCCTCTGAAATTAGATTTGCGGGGATGAGGATTTTTTCTTAATTTTGCACCGCGTAAATACATATACCCCGATGCAAGACAACAGTGCTACCCGCCGTGCTTCCCTCATTCTGGAAGACGGCACTCGTTTTGACGGTTATTCGTTTGGTTATCAGCGCCCCTGCGCTGGCGAGGTGGTGTTCAACACCGCCATGACAGGCTATCCTGAAAGCCTTACCGACCCTTCTTACGAGGGGCAGATACTTGTCACCACCTACCCCATACTCGGCAACTACGGAGTGCCAAGCCCCGAGGTGAAGAGCGAAGACCAGGTCAGCGACTATTTCGAATCGAGCTCCATACACTGCGAGGCCATAGTGTGCCAGGACTACAGTTGGGTGCCGAGCCACTGGCAGGCCGAACGCTCGCTTTCCGAATGGCTCATTGCCGAGAAAATTCCGGGAATATACGGCATCGACACCCGCGCCCTGACCAAACATCTGCGCGAGAAGGGTTCCATGCTCGGCAAGATTGTGATGGAGGGAGGCGAGAACATCGAGTTCCATGACCCCAACAAGGAGAACCTGATAGCGAAGGTAAGCACAAAGGAGGTACGCGAGTTCGGCGACGGCGACAAGAAAGTCGTGCTGGTGGACTGCGGCACGAAATACAACATAATCCGCTGTCTCACACGCCGGGGCGCCAAGGTGATACTCGTGCCCTGGGATTATGATTTCAACACCTTGGACTACGACGGCCTGTTCATCTCCAACGGTCCAGGCAGCCCCGAGTTCGCGGACAAGACGGTGGAGAACATACGCAAGGCCATGCAGACGGGCAAACCGATATGCGGCATCTGCATGGGCAACCAGCTTCTGAGCAAAGCCGCCGGAGCCAAGATATACAAGCTGAAATACGGCCACCGCTCCCACAATCAGCCTGTGCGCCTGGCCGGCACCGAGAAATGCTACATCACAAGCCAGAACCACGGGTTCGCCGTGGACAACGACACCATCCCCGCAGACTGGGAACCGCATTTCATCAATATGAACGACGGCACCAACGAGGGGATACGCCACAAGACCAAGCCTTTCTTCTCGGCACAGTTCCACCCGGAGGCGAGCAGCGGCCCCAAGGACACGGAGTTCATATTCGATGATTTCATGGCGATGCTCTGACCGACGCCCCTCCCCCTCTCTGCCCTCAACCCGGAAAATATCTGACACCTCTACAAGACTCTATATAAATGAGTGAGATAAAGAAAGTGCTCCTACTCGGCTCGGGAGCTTTGAAGATTGGAGAAGTCGGCGAGTTCGACTACAGCGGGTCGCAGGCCCTCAAGGCCATGAAGGAGGAAGGCATCACCACGGTGCTGATAAACCCCAACATCGCCACCGTGCAGACCTCCGAAGGGTTTGCCGACAAAATATATTTCCTGCCCGTCACCCCGTATTTCGTGAAGAAGGTGATAGAGAAGGAGCGTCCGCAGGGTATCTTCCTGGCCTTCGGAGGCCAGACGGCGCTCAACTGCGGCGTGAAGCTGTATGAGGAGGGCACCCTCGCTGAATATGGGGTCCAGGTGCTCGGCACTCCCGTGCAGGCCATCATGGACACGGAGGACCGCGAGCTTTTCGTGAAGCGTCTGGACGAGATAGGTGTCAAGACCATCAAGAGCGAGGCTGTGAGCAGCGTGGAGGGGGCCGTGGCGGCTGCCGACGCGCTGGGCTATCCCGTCATAGTACGCGCCGCATACGCGCTGGGCGGCCTTGGCTCCGGATTCTGCGACAATCGCGAGGAGCTGGTGGCCCTGGTAGAGAAAGCACTCTCGTTCTCACCCCAGGTGCTCGTGGAGAAGAGCCTCAAGGGATGGAAAGAGGTGGAGTACGAGGTGGTGCGCGACCGTTATGACAACTGCATCACGGTCTGCAACATGGAGAATTTCGACCCGCTGGGCATCCACACCGGCGAGAGCATAGTGGTGGCCCCCTCCCAGACCCTGAGCAACGAGGACTACCACACCCTGCGCAAGCTGGCTATCAAGATCATACGCCACATAGGCATCGTGGGCGAGTGCAACGTGCAGTATGCCTACGACCCGGTGAGCATGGACTATCGCGTCATAGAGGTGAACGCGCGCCTGT
>URZM01000211.1 GCA_900552315.1 uncultured Bacteroidales bacterium | reverse complement strand
CGTACACACTCTGGGATATACGTTTCACAGCTACTACGAAGAAACCTGTTAAAACGAGATTAAGGACCAAACTTAAAATGGAGATAATCAATGCGGGACCTCCTAACTGGTACCCCATAGCAATCACGATAATTCCTGCACCGACTTCCCCTCTCGTGAACATACCGATCGAAAGTGCCAGACGCTCTTGAATCTTCCGGTCACGATAAAAGAATAGCGGGAACATCTTCCCAAGATTCGAAAGAATCGTTACCACAATTACATGGAAGATCAGCATCCCCCATCCGGGCATCCCGTCTCCCCCGGTCTCCAAACCGATAAAAATAGGCGTACTCAACCCGACTAAAAACATAAACAGGAACGAGACTCCCGTCGAAATTTTGTGCTCCACCGGAGTATCTATCTGGGACCGCGCCAATACGATACGCGCATTGGCCGACCCTGATGCCAAGCCCGATGATTTCGGCCGTCCGGGCCACATCAATCCGCTTTACGCCCAGGACAAGGGCGTGCTTCAGCGTGCCGGTCACACCGAGGCGGCGGTTGACCTCGCCCGACTCGCCGGGCTTCAGCCGGTGGCCGCGCTTATGGAGATTATGAGCGATGACGGTTCCATGGCACGTCTGCCGGAACTGCGCCGTCGTGCCGATGAGTGGGGTCTGAAACTGATTTCTATCGCTGACCTGATTTCGTATAGGCTGGAGCGCGAGAGCGTGGTGGAACGCGGAGTGGAGGTGGACATGCCTACCGCTCACGGGCATTTCCGTCTCATTCCGTTCCGTCAGCTGTCCAACGGCCTTGAGCATGTGGCGTTGATAAAGGGCGATGTCGCTGACGGCAAGCCGGTGCTGGTGCGTGTGCACTCATCGTGCATGACGGGCGACATATTCGCCTCGCGCCGTTGCGAGTGCGGGGACCAGCTGCACACGGCCATGGAAATGATAGAGGCCGAGGGCCGTGGCGCAGTGATCTATCTTAGCCAGGAGGGCCGTGGTATCGGCCTGATGGACAAGATAAAGGCTTACAAACTCCAGGAGCAGGGCATGGATACCGTGGACGCCAACCTTCACTTGGGTCATAAGGTGGATGAGCGTGACTATGGCGTGGGAGCCAACATATTGCGCTCGCTCGGTATCAAGGACATGCGCCTGCTGAGCAACAACCCTATGAAGCGAATAGGGCTTGAGGGTTACGGGCTTCGCATAGTGGAGCGAGTGCCGCTGGAGATTGAGCCGAACAGCTATAACGAATTTTATATGCACACCAAGAAGACCCGTATGGGCCATGACCTGCACAAGGTGGACTGAGGTGCGCGTTGGACATAACACCTTAAATCTGAATAATGATGAAGAAGCTGATTTTCGCACTGGCGCTCGCCACGACGGTGGCTGCGGGAGCCAAGAAGCCTCTTGACCATGACTCGTTCGACTCATGGAACAATGTGCGAGTCTATCCGTTGAGCGACAACGGGGCGTGGGCTGTCTATTCCATAAATCCTCAGGAAGGGGATGGAAGGCTCATATTCCGGAATGTGAGCAAGGGTATGGATATCGTGATAAACCGTGGCTACCAGCCCAAGATTTCCGCTGACGCCAAGTGGGCCGCCGCCCTTGTAAAACCGTTCTTCGCCGACACCCGCAAGGCCAAGATAGACAAGAAGAAGGATTTCGACCTGCCCCAGGACTCTCTGGCGATAATAAACCTGGCCACGGGCAAGGTGGAGATGATTCCGCAGGTGTCTTCCTACAAGATGGGTAAAGAGGGGGGCGAGTGGATAGCCTGGTTGAGCTGTGACACGACATATATTGCCCCCAAGGCATTGAAGGACAAGAAGAGCGGACAGCCTTTGCTGGTGCGTAACTTGAACACCGGCACTCAGAAAATAATACCTTGGGTCAAAGAATATTCATTCTCCAGGCTCGGCGAGAGGCTCGGGGCATATACCAAGCCTCATTCTTCCGACTCCACGGCCGTGGACCGTATGGTTCTCCTCTCGTTGCCTGACACCACCGAGCTCACCATGCTGAAGGAGCAGAAATTCTATGGCATGCCCGTGTTCTCCCGCCAGGGTGACCGCATGGCATTTACCGCCTCTACCGACAGCGCGGAGACGGGTACCAGGAAATGCAAGCTCTATGTGAGCGAGCTTACGGACAAGCTTCCGGTGGCGAATGAGATGTATGTACTGAACACCGTGAATGCCGGCAAGATGCCTCACATCATGCCTCCGCGCATTACGGACGAGAGCAAGCGCGACTCTGTGATGGCCGCGATGCGCGAGAAGATGGCGCGTATGGCCGGAGACTCTCTTTTTGTGAACCAGTACACCAAGCCGGAGTTCTCGTATAACGGCAAGCGGCTCATAGCCGGTGTGGCGCGTTACGTGGCTCCGG
>URZM01000210.1 GCA_900552315.1 uncultured Bacteroidales bacterium | reverse complement strand
ACCGATGAGACTTGGCTGAAAGCGCCGCAAAGCGCCTCCGTGATGAAATCAAGGAGTGCATATATTCCTTATACAATTTAAGCCGGTTTAAATCCAAACACTCTATAGTGGTTATATAAATTCCATGATTGCCTGCTCGAGCCCCTGAGGGTCGAAGCCTACCACCCGGTAAAGTTCAGTAGTCATCGTGGAGTCGGAGAAGATGATTACTGTAGGCACCCCCTCCATGCCGAGGGCGCGTGCCAGCTGCTGGTTCTCGTCTATGTCCACTGTGCGGAAATAAGCCTGTCCGGCATACGCCTCCTCCATCTGTTTGAAATACGGCTTGAGTTGCTGGCAGGGGCCGCACCAGGTGGCGGAAAAATCCACCACATACGGAGTCTTGCCGCTGGAAGCCTCCTTGACGTCCGGGTCTGTCTGCCCCGGCACCGACACAGGCACCTCTTCATAATACTCATACATGCCTTGCGACAGGGCCTTCTTGCCCGAGGCTTTCTCCGTCTTGTCATCGTCTTCCTCATCGTCGCTCTTGTCTTTGCCTCCGCAGGCGCACAGCGCCACGGCCACGAAGGCAGCGAAAGCGATGGTCAATAGCTTTTTCATCTGCATTCTTGTTTGAATCAATAAGTGTTTACCAATAAACGCCGTGGCGGCTCCTAAAGTTTGCAAGAGATGGCTTATCTCCATCCTGTGATTGCCGCAAGCGAAGAGCGTCCTTGTGCCGCCGAATACCTCGGGACACAGGGACGCTCATATTTCAACGCGAAACACGCGTATTCAGCTTTTTTTTCAGCAGGGGAGCGCGGCGTTGGTCTTGTGCACGGCCTGGGCGCTCTTGGCGAACAGGTCCTTCTCCTCTTCGTTGAGGTTCAGCTCCACAATCTTCTCGATACCGTTCTTGCCGAGGATACAGGGCACGCCTATGCAGAGATCCTTCTCGCCATACTCGCCTTCGAGGAGGGCGGAACAGGGTATCATGGCCTTCTGGTCATGGATTATAGCCTCCACCACCTCAGCTGCGGCAGCACCGGGAGCGTACCATGCGCTGGTACCGAGCAGCTTGGTCAGGGTGGCGCCGCCTACCATTGTGTCAGCCACCACCTTGTCGAGAACCTCGGCGGGAAGCAGCTCGGTCACGGGGATGCCGCGATATGTGGCGAAACGCTTCATGGGAATCATGGTGGTGTCGCCGTGGCCGCCGATCACGAAACCCTCTACCTCATTGGGATTTGCGTCCAGAGCCTTGCTCAGATAATATTTGAAACGGCTGGAGTCCAAGGCGCCGCCCATGCCGATTATGCGGTTCTTGGGCAGACCGGAGGTCTTGTGGATAAGATATGTCATTGTATCCATCGGGTTGGAGACGCATACTATCACGGCGTTGGGGCTGTGGGCCAGGATGCTCTCGGTCACCTGCTTCACGATGCCGGCGTTAACGCCTATAAGCTCCTCGCGGGTCATGCCGGGCTTGCGGGGGATGCCGGAAGTGATGACCACGACATCGCTGCCTGCGGTGGCGGCATAGTCATTGGTCACACCGTTGATGCGGGTGTTCATGTCGAGCAGGTTGGCTGTCTGCATCATGTCCATGGCCTTGCCTTCGGACACGCCTTCCTTGATGTCTATCATTACAACCTCGTCAGCCACCTCGCGGATTGCCATTACGTTGGCTGCGGTGGCGCCCACGTTGCCGGCGCCTACGACTGTTACTTTTGACATAATCGCTTGTTTTTTAGTATTATATTTTGAGTTAATATCTATCTGTCAAATTTTGGGACAACGAGAAGAAGCATTTCCAAGCCATGCGCATAAACGCATTTCAGGTCCCAACGCCAATGTTCCCTTTCCGACAACAAAATTACAGAAAAATTTCCATAATCCGGCCATTCTCTCTCCAAATAATTTTGGCTACGCAAGCATCCCCTTGCCCTGCCGCGTGATTTCAGGGTCTGAGCCCGTACAGTCCACTATGGTGGAGGGCTCGGTGCCCCCATCCTCTCCCACGAGCATGAAATCCGCCTTGGTCTCGTAAGCCTCGGCTATAAGGTCGGGATTTACAGTGTAATCCTCGTCGTCGGCATGTATGGTGGCAGTAAGAATCGGATGGCCCAGCGCTTCCACCACACGCAAGGGGGCGTCGCAGGCCGGGATGCGCACACCCACCTCCTTGCGGCCCTTGAAAGCCTTGGGAAGAGCACTCGCGGCCTTGAAAATGAACGTGAAAGGACCCGGAGTGTTGTCGCGCATCAGCCGGAAACCGGTGTTGTCGATACGCGCGTACTCCGCCGCCTGGGCTATGTCCTTGCAGATTATTGAAAGACAAACCTTTTCCGGCTTTATGCCTTGCAATCGGCATATGCGCTCTATGGCCTTTACATTGAGCGCGTCGCAACCCACGGCATACAGCGTGTCGGTGGGATACACCATAAGCTCCCCCCTCTCCAACCGCGAGGCTGCATCAAGTGCCTGGCGCTCGCTCAGCTCATTGTTCCAGATTCGTATCTTGTTCATATTCCATCAGGTATTATGAAAATGCCGGCCACACACGCATACGCAGATAGCCTCGACAAGCCATCC
>URZM01000209.1 GCA_900552315.1 uncultured Bacteroidales bacterium | reverse complement strand
GCCTAAAAACCAGCCGCCCCAAATTTTAACGTTTCTTTTTAAACAACCTCTAAAAATAAACCTGACGAGGCGCGTCACTTGTCGGCGAGCAGGCGCTCCACCACCACGGCGTTGTTGTGCTCCCGGTCATGCGAGGAGTAAAGCAGCGTGACTTTCGGCTTGTCGGCTATCTCCTGCCTCAGTGACTCGAAGGCCGGATTGGCCGACAGCTCTGCACGGTATCTGCGCTCGAACTCCTCCCATCTCTGCCCCGGGTCTTCGTGGAACCACTCCCTGAGCGCGGTGGAGGGCGCTATCGACTTGTCCCAGGAATCATAATGGAATGTCTCGTGCGAGAGACCGCGCGGCCACAGGCGGTCTATGTAGACCCGGTACCCGTCGTCGGGAGAGGCCGGCTCATAAGCTCTCTTGAGCTGGATAATCTGTTTCATAAAGTTCTTGTTTTTGGTATGCCATATCAACATCCGGCCATCACCGTTTGTTGACTCGCTATGCCTGTGAGCACCCACGCCTCAAGCTGCGAAGCCCAAGGGCCGACATGAACCGTAGGCATGAACCCGATGTTATGATTCCGATGGCTGCATGGTGCAGGCATCCGACCATTTAAAAATTACCGATTATGTTAGAGACAGATTACAAGTTCGGGGAGGTCCACGAGCTGACACCCCAGATTGAGAATGGAGAAGACCGCGTGCATTTCAAGAATATCTTCACTAACGACAATGGAGGCGTGGCTCTCGTGGCGTTCAAAGCCGGACAGAAGCTCGACACGCATACCGCCCCTGCCGAGGTCATGGTCACTGTTCTGGAGGGCGATATTGTGTTCACCATGCTCGACACCCCGCACACTTTGAAAGCCGGCGATTTCCTGCTTATGGGACAGGATGTGCCGCACAGCGTGGCGGCCTCAGCCGACACAAAGATGATGCTTGTCAAAATCAAACCCTAAAATTACGATACTATGGAAAACAGGCCCCAAATGTTCTGCTATCAGTGCCAGGAGACAGCCAAGGGTACCGGATGCACCTTACGTGGAGTATGCGGCAAGCTGCCGGAGACGTCAGGCCGCATGGACCTGCTTCTTTATGTGACCAGAGGTGTGGCCACGCTCAACGATGCGCTGCGTGGCGCAGGCGCTCCCTGGCGCGAAGCCGACCATCAGGTGATAGACGCGCTCTTCACCACCATCACCAACGCGAATTTCGACAATGACTCGCTCGACGGTTACATACAACGCGCCTTCCGGGTAAAGCGTGAGCTCAAGGCAAGGTGCCGGGAGGCCGGAGTGAAGATTCCCGACACTCCGGAGGTGGCCTTGGAGGCCGGCCCGGAGGACTATGAGAAGCTGGAACCCGTGACAGGAGTCCTGGCCGAGCCGGATCCCGACAAACGCGGGCTGAAGCAGCTCGCGATATACGGCGCGAAGGGCGCAGCCGCATACGCCCGTCACGCTGCAAACCTCAGATACGAGGACGACGATGTCTACGCCTACATAGAAAAGACTCTCAAGGAGGTGTGCCGACAGGACATATCGGTACAGGAACTTGTAGACCTCGTGCTGTATATGGGCGAGGGCGGCGTGAAAGCCATGGCACTGCTCGACTCCGCCAACACAGGCACTTACGGCAATCCGGAAGTCACGAAAGTGGACATAGGCGTGCGCAAGAACCCGGGCATCCTCATATCCGGCCACGACCTGCATGACCTGGAGGAACTCCTGGAGCAGACTGCCGGGACTGGCGTGGACGTGTACACTCATTCCGAGATGCTTCCCGGACAGTATTACCCGTACTTCAAGAAATACCCGCATTTCGCCGGCAACTACGGCAACGCGTGGTGGAAACAGGTGGACGAGTTCGAGTCTTTCAACGGATGTTTCATTTTCACCTCCAACTGCATAGTGCCCCCCAGGAGGAACACCACCTATACCGACCGCGTCTACACGCTCGGCGTGGTGAACATGCCGGGGACGCATCACATCGAGGCCGACGCCGAAGGCAAGCATGACTTCTCGCAGGTCATAGCGCGGGCCAAGACATGCGCCCCGCCTGTGGAGATAGAGCATGGGGAGATTGTGGGCGGATTCGCCCATCATCAGGTCATATCCCTCGCGCCCACGGTCATAGACCTCGTGAACCGTGGCAAGATACGCAAGTTTGTGGTTATGGCCGGCTGCGACGGACGTTTCCCCTCCCGCAGCTACTACACCGATTTCGCCGAGGCGCTCCCGCATGATTGCGTGATTCTGACCGCCGGGTGCGCCAAGTATCGCTACAACAAGCTCCTCCTCGGCGACATAGAGGGCGTGCCCCGGGTGCTCGACGCCGGGCAGTGCAATGACTCCTATTCGCTCGTGCGGATAGCGATGGCCCTGAAGGAGGCCCTGAATGTGGAGAGCATCAACGACCTCCCCATTGTCTACAACATAGCATGGTACGAGCAAAAGGCCGTGATAGTGCTGCTGGCTCTCCTGTCCCTGGGCGTGCAGGACATCCACACGGGTCCTACCCTCCCGGCTTTCTTCACCCCGGACATCCTGAAAGTGCTTCAGGAAAAATTCCACATCGGCACCATCTCCACGGTAGAGGCGGACATCGCCTCG
>URZM01000208.1 GCA_900552315.1 uncultured Bacteroidales bacterium | reverse complement strand
CGAGGGCGAATACCTGAAGGGCCTGGTCCTCTATGTAGAATAATTAACTATCCCTTAGTGTCTGGCCTCGTTTCATATATTGCCACACATGCTCTTTCACAAAAAGGCCTGTGTTCGCATATTGGCCGGTCTGTAATTCAGACGGGTGCGAAGAGTCACGGTCACATCCAGGCCGGAGGCATGATGACTTTGTTAACCCCCGGCGCTTGTCGCCGGGGGCAACCTGGAGATGATGCCACAGCCCCGGCGGGGCTGTACTTTAAAGTAATAACTAATTAAAAAATAAACCCCATGAAGAAGACAATTTCGGCCATGGCCGTAAGCGCGGTGCTCGCCACCGCCATGCCGGCCCTCGCCGTCGAGAACAAGGATTTCAAGTATGTGGTGGACCGCTTCGCCGACATCGAGGTGCTCCGCTACGAGGTGCCCGGGTTCAAGGATCTGACCCCGCGCCAGAAGGCAATGGTCTATTACCTGAGCGAGGCCGCCCAGGTCGGCCGCGACATCATCTGGGACCAGAACTGCCGCTACAACCTCCCTGTGCGCGTGACCCTGGAGGCCATCTACAATAATTACAAGGGGGACAAGAACTCCGCTGACTACAAGGCTTTCGAGCAATACCTCAAACAGGTGTGGTTCGGCAACGGCATACACCACCATTATTCCACCGACAAGTTCAAGCCCGGCTTCTCGCAGGCTTTCTTCGAGGAGCAGGTCAACGCGCTGCCCGACTCCGCGCTGCCCAAGGGTTATGCCGACAAGGCTTCCCTCATAGCCGAGATGGGCAAGGTGATTTTCGACCCGGCGTTCATGGCCAAGCGCGTGAACCAGGACGGCACACAGGACGTGATAGCCACGTCGGCCACCAACCTCTACGGCCCCGGTGTCACACAGGCGGAGGTGGAGGCGTATTTCGCAAAGCTCAAGGATCCCAATGACCCCACACCCATCTCCTATGGCCTGAACAGCCGCATGAAGAAGGACGCGGACGGAAAACTCGTGGAGGAGCATTACCAGCTCAACGGCCTCTACGGCGACGCTATCGCCAAGATTATCTACAACCTGAGCAAGGCTCGCGAGTACGCGGAGAATGACGCGCAGAAGGCTTACATTGCCACCCTCATCGACTATTACATTACCGGTGACCTGCGTCTCTTCGACGAATACTCGATCCTCTGGGCCGAGGATACGAAGAGCGAGGTGGATTTCGTGAACGGCTTCATCGAGAACTACGGCGACCCTCTGGGCATGACCGCCTCTTGGGAGAGCTATGTCAATTTCAAGAACGTGCCTGCCTCCAAGCGCACCGAAACAATCAGCTCCAATGCCCAGTGGTTTGAGGACCACAGCCCTGTAGACCCCCGTTTCCGCAAGCCGCAGGTGAAGGGCGTGAGCGCCAAGGTAATCACCGCCGCCACTCTCGGCGGTGACGCCTTCCCCGCCACGGCCATCGGCATAAACCTGCCCAATGCCGACTGGATTCGTGCCGCTCACGGCTCTAAGTCCGTGACCCTGGAGAACATCACAGAGGCTTACGCCATGGCCTCTCGCGGCAACGGCTTCAACGAGGAGTTCGTGATTGACGCGCCCACGGTCAAGCTCATGGACGACTACCTTTACATCACCGACATGCTGCACACCGACCTGCACGAGTGCCTGGGACACGGTTCCGGCCGCCTGATGCCCGGCACAGACCCCGACGGTCTCAAGGAGCATGGCTCCACTCTGGAGGAGACTCGCGCCGACCTCTTCGCCCTCTATTATCTGGCAGACCCCAAGCTGCAGGAACTCGGTATCCTGGACAACCCCGAGGCGTACAAGGCCGAGTATTACAAGTACATGCTCAACGGCCTCATGACGCAGCTCAACCGTATCGAGCTGGGCAACGACGTGGAGGAGGCCCACATGCGCAACCGCCAGCTCATAGCCAAGTGGGTGCTCGAGAAGGGCAAGAAGGACAAGGTGGTGGAGCTCGTCAAGAAGGGTGGCAAGACCTATGTCAAGATCAATGACTACAAGAAGCTCCGCAACCTCTTCGGCCAGCTCCTGGCCGAGGTGCAGCGCATCAAGAGCGAGGGCGACTACGCCGCCGGCAACAAGCTCGTCAACACCTACGGAGTGAAGATTGACCGCAAGCTCCACAAGGAGGTGCTCGACCGCTACGCCAAGCTCGACATACCCCCTTATCGCGGTTTCGTGAATCCCGTCTTCACACCCGTCTTCAACGAGAAGGGTGAGATCGTGGACGTCACCATCGACTACAGCGAGGGCTATGTGGACCAGATGCTCCGCCTGAGCCGCGATTATTCCACACTCGCCAAATAAAACTGACAGCAATTCATTGACAAATGCCCGCATACCCCGCCGAAAGACGGGGTATGCACTTTATTGTAATAGAAAAATGCAAGAGACTCTCAAAACCATAAAAAAGCAGTTTTTGACATTTCGCAACGGAATAGTGGCTGATGCCTTACGAAATGCCGGAATGGACTGCTACCACATCATCTTCGGCCTGAATCTTCCGCAACTCACGCAGATAGCCTCCTCGCAAAAATCCTCCCTCCCGCTGGCCTTGGCCCTGTGGGCTGACAAGGGTGTGCGCGAAAGCC
>URZM01000207.1 GCA_900552315.1 uncultured Bacteroidales bacterium | reverse complement strand
AACGACCCCAAATTTCACGTTTATTTTTAAACACCCTCTTAGTTAACCTAATAGACAAACCGAATGAGACAAAACAGAGGGCTTCTGGCCCTGTTCATCATACTGGCCGTGGTGCTGGCGGACCAGATTGTGAAAATCTATGTCAAGACCCATTTCTACCTCGGCGAAGACTATGCGGTCACGGACTGGTTCCGCATAAAGTTCATACAGAATCCGGGCATGGCCTTCGGCATAGAGCTGTGGAGCAAGCTGCTTCTCACGTTGGGGCGCATAGCCGCCGTGTGCTTCTTCGTCTGGTTCATAATCAGGGCCAAGGCTCTGGAGGGACTGCGCACCGGCTTCCTGGTATGTGCCGCCCTTATCACCGCCGGAGCCGCCGGAAACATATTCGACTGCGTGTTCTATGGCGTGCTCTTCGACAACCCGGTGCCTCCAGATGTGGCGCATTTTGTGAGCGCGGGCGGAGGCTACGCCTCCTGGTTCGAGGGGCAGGTGGTGGACATGCTGTATTTCCCGCTTTTCGACATAGAGCTGTTCGGACACCGCTGGGAGTTTTTCCAGTATATATTCAACATAGCGGACTCCGCCATCTGTGTCGGGGTCTTCATGCTGATACTCTTCTATACCAAGGACCTTTCCCGAGCATGGGATTATGTCACCGGGGGGCGCAAGGCCAAAGCTGCGGAACGCGATGAGAAGGCATGACCTGATATTCAGTGCCCTCGCCACGGGGATGATGGCAGTCTCATGCCTGGCGGGTTGCTCCACGCGTCCGGACGGAGTGCTGGACAACGAGGAGGCCGCCTCCCTGCTGGCCGACCTGCACATAGCCGACACCTACGGCACCTTGGAGGGGAGCGCGGTGCCGGCCGTGAACGCAGACAGCCCTGACTCTGCGCGCAAGGTGCTTCGGCAGAGCGTGCTGGCAAAGCATGGCGTGAGCGAGCAGCAGCTCGACACTACCCTGGGCTGGTATGGCCACAATCTCGACAAATACGAGGAGATGTACGAGATGGTGCTGACCAAGATAGAGGAGAAGCAGAAGACACTCAAGGAAGCGGAGACCAGAGCCTTGACGGCCGCCACCCTATGGCCCTACGGCGTGACACAGCGCATACCGGGCGCACTGCCCGGGTCGGCCTCCCTGACGCCTTTCGACATACCGGTGGAGAAGCTGACGAAGGGGGGGCGCGTAATATGGGAAGGCAAGACGATAAACCTTCGCTCGCCTATGGAGATGTTCATGGCGGTGGAGTACACGGACGGCTCCACTGGATATATACAGCGTACCCTGACCGGGGAGGGGAGGCAGACAGTGACGCTGCAGACCGACACCGGAGCCAAGCCTAAACGGGCTTATGGCTATCTGCGCGTGAGCCAGCCCCAGGCCCTGTTCCTGGACAGCGTGAGCCTGAAAGTCGCTCCCTATAACGAGACCTCTTATTACGAGATACATTCCGCGCGGCGATGGAACCCGAAATGATTCCCGCTGGTTGGCGGCGCGTGGCGCTGGCGCGGGGGGAGGGGCACCTCTCGCGGCTCGTGACGGAGCATCTGCCCCAGGGGGATGCCCGTGTCCACAGACTCTGCGTAGTATGCCTGACGCATGATGGGGAGGCGCGGGTGGCACCCTTTGACGGGGAGCGCCCTTCCACCCTGTACCATGACAGGCCGCTTCATCTGTTCATAGGAACGCCTCCCCGGTTGTACGAGGAGGCGTGACTCATTCATGTCCCTCTCCGCCCGTCGCCCACGGGTTGGCCGGGTAACATCGCAAAGCGAAATCCCTACACTGCCGCAATTGCATGTTGGCCGTGGGGTCAGAGGGCTATGCGTCCCTTCTTGGCCTCGTCCTGCATGCGTGTGCCGGGGATGAGGTATATTTCCAGACGGCGGTTGGCCGCGCGTCCGTCCACCGTGTCGTTGGGATAAATCGGGTCGGTGGCTCCAGCGGCTGTAGGGAACAGGTAGCGTGTGTCAACCCCCAGGTCGTCGAGATATTCGTAGACCGCTTCCACGCGTTCAAGCGAGAGGTTGTCCGTGTAAGATGTGGAGCCGGTGTTGTCGGTGTGCATCACGAGCAGCACGCGGTACATGTCGGGCCTGGCGGGGTCCAGGTACCGTTTCAGCGGGTTGAGCCACACAGATGCGTCCTCGAGCAGCTCGGTGCTGTTGGCTCCGAACAGGCGCGCGGCGGGTACGGTTATGATTATCACCTCCTTGTCGCGGTAAGTCTCCACGTTGCCCCCTGACTTGGCCGGAGCGTATGTGCCGCGTATGAGGCGCGTGGCCTCCTTCTCCTGGAAGGAGCGTACAAGGTCTGCCTGCCCCTTCAGGGGCACCGACATTATCAGCTCCTCGTTGGAGAGGGCGTCGAGAGCCGGGATGCGTCCGTTGCTTTCGGGCTTGGCGGCGCTGCATGCCAGGGCCGCCAGGCTAATCGCCAAAGATATCGAGAGTCTTCTCATAAGCCAGTTCTCCCTGTATTATGAATTTTATGTCGGCAGTGTCCATGACCAGTTCGTCATCTTTCTTGATTTCCTTGTCCACGTACGCCGTCAGGGCGTCGATGTCGACCTCCTCTTCCTCCTCTTCGTCCTCGGAGGGGAGGGTGGTCAGTCCCTTGGACTCGTAATAATCCCAGATGGTGTCTATGATCAGTAGAATCTCGTCGTCGGTGTATTTGTCCTTTATCTCGGATGGGAGGAA
>URZM01000206.1 GCA_900552315.1 uncultured Bacteroidales bacterium | reverse complement strand
ATGTGAGCGAGAGCAACCAGACCGACCGCCCCGGCAAGAAGGTGGCGACCCGCACCAACGGCTTCCGCATACAGATTTTCAGCGACGGGCGAAACCAGAACACGTTGCAGGCAAGGGCCCGGTCCCGCGCCAAGAAGATACTTGCAAAATTCCCGAGGTATAATCACCAGGTGTATTCTTTCTCGAAATCGCCTAATTACTATACCCGTATCGGCAATTTCGCCACCAGAAGCGAGGCCACAGCCGCGCTGAACCAGTTGCGCAGGGCGTTCCCGGAGTTCGCCGGCGAGATGCGCGTAGTGGCAAGCGAGGTGATTATCACAAGATGAAAAGACAGCTCCGACAGGAGGAAGAAAGTCCGGGCGGACGAGTGTCCGCGCCTGGTGATTTCCCGGTATCGGACAAATACGGAACAACCATAGAACAGATATGAGCAGAAAAGAGAAACATGATCCTGAGCAGGTCGAGGCTATCGCATACCATTATCGCGAGATACTGCGCCTCATAGGTGAGAATCCCGAACGCGAGGGACTGCTCAAGACCCCCATACGAGCCGCCAAAGCGCTGATTGACGCCACATGCGGATACACCGCAGACGCGGACGCTCTGGCAAAGAAAGCCATTTTTACACATACCGGCAAAGGAATGGTGCTCGTCCGCAACATAGAGTTTTACTCTCTTTGCGAGCACCACATACTCCCATTCTTCGGCCATGTCACCATAGGCTACATACCTGACGGCAAAATCATAGGGCTATCAAAACTGGCTCGCATCACGGATGTGTACGCGCGCCGCCTGCAGGTGCAGGAACGGCTCACCGAGCAGCTGTGCGAGTTCCTGACCCAGGCCATACCGAACAAAGGAGTCATCGTGGCATGTACAGCCGGTCACCTGTGCATGAAGATGCGAGGTGTGGAGAAACAGGAGAGCGAGACCACCACGATGGAGTACAGCGGAGCCTTCGCGGACGACCCGGCGCTCAGGGCGGAGTTCATGACCTTGGCACAGATTCAATCCTGACAAGATTCCTGACGAGATGAAATTCACCATAGAGGCTACGGCAGACGGCACAAATGCGAGAGCCGCGACATTCACCACTGCTCACGGACAGGTGCAGACTCCAATATTCATGCCCGTAGGTACGGTCGGGAGCGTGAAGGGTGTTCATTTCCGCGAATTGCGTGATGACATTAAGGCCCAGATTATTCTCGGCAACACGTATCACCTGTATCTTCGTCCCGGCCTGGACGTGCTACGCCAGGCCGGCGGCCTTCACAAGTTCAACGGGTGGGAGAAGCCTATCCTCACTGACAGCGGCGGCTTTCAGGTGTTTTCTCTCAGCTCCAACCGCAAGCTCAAGGAAGAAGGCGCGTGGTTCCGAAGCCACATAGATGGAAGCAAGCACCTGTTCACCCCCGAGGGAGTGGTGGACATAGAGCGTGTCATCGGCGCAGACATAATGATGGCTCTCGATGAGTGTACTCCAGGCACCGCCGACAGGGATTATGCCCGCAAGAGCCTGGACCTCACGATGCGCTGGCTGGACAGGGGATGGAAACGCTACAAGGAGACCGAGGGAATCTACGGCTATTATCAAAGCTATTTCCCGATAGTGCAAGGATGTGTGTATCCCGACATGCGCCGCGAGGCCGCGACGCGTGTGGCGGAATATGGAGCGGACGGCAATGCCATCGGAGGACTCGCCGTGGGTGAGCCTGCCGAAAAGATGTACGAGATGATAGAGGTCGTGAACGAGATATTGCCTCATGACCGTCCTCGATATCTCATGGGTGTCGGGACTCCCGCCAATATACTTGAGGCAATCGACAGGGGAGTGGACATGATGGACTGCGTGATGCCGACGCGCAACGGCCGCAACGGCATGATTTTCACCCGCAACGGCATCATGAATATGCGCAACCTGAAATGGGCCGACGATTTTTCTCCGCTCGACGAGGGCGGCCCTTGTTTCGTAGACGAGGTCTACAGCAAGGCGTATGTGCGTCATCTGTTCGTTTCCGGCGAATTGCTCGCCATGCAGATAGCCTCGATTCATAATCTTGCATTTTATCTCTGGCTTGTAGGAGAGGCCCGCAGGCATATCGTCGACGGCAATTTCGCTTCTTGGAAACGCACCATGGTAGAGAATGTGAGCCGGAGACTCTGACAACAAAGCATTGACATGCGACTCAGCCTTAAACCCAAAATACTGGACATGTACATACTGAGGAAATTCCTCGGTACGTATTTTTTCTCCATTATCCTGATTATGGCCATTGTCGTCATGTTCGATGTCAACGAGAAGCTCGACGCTTTTCTGCGTGCCCCGTTCTATGAGACGATGCACGACTATTTCATGAGCTTCCTCCCATATTTCGCCAACCAGTTCTCGCCGCTCTTCGTTTTCATCTCGGTCATCTTCTTCACCTCCAAGATGGCCGGCAACTCCGAGATCATCGCCATCCTCTCAAGCGGTGTCAGCTTTCGGAGGCTGCTAATGCCATATATGGTGGGAGCGGCTCTCATTGCCGGGCTTACATTCTGGCTGAGCAACTACGCCATACCCCCCACCAACGCCAGGAGACTCGATTACACCAATAAATACGTAAAGAACAAGAAACCCCAGGAGGGAATAAACGTGCAGCTCATGGTGGAGCCGGGGGTAGTGGCTTTCATAGGCCGATACGACGCCAAGACCGACAAGGGTTACCAGTTCTCGCTCGACAAATTCAAAGGCAAGACTCTCGTGAGCCGT
>URZM01000205.1 GCA_900552315.1 uncultured Bacteroidales bacterium | reverse complement strand
CGTTGTGCAGGAATTTCACGAGTATGTCCGAGGGCTTTTTCTTGTTCCGGAAAAACACGATCTGGATATTTCCGGCCATGGGCGCGATTTTCCAGTCGGAGAAGGCTTTGTAGAAATTCTCGGGGTCCGCTTCCACCAGGTCGCAGTCCTTGAGATGGAGGGTGGCCGCCAGGGGTATCAGATTGCCGTCATGGGCGAAACGCAGGTCAGCTCCTCGATGGCCGGAAGAGAGTGCCGCGTCGGCGCTCTCGATTATGTTGGCGAGCTGGGGAAGCGCGTTGTCCGTGACATACGTGCCGTTTCCTGCGAACGCACCGTCGTTGACATAAAATATGTAATTGAACACCTGCCAGAGGTCGAACAGTTCGTCAGGGGTGAACAGGTCATGGAAATCCACTTGCGTCTCCACGTTCTGCATGTCGGAGGCTATCCAGTAGAATCCCCACATCAGGTCGGCGGGGTCCACATAGGTCTTGACGAACTCCGGGTCGCTGAACAGGGAGGCCACCAGGCGGTCGGGATTCGTGTGCTCGCGCTTGAAATTCTCGTAAGCCGTTTTCCATTTTCCGCCGGTGGTGTACTGGCCATGGTCCGGGCTGTGGTAATTGAGATAGCGTACATATCGGTCAGACGACTCCCTGTTTATGTCAAGCGAAGGGTTGAACTCTTTCAGAGCCTCGCAGAAGGCCGCCATGGACAGGATGCAGCGGGGCACAAGGGTGGAACGTGCCGTGATTTTCGAGTCCTTGTCGCCGAATATCTGCGGATAGGAGTCTGCCATTCGCTTGGCTATGCCTTTGTGTTGGCGTACACCGAGGGGGGAGAGGTCACCACTGCGTCCGTCAGTCTCAACCATCAGAGTGTCCAGGCGTGCCAGTATCTCCTTGCCGTATGGCGTGAGGGCGCCTGCCTCGTCGGCTTGGCGCATCAGTCTGGCCACCCATGCCACATCGTTGTCGGAAATGAGGTATCTGGAGCCATGACGCCCGAAATGGCTCACGTATACCGGCTCATAGCCTTTGGGGGCCGGTGTCAGCGCCTTGTCAGGAACGGGATAGGCATAATACACCCCGCCGGTGCGGTTGAGATCTGAGAGGGTCTCTTCTTTGGTGGTCTGCGCCTGGAGGGGGAGCGCGAAGGCTGTCCCCAGAAGCAGCAGGCTTAATGTTTTTAGTTTCATGTTGTTGGATAATAAATTATAAATCTGCTCTGTAGAATTCCTGAAGATAGACGCGGGCAATGAAATCCCAGTTGTCGGCCACCAGGGCAGTCTGTTCGTCTTCTGTCATTTCCGGATTCTGCACGGACGGCATCTCCGGGAAGCGTGCGTCGGGGATCCAGCCGTTGCGGCATATGTGGAGTAGCATATCCGAGGGGCACACTGCGCGCTGGCTCAGCAATGTGAACGCGAACTTGGACGCATGCTCCCGGTCATAGAGAGGATTTTCCGGATGCTTCACTGATTTGGCTATCTCTTTTGCCACCATCAGTCCTTTGTCGTAAGTGGCCATAAGCACGAAATCGGTGTGCCCCTTGAACTGAGGCAGGTGTTCTTCATCTTTTGCCCAGCCCAGGCCGTTGATGAAAAAATCATTCAGCTCCTCATACGTATGGATGAAACGCATGTCCTTGCCATCGTTGGCCTTGATGAAAGCCGTGTAGTACGGATGCTCGGACACATTTCCCTGTCGCGGTGTGGCGGCAGCCGGCATCATGCCGTCGAGTACAAGGCTCATCCATTCTCGCAAATAGAGCGCGAGCGGGCCGGTGGGCATCGATGTCATGACCTGTTCACGTATCTCGTTCACTCTTGAGCGTGCTACATCGGGCGAGGGCGCATTGTGCTGGATTTCCACCAATTGCGAGTAAATCTGTGAGTAAGACAGCTGGAAAGGGGGGACGAGAAGCCAGTTGCGCCAGAACAGCCATTGGCCGAGGTCATAGAGGGTCTCCGAGTCTTCGGGGTCATGAAGCTCGCAGTCCATGAGGTCCTTGTAATGGTCCGGAGCCGGAATCTCGTCGTACTCGTCTTCGAGGATGTGGTACATGGCTCCGGCAAGTTCCTTGATGCGAGGGTCGCAAGGTGAGCAGAAGCGGAACTGCATGGAGTTGAACGCCAGGTAATACCAGGTCACGAACTCTACGTCCGCCCGGTTCAGCTCATATATTATATAGTCCTCGCTGTCTTTGTGGAAGGGCACATAGTGCCCATATCTCTCCTTGCATTGGTCTATGAATGAGCGCCACAGTCCGGCGTCGCACACAATGTCCTGGTAATATCCGGTCAGGCCGAGGCACACCACTTTTTTCAGGTCGTCAGGTGCCTCCTGCAATAGCCCGTTCTTGTCCCAGTGATGATATAAGCGGTTTGCGATGGCGAGATAAGCCTTGTCAGACGGTTGTTCGACCTCGCCGTTGGGCTGTGCGAACAGGAATTGGCGGATGTTTATGTTGTCCATATTTTGATTGGTTAATCTATGATGAAATCTCCGATCTCGGGAGAGAACCTCACCTTGTCGGAGGGATACAGGCTGTCGAGCATCCCGGATGAGATGGCCTCACTGGGGGGCATGTCAAGCACTTTCCCGCCATGGGTGAACAACCAAAGCCTGTCTGCCATACGCAGGCTCAGTGCCACGTCATGACACGTAAGCAGTACGGCCTTTCCTCTCTCCCGTGCGATGCGCGTCAGCATATCCATGATTTCTATTCGTGCCGACGGGTCGAGAAATGAAAATGGGTCGTCAAGGTATATCACGGTGGTGTCCTGCGCCAAGGCTCTGGCAATCATAGCCTTC
>URZM01000204.1 GCA_900552315.1 uncultured Bacteroidales bacterium | reverse complement strand
ACCACCATAGTGGATTTCGAGCAGCCACAGCTCGATATCTGGCGCTGGGACGCGCCTTTCACGCCGCCTATGGAGAAGAGCAACCTCAAGGATTTCCAGTCCGAGACGTATCCCGTGGTCATAGACCTGGAGTCGGGACACGAGGAGCTTATGACAGCCTCCAGCTTGGAAGAGGTCGTGGCTCCATGGCGTTGGGACGGAGACTGGGCGTTGGTGCGCGACACGGAGCCTACGGTCATATCCCGTCAGTGGGACTATACGGCGCCTGAGGACCTTTATGTGGTGAATGTAAACACCGGTGAGCGGAAGGCGGCCGGAGTGGCTCCACGCGACAATTCGGCGCTCAGCCCGGAAGGCAAGTATGTGGTATGGTACTCTGACCGGAAATATTACGCGTACGACATAGCGACCGGCACCACAGCCTGCATAAGCGACAAGGTGGAGTTCCCCCTGTGGGAGGAGGAGCAGGATATACCTATGGAACGGCAGCCTTACGGATTCATGGCCTGGACCGAGGGTGACGGCGCTCTGCTGGTGTATGACCGCCATGACATCTGGAGCCTTGACCCCAAGGGCAAAGCCAATCCGGTGAATTTGACGAAGGGTGACGGGCGCGCCCGCAATTACCGCTACCGCTACATAAAGACCGACCCCGAGAAAATCAACCTGGCCAAGGGTGACGAGATTTTGCTGGATGTTTTCGACTATACCACCAAGGAGAACGGTCTGGCCACGATGAAGATCGGAACCCCTGTCGCGCCGTCGGTGAAGGTTATGGACAAATACAAGTTCACTCAGGTGGCGAAGGCCAAGGATGCCCCGGTATATGCCTTCAACAAGAGCAATTTCAACACATCGCCCGATATATGGATAGCGCGTGGCGGCGATTTCAAGAACGCCAAGCGTGTGACTGACGCGAATCCGCAGATGAAGGATTACAGCTGGGGCGACGCGCAGCTCGTGAAATGGTATGCCTATGACGGCAAGCTCACGGAGGGTGTGCTGTACACGCCCGAGGACCTTGATCCGAACAAGAAATATCCTATGCTCGTGGTGTTCTACGAGACAAACAGCGAGGAGCTTTATCGTCATTACGTGATGGAGCCGTCGTGGAGCTGGGTCAACTATCCGTTCTATGTAAGCCGAGGCTATGTGGTGTTTGTCCCTGACGTGCATTACACCCCCGGTATACCCGGAGAGGGCGCATACAACAGCATCTGTAGCGGCGTGGAGTATCTTGTGGACAAATACAAGTTTATAGACAAAGAGCGTATCGGCATAGACGGCCAGAGCTGGGGCGGTTACCAGACGGCATATCTCATCACCCGCACCGACATGTTCGCTTGTGCGGGCAGCGGCGCTCCTGTCAGCAACATGACCTCTGCCTTCGGAGGCATCCGCTGGGGCTCGGGAGACTCTCGTCAGGCTCAGTATGAGATGGGACAGAGCCGCATAGGCCGCAACCTGTGGGAGGCTCCTGAACTGTACATAGCCAACTCGCCTCTGTTCAAGGCAGACCGTGTGCATACTCCGTTGCTGATAATGCACAACGATGAAGACGGCGCTGTGCCTTGGTATCAGGGTATCGAGTATTTCATGGCGCTCCGCCGCCTGGGCAAGCCGGTGTGGATGCTCCAGTACAACGGTGAGGCGCACAACATAAAGGCACGCAAGAACCGCAAGGATATCACGCACCGCCTGCAGGAGTTCTTTGACCATTATCTGAAGGGAGACCCCATGCCTCGCTGGATGAAGGAGGGCATCCCCATGATTCGCAAGGGCCAGGAACTGCGTTATGGCCCCGTCCCTGAGGATTGACAACCCGATAAAATCTTTCTGGACCATGGAAACGGATAAACGCACGCCAAAGATTCTTATCATATACACCGGAGGCACGATAGGCATGATAGAGAACCCGGAAAATCATGCCCTGGAGCCTTTTGACTTTGATCACCTCATAGACAACGTGCCGAAAATCAGCATGCTGGACTATGACATACAGCATGTGCAGTTCGAAAAACCCATAGATTCGTCTGCCATGAATCCCAGTCATTGGGCAGACATAGCCAAGGTCATCGAGGATTATTATGAGGATGTGGACGGATTTGTGGTGCTTCACGGCACGGACACGATGGCATACACCGCCTCAGCTCTGTCTTTCATGCTCGAGCATCTGCACAAGCCTGTCATCATCACCGGTTCGCAGCTCCCCATAGGGGAGGTGCGTACCGACGGCGAGGAGAATCTCATCACGGCGCTGCAGATTGCGGCGGCGGCAGACGAGAAGGGACAGCCAATGGTACGAGAGGTGGCAATACTCTTCGAGCATTATCTGTGGCGCGGAAACAGGTGCACCAAGCGCAGCGCCGACAATTTCAACGCTTTCAAGAGCAACAATTATCCTGAGCTCGCCCGTATCGGTCTCGGGATACATTTCAACGAGGAGACGTTGTGGCGCAACCGCGCGCAGCACCGTCCGCTGAAGGTGCAGTACAATATGGATACGGACATCATGGTGCTCGACCTGTTTCCAGGCATCAGCCGCGCTGTGGTGGAGCATGCGTTGGACACCCCGGGTCTCAAGGGCGTGGTGATGAAGACCTATGGAGCCGGCAACGCACCCGGCGACGATTGGTTCTTGGAGGCTGTGAAACAGACAGTGGAGCGAGGCGTGGTGGTGGTGAACATAACCCAGTGTTCGCAAGGCACAGTGCGTCCCTGCATCTATGCGGCGGGGCTGAACCTGGCCAAGGCCGGGGTGGTGAGCGGATACGACATGACTACGGAAGCCGCAATCACAAAGCTGATGTACCTGTTCGGCATGGGGCTTCGCCCTGGAGAGGTCAAGAAATACCTTGACCATCCTATCTGCGGGGAGATGACCGTGTGAGTTTATTATTGGTTTCAATATATAGAAGGCAGAGGAGGCAGCGACCTGCGGGTCGCTGCCTCCTCTGTGTCATGAGCCTGTAGTCAT
>URZM01000203.1 GCA_900552315.1 uncultured Bacteroidales bacterium | reverse complement strand
CACACGGAGAGGGACAGCAGTATGATGGCCGGGTTGAGTCCCATGGCCTTTCCCATTATTTTAGGAGTAAGATAAAGGTCCTGGATGCTCTGCACCACCACGTAGACTGCCATGCTCTCCCAGAATATAACCCAGAATGAGTGTCCCCCGTCCACGGAGGCCACCAGACATAGTATGGCGGTTATGGGCAAGGACACCAGCTGAAGGTATGGCACCATGTTGAGCAATCCGATGAAAAGGCCGAGCAGCACGCCCATGGGCAGGTCTATCAGGTAGAACCCTATGGCGAAAAGTATCCCCACAAGCGAGGCTATGAGCGCCTGCCCCCGGAAATAACAGTTCATGGCGTTCTTTACGTCGCGCAGCACGCCGATTACCTTGGGCCTGTGGGCATGCGGTATGAGCTGACGGAACGAGAGCATGAGTTTCTCGTAGTCCATCATTATGAAAATTACGTAAAGGAACACGATGAGCCAGCTCAGGATACCCATGATAAAGCTGATGCCGCTGCTCAGGAATGAACATGAGGAGGAGAGCAACTGCTTCAGGAGGTCTTGCCATTGGGGGTTGCTCAATATGTCGGACAGGTCCTGTATCTGCAACTTCTCGCGCAGGAACGTGTGGACAGCGTCAGGGAGATAGGGCACGTTCATCTGGCTTACGGCATACCGGCGCAGCAGGTTGGACATGTCGGCCGCCTCTGCGGCTATGTACGGAATCAGGAATGCCAGGGCCAGGGAGACCAGCACTGTCACCTCGAGCAGGGTCATGACGACAGGCATGAAGCGACCCTTGGCGCGTATGAGCCGCATGTTCCATTGCACCACAGGCTCCAGTGTGTACGCTATCAGGCACGCCACCAGGAACGGCAGTATCACCCCCTTCAGGATGTTGAGCAGGTACAGGGTGCCGAGTATGGCGCACACTGAGAAGAATATGCGCACCACGCGGTCAAAGGTGTATGGACGTCGTGTGTATGCCATTGGCAATCAGCTAATTTAACTCCAATCGGCAGCAAGGCGAAATAAATATCCACCCCCGGTTGGGGACTCCAAAGTTACTCATTTAAACCCGAACCTGCAAGCCTGTGTCAACGAAAAAACTCAAACGTCCGTTTTTCAGGGCTTTTGCTCATGTCCGCTCACATGCGGTCCGCGATTATTTCAGAATTTTCAGGCCGGCAGCTTGTCGTGTCGTGGTTTTTTATTAAATTTGTATGCTGATGAGACATGTAGAGAAATTATCCGTATTGCTGATGCTGTTGGTGTGGTGGCTGCCTGTGTTCGCGCAGGATGTGGAAACATCGCCGGCACAGAGATTTGCCGCCTCTTCGGCCGTGCGCCCTGACAAATGCGCGGTGATGGTGATTGACCTGAAGACCCGCAAGGTGGTGGACTCCCATAATGCCGATGCGCCGCTTGTCCCGGCTTCGGTGACCAAGGCCGTGACCATAGCCTCGTTGCTCTCTAAGAGCGGCCTGGACTATCGCTATCACACCAAGGTGTATCTTGGCGGAAAGGTGGACGACGGGATTCTGGAAGGAGACCTTATCATCAAAGGCGGAGGGGACCCTACGCTCGGCACCGACCAGGCTCCGGGCGGCTCGGATTTCCTTAACTCCATAGTCAAGGCGCTGAAAAAGAAGAAGGTGAGTGCCATACGAGGCAAGATAGCGGTAGACGCCTCAGTGTTTCCCGGACCCTCCACTCCACCGAGCTGGGCGGCAGGAGACCTTCCCCACTCCTATGGTACGGGCTGCCACGGGTTCAACTGGCAGCACAATGCCTCCGGCAAGAGAGCCGTCAGGGAGCCGGTCCCCGGATTTGTGTCGCAGCTTACCTCTGTGCTGGCACGCCAAGGCATCGATGTGCTGGGCGACACCCTGGACAGCGAGCCTAAAGGGCGCCCCATAGTGGACCACGAGTCCGAACCGGTCAGCGAGATAATGCGTTATTGCATGAAGCAGAGCGACAACCTGTATGCCGAGACATTCCTCCGCACGTTGGCCATGCTCCACGGCAAGGAGGCAACGCCGGAAAAGGGTGCGGAGCTCGAGATGAAATACTGGTCCAGGAAAGGATGCCCCACCTCCGGGGTGAAGATTGTGGACGGCTCCGGCCTATCCCGCTCAGACCGTATCACCGCCAGGTTTCTGGCCGATGTGCTTGTGAAGATGGCCGGCAACGCCGACTACGCCTCATTCTTCCCGTTGGCCGGTGTGGAGGGTACGCTCAGGAATTTCCTTAAAGGCACGCGCCTGGAAGACTATATAGCGCTGAAGACAGGCACCATGCGAGGCATACAGTGCTATGCCGGCTACATGCTCGACGACGATTACGCTCCCACACATGCGGTGGTGGTGTTGGTCAATGATTTCAAAGGCGACAGGCAGTCGGTGAAGAATCAGGTGAAGACCCTTCTCCTTGACACCTTCTTCCCCTCATAAAACCTATAATATGTGTGGATTATGAATGAGCAACTTAAAGAATTGTTGAATACCCTGTACGAAGCCGAGGGCCTCGTGGAGATGGCCTTGAGGCGCAGTGCGCGGCCCGATGGCCGTATAGTGCGCCTGGTGTGTGAGAAATGTTTCCTCACGGCCCGTCTGGCCTCCGAGATTGAGTTGCCGGAAGAGGAAGACAGCGTTGAAAACGTTGCCCCTCCTCTCTATGGCAATTCAGAGCCGGCAGTGGAAGCTGATGACCGCGATACCGAAGAAGAGAAGGAGGTGGAGGTGTTCACCAAAGAGATACTTCCGCGCATGTCAGGCGAGGAGGAGCGCAAGGACATACTGGATGGGTCCATTTTCGTGGGGCAGGAAACCCGGGAGGAAGGCTCTGCTGTGTGCGACTGCGAGGATTATGACATGCCTGATGAGGAAGAAGGGACTTGTAAGGATAAAGCGGATACCTCTCCTGTCGTTGCCGGGTCCCTGAAGGCTCCCGCCGGGTGCCGAGCTTGCCGCAAGCCTGTGATGGCTTGTTTCTCTATCAATGACAAGTTCCGGTTCCGCCGGGAACTGTTTTCGGGCAGCGATGCCATGTTCCGTGACTCGTTGGCTCTCTTCGAGGCGATGGAGGGGCTGCCCGAGGCGCGCTCATACATGTTCAATGACCTCGGATGGAATCCGGAAAGCCCTGATGTGAAATCATTTATCAGCATCCTTGACAGATATTACAGATGAGTGGAAAATTATATA
>URZM01000202.1 GCA_900552315.1 uncultured Bacteroidales bacterium | reverse complement strand
TGCTAAAATCATTTAAATCCAAACACTCTCTAAGCGATTTCATATATTTGTGGTCGGGATGTCATGGTGCATGATAAATTTCCGCATGGGGCTTTGAATACTGCAAAGTTACATAAAATCAATGAATTGTGCAAATAAGCGAGGGGTATTCCTTGTGAGGTATGTTAAGAATCCGGCTATGATAGAAAATAATTACGGAAAATTTTCCATAATTTGTTTGCCGGGTGAGATATAATGCCTATATTTGCACCGTGATATAACTTTCAACGCATGAAGGCTCTCGGGCCGACATGAACTAATTATTGTAATATACCATGAAAATTAGCAACGCGATTGCGGGCACCCTCGAATCCGGAGACATCATGATTCAGGTATTCCCCGCAGAGACAGCAGGTCTTGAGATCGAGCTTGAGAGCTCGGTAGCCCACCTGTTCGGCGACCAGATCCGGAAAGTGATTGACGAGACGGCTTCGGGGCTGGGCCTGAAGGGAGCCAGAATCAGAGCGATTGACAAAGGTGCGCTCGACTGCACTGTGCGCGCCCGTGTGACAGCTGCCGTGGTGCGCGCCACAGGCAAGGATGTCTGGGAAGACTAACACAATACTACCATACCATGGAAAGACTTAGAAGAACAATGATGTTCGTGCCGGGCAACAATCCCGGCATGATGGCCGACGCGCATGTGTACGGCCCGGACTCCATAATGCTTGACCTTGAGGATTCGGTCTCCATGGCCGAGAAGGACACTGCTCGCCTGTTGGTGTACAATGCTCTGAAGAGCGTGGATTATGGCGACACCGAGATGGTTGTGCGCATCAACCCTCTCAACACTCCTTACGGCAAGAAGGACATCGAGGCTGTGGTGAAGGCCGGCGTGCACGTAATCCGTATGCCGAAGACCGAGACTGCTGACGAGGTGCGCGAGGTGGAGGCTGAGATAGAGCGTGTGGAGCGCGAGCTGGGATGCCTGGGCCGTACACGCATCATGGCTGCCATAGAGGGCGCACGCGGCGTGGTGAACGCTTTCGAGATAGCCACTGCCTCTGACCGTATGATGGGCATAGCGCTCGGAGCCGAGGACTATTGCGCCAATCTCAAGACCCAGCGTTCCAAGGGGGGTGACGAGCTGCGCTTGGCTCGCGAGACAATAGTGGTGGCTGCACGCGCCGCAGGAATTGCCGCGCTGGATACGGTGTATTCCAATCTTAACGACATGGACACCTTCCGTGCCGAAGTCGAGTATATCAAGACTCTCGGTTTCGACGGCAAGTCCATCATCAATCCTCGCCAGATAGAGGTAGTGAACTCAGTGTTTACTCCTACAGAGAAAGAGATAGAGAAGGCCAAGGCCATAGTGGCCGCCATCAAGGAGGCCGAGAAGAAGGGTTCCGGAGTCATTGCCCTCAACGGAAAGATGATAGACCGCCCTGTGGTAATACGCGCCGAACGCACCATACAGATGGCCAAGGCCGCCGGCGTACTTAACGATGATGAAATCTAATCCAGCCATGAACACACTCAAAGACAGAGCGGCCGACATAGCCAAGTCGGCGCAGAAGCTCGACAAGACAGTATATACCAACGAGTTCAAGAAAAATCCGCTGAGCCAGCAGGACCGTCAGCCGGCAAGCCCCAAGCTCGCCACCCTGGAGGAGGCCATCAAGGGTTCCGGCCTCAAGGACGGCATGACCATATCGTTCCATCATCATTTCCGTGGAGGCGACAAGGTGGTCAACATGGTGGTGGACAAGCTGGCCGAGATGGGTTACAAGGACCTGCACCTGGCAGCATCGAGCCTCTCGGACGTGCATGCGCCCCTGATCCAGCACATCAAGAACGGGGTCATCACCCGCATCTCCACCTCCGGTCTTCGCGGTGAGCTGGCCAAGGAGATATCAGGCGGCCTGATGGAGAATCCCGTGATATTCCGCAGCCACGGCGGCCGTGGAGCCGCCATAGCCAACGGTGATCTTCATATAGATGTGGCCTTCCTCGGAGCCTCGTCGTCCGACGCGCTTGGCAATGCGTGCGGCTACTCCCGCTCGGAGAATGCCAAGTCCATCTGCGGTTCGCTCGGTTACGCCCTGCCGGACGCCGAGTATGCCGACAAGGTGGTTATTCTCACCGATGACCTGGTGGCTTATCCCAACACCCCCAACTCCATCTCAGAGCGTTATGTGGATTATGTGGTTGAGGTCGATTCCGTAGGCGACAGCTCCAAGATTGCTTCGGGCGCTATCCGCGACACCAAAAATCCCCGCGACATACTGCTTGCGCAGCTTGCTGCGAAGGTCATAATCAACAGCGGCTATTTCAAGGACGGCTTCTCTATCCAGACAGGGTCCGGAGGCGCTTCCCTGGCGGCGGTCAAGTTCATCCGCGAGGAGATGATTCGTCGCGACATCAAGGCTTCTTTCGCTTTGGGCGGCATTACGTCCCACATGGTGAAGCTGCATGAGGAGGGGCTTATCGAGCGTCTGATCGATGTCCAGTCTTTCGACAAGGTCGCCGCTGAGTCGCTGAAGAACAATCCAATGCACAAGGAGGTGTCTTCCTGCGAATACGCCAGCGCCGAGGAAGCCGGTTCCGCTGTACATTATCTTGATATAGTCATTCTGTCTGCCCTCGAGACGGACGTGAATTTCAACGTTAACGTGCTTGTCGGCACCGACGGTGTGATTCGCGGGGCCATTGGCGGTCATCCCGACACAGCCGCAGACAGCGCCCTTTCCATCATAGTGTGCCCGTTGCTGCGTGGTCGCATACCTTGTGTGGTTGACGAGGTGACCACCCTCATCACTCCCGGTTCCACTGTGGACGTGATAGTCACCGAGTATGGCATAGCTGTGAATCCTGCCCGTCCCGAGCTTGCAGAAGCGCTCAAGGCAGCCGGACTGAACATAGTGGATATCAAGTGGCTGCGCGACAAGGCGCTCTCCATCATAGGTACGCCTGCTCCGCTTCCTTTCGGCGACAAGACGGTGGGCGTCGTCATGAACCGTGACGGCTCCGTGATGGATGTGATCAAGAACATCAAAGCCTGACACTTTCCCCGGCCATGCAACCTGTGGAATGTACCCTGGAGATGATGCTCGCCGCACGCGACACGAGGCGTGAGCGGCAGGAGATTCATTTTGCCCATACCCCGGAGTTTACGCTCTTGGTGGCCACCGTTGTGGCTCCCGGGAAATATAAGCTTACCGACCGTACGGCTATTGTTGCCGAGGCGGAGC
>URZM01000201.1 GCA_900552315.1 uncultured Bacteroidales bacterium | reverse complement strand
CCCCGACCCTCTGCTTGTAAGGCAGACGCTCTGAACCAGCTGAGCTAAGCGCCCTCTCGCCCTCAAAAGCGATGCAAAGTTATGCACTTTTTTGTTACCCACCAAATTTTTCAGCAACTTTTTTCACGCATCACTGTCCCAAAAGGCACGACGGTAAGAAAAACAAAAAGTTCACGGGTCAAAACATGTTATGCAACATGTCCCTGGGCATGGCTATTCTCAAGTTTTTTCGCTAACTTGCGGCATCTTTTTAAAAGAATACCTAAAAAAACTCTGCCGTATGAAGCAATACAAAAGCAACGAAATCAAAAACATCGCCTTGCTCGGAAGCAAGGGATCCGGGAAAACCACACTCGCCGAGGCCATGCTCTACGAGTGTGGAGTGATAAAACGTAGAGGCACCGTAGAGAGCGGCAACACTGTCTCCGATTATTTCCCCGTAGAGAAAGAATATGGCTACTCTGTTTTCTCCACGATATTCTACGCCGAATTTCTGGGCAAGAAGCTGAACGTGATCGACTGCCCCGGCTCTGACGATTTCGTAGGCAATGCCTACACGGCGCTCGGAGTGGCTGACACAGGTGTGATAGTTGTCGACAGCCAATATGGCGTGGAGGTGGGCACACAGAATATATTCCGCACCACCGCCAAGCTGAAGAAGCCCGTGCTCTTCGCCCTCAACCAGCTTGACGGAGAAAAGGCGGACTATGAGAACGCCATGGAAAGCCTGCGTGAGCATTTCGGCGCCAAGATCGTGGCCGTGCAGTATCCGCTGCAGAGCGGCCCCGGATTCAACTCCATGATAGACGTGCTGCTGATGAAGAAATATGAGTGGGGGCCTGACGGCGGCGTGCCCACCATTTCTGAAATCCCGGCCGAGGAGATGGACCGTGCCAACGAGCTGCACAACGCCCTGGTGGAGGCGGCCGCAGAGAATGACGAGACCCTGATGGACAAATATTTCGAACAAGGACACCTCACCGAGGACGAGATGCGCGAAGGCATCCGCAAGGGTCTGATAGACCGCTCCATCCTGCCGGTGTTCTGCGTAAGCGCCGCCAAGGACATGGGCGTGCGGCGCATGATGGAGTTTCTGGGCAACGTATGCCCATTCGTTGACGACATGCCCGCCCCCTGCACCGTGACAGGTGAAGAGGTGAAGCCCGACGCCGACGGCCCGCTCTCCATATTCTTCTTCAAGACATCGGTGGAACCGCATATAGGCGAGGTCAGCTATTTCAAAGTGATGAGCGGCACTCTCAAGGCAGGCGCCGACCTGGAGAACGTGAACCGTGGCGGCAAGGAGCGCCTGGCCCAGATATTCTGCGTATGCGGCCAGCTGCGCACACCTGTGGACGCCCTCGAGGCCGGAGACATAGGAGCCGCCGTGAAGCTCAAGGACGTACGCACAGGCAACACGCTCGACGAGAAGGGCTGTGAGTACCAGTTCGATTTCATCAAATATCCCAAACCCAAATACCAACGTGCCGTGCGGCCCGTGACCGAGAGCGACTCCGAGAAACTGAGCGCCATCCTCACCCGTATGCGCGAGGAAGACCCCACCTGGGTGGTGGAGCAGAGCAAAGAACTCAAGCAGCTCATAGTGAGCGGCCAAGGAGAGTTCCATCTGCGTACCCTCAAATGGCGTATAGAAAACAACGAGAAACTCCCTATACTCTTCGAAGAACCCCGCATCCCGTATCGCGAAACTATCACCAAAGCAGCCCGCGCCGATTACCGCCACAAGAAGCAATCCGGCGGCAGCGGCCAGTTCGGCGAGGTTCACCTGATCATAGAGCCTTATACCGAAGGCATGCCTGAGCCGGACTCCTACCGTTTCGGCAACCAGGAGTTCAAGCTCAACGTGCGAGACAAGCAAGAGATACCTCTGGAATGGGGAGGCAAGCTTGTGGTGTACAACTGCATCGTGGGCGGAGCCATAGACGCGCGCTTCATCCCCGCCATAGTGAAGGGACTTATGGACCGCATGGAGCAGGGACCCCTCACCGGCTCATACGCCCGAGACGTGCGGGTCATGATCTACGACGGCAAGATGCACCCGGTAGACTCTAATGAAATCTCATTCCGCCTGGCAGGTCGCCATGCCTTCTCGGAGGCCTTCCGTAACGCCAACCCGAAGATTCTGGAACCGGTATACGACGTGGAGGTCCTCACCCCTGCCGACACCATGGGCGACGTGATGAGCGACCTGCAGGGACGCCGCGCCATAATCATGGGCATGGAGAGCGAGAACGGCATCGAGAAGCTCAAAGCCAAGGTGCCCCTCAAAGAGATGAGCTCCTACTCCACATCCCTCAGCTCAATAACCGGAGGACGCAGCTCGTTCACCATGGAGTTCTCAAACTACGAACTCGTACCGGGCGACGTGCAGGAGCGCCTGCTCAAAGAATACACTGAAACAGACGATGAATAACTAACATGATTGACCGAAAAAAGATGTCATCCGCGAAGGATGGCATCTTTTTTTACCAGATATGTCCCGCAGCATATTTCATTAACATGATTTAATATATAGATTAACATTAGTGTCCACTAAAAAATCATAAGAGTACTTTGAAATTATTGAAATTCAATCTGTTATAAGAGATTTTGAGGCGCAACGATTTGAAATTACTTTTGCAGTCTGAATCAGACTGTTATGAATAAGGACAAATATGTTTTCGCCCAATTAGTCGGCTTTCTTGACAACTTCAAGTTCCTGCGTATTGTAAAGAAATATGACGGCGACAAGTATGTAAAGAGTTATACTTGTTGGAATCAACTACTTACACTGATGTTCGGGCAGCTGTCAAACCGCGAGAGCCTTCGAGATCTCATCGTTGCCATGGAGGCCCATGCCGGAAAGCTCTACCATCTCGGAATCGGGAAGTCCGTGACTCGGAGCAATCTTAGCAAGGCCAACGAGCAGCGGGATTACCGCATCTTCGAGGAGTTCGCCTTCTTCATGATAGCGGAAGCTCGCAAACGTAGGATTCAGACAATCTTCGAGCTTGACGGCCATGTCTACGCTTTCGATTCCACAACCATAGATCTATGTCTGTCGGTGTTCGAGTGGGCTAAATTCCGTAAGCACAAGGGCGGCATCAAGATGCACACCCTCTATGATGTGGAAGCGCAAGTGCCTGTTTTCGTGCATATTACTCCGGCCAAGGTGCATGATACAAAGGCGATGCCTGAGATACCTTACGAAGCCGGGGCGCACTACATCTTCGACCGTG
>URZM01000200.1 GCA_900552315.1 uncultured Bacteroidales bacterium | reverse complement strand
CAGCCCTTATGCAGCTGCCGCAGGCGCCGTTAGGCGAATGTTACTACGACGATTTCCTTTACACGGCCATAGCGATGAAGGCTTCGCTGCTCCCCCATGTGCCCGGAGAATACCTGGTCATTATACCTGAGGCCCTGGATGGGGTGCATTATAGCCGGTGGCCCTATGCCGGAGGCGGATTGTACGGCCGTTTCCCGCTGTATTATGCCCCCGGCTACCGCGAGGGGGAGGAGCGGGAGGTGACGTTTGACATAGGTGACGCGCCTTTGACGCTGTGGAACGCCCCGGCCAAGGTGGCGGGACACAATACATCGGCGCGTGCCCTGACGCTGCCTGTGATGGACGTATGCTCCAGGGCGCTGGCGCCTGCCCAAAGGCGCATGTTCGCGGACAGCGCGGGCAATGTGCCCGACACATTGCGTTTCGCCTACCTGGCCACGATGCCCAAGCCCCTCCAGTACGCCCGTCCACTCTGTGTCCGCTGACCGAGAGTGAAAAAACGGCTGGTCGCGTGCCCGCGTGTCAGAAAAAAATTGTAAATTTGTAGGTTAATTGGCCGAAATGCCCTGACGGGTGTCGGCCCGGCATTGGCCGCCTTTGGACGGCATTGCGTAAATTATTGCAAATAAATCAGATACACGATATGAAATTCAATGTCTCAAGCAAGGCCCTGGCCACGCAGCTCGCAGCCGTGAGCAAGGTCATAAACAGCAAGAACGCTCTTTCCATTCTCGACAATTTCCTGCTCACGCTGCAGGGCGACACCCTCTCCATCACGGGCTCCGACCAGGAGAACGTGATGACGGCCACCCTGGAGGTGTTCGAGCCGGAGGGGGAAGGCTCCGTGGCGGTGCCCAGCAAGCGAATACTCGACATGCTCAAGGAGGTGCCGGGCCAGCCCCTGACCTTCTACATAAATGACGACAACAAGGAGATCGACATCCGTTTCCTCAACGGCCATTTCAATTTCATGGGCATAGACGGCAACGAGTTCCCGGTGCAGGACGAGGTGCGCCAGGAGGCCCGCCGTGTCACCCTTCCCGCCGAGGTGGTGCGCCGGGGACTGGAGACCACACTGTTCGCCGTCGGCACCGAAACCATACGTCCCATCATGACCGGCGTGTACTGGGACATCTGCCCTCTGGACGAGAACGAGCAGCCCATGCCCGGCATCACATTCGTGGGCACAGACACCCACAAGCTGGTGCGCTACATCAACACCAGCGTGAACCCCGGGCTCACCTTCTCCTTCATCCTGCCCCCCAAGCCTGCCGCCATCCTTCGCAGCCTCATAGCGAAGGAGGAGGGCGAGATAGACATAGAGATGGATGACAAGAGCGCCAAGTTCAGCATGGGCCCGTACACCCTCTCGTGCCGCTTCATCAACGGCCGCTACCCCAACTACAACCGCGTAATCCCCGCCAACAACCCCTTCGAGCTGACGGTGGACCGCGTGAGCCTGCTCAACGCCATGAAGCGCGTCTCCCTGTTCGCCAGCTCGGCCTCGTCGCTGGTGCGCATGAACATACGTCCCAACGAGGTGCTGCTGGCCGCCCAGGACCTGGACTACACACTCTCGGCCGAGGAACGCGTGGAGTGCGAGTACGAGGGCAACGCCATGACCATCGGCTTCAACGCCACATACATGATAGAGGTGCTCGGCAACATACCGGCAGACACCGTGGTGATACGTCTGAGCGACCCGGCCCGCCCCGGCATATTCGTGCCCCTCACTGACCTGGAAGGGGAGAACCTGCTCATGCTGCTCATGCCCATGCAGGTGATGGACTAACTATAACATAGATACAGAGACATGCAACTCAACCTGACCCGCCCCCTCATATTCTTCGACCTGGAGACCACAGGGGTGAACATACATACTGACCGCATAGTGGAGATCTCGTGCGTGAAGGTGAGGCCCGACGGCACCCACACCGAATACGTGCAGCGCGTGAATCCGGAGATACCCATACCGGCCGCCTCCACCGCCATCCACCACATAAGCGACGAGGACGTGAAGGACCAGCCCCGTTTCGCCGACATAGCCCCGGGGCTGATGCGCGCCTTCGACGACTGCGACATAGCCGGCTTCAACTCCAACAAGTTCGACATTCCCCTGCTCATGAAGGAGTTCGAGCGCGTAGGCATGCAGTTCTCGCTCAAGGGTCGCCGCCTGGTGGATGTCCAGACCATTTACCACCGTCTGGAGCAGCGCACCCTGAGCGCCGCATACCGCTTCTACTGCGGCAAGAGCCTGGACGACGCGCACTCCGCCATGGCCGACACCCTCGCCACCTACGAGGTGCTGAAGGCGCAGCTTGACCGCTATCCGGAGAACGACGAGTTCGGCAACGACATCGACAAGTTGGCGCGCTTCTCCGTACAGGGGGGCAACATAGACCTTGGCGGACGCCTCTCGCGCGACTCCGAGGGCGAGGCCGTCTTCAATTTCGGCAAATACAAGGGGCGCCGCGTGGCCGACATATTCCGCCGCGAGCCTTCCTACTACGCCTGGATGATGCAGGGCGATTTCGCCAAGGACACCAAGGACATAATAACCGAGATATTCGTCAAGACCCGCAAGAAATGAGCGCACTGCAAGGCAAGCACATAATACTCGGCATCAGCGGGGGTATAGCCGCCTACAAGAGCGTGCTGTTCCTGCGGCTGCTCCGCAAGGCCGGTGCCGAGGTGCAGGTGGTCATAACCCCCTCCGGCAAGGAGTTCATCACTCCGCTCACGCTCTCTGCCCTCAGCGGCAAGCCCGTGATCAGCGAGTTCTTCACCGCCAACACCGGGCAGTGGAACTCCCATGTGGACCTCGGCCTGTGGGCCGACGCCATGGTCGTGGCTCCCGCCACAGCCTCCACCATAGCGAAGATGGTGACCGGAGTGGCCGACAATATGCTCGTCACCACCTACCTCTCCGCCAAGGAGCACGTCTTCGTGGCCCCCGCCATGGACCTGGACATGTACGCCCACCCCAGCACGCAGCGCAACCTGCGCACCCTCCGCCGGGACGGCGTCACCATCGTGGAACCTGCCACCGGCTATCTGGCCTCCGGGCTTGAAGGCAAGGGACGCATGGAGGAGCCGGAGGGGATCCTTAGGGCGATGGAGGAATATTTCGCCTCTCGCGAGAGCTTGAAAGGCAAAAAAATATTAATTACAGCAGGCCCCACGTATGAAAACCTGGATCCGGTGCGTTTCATTGGTAACTATTCCAGCGGCAAGATGGGTTATGCCCTGGCACGCGAGGCGGCCGCCCGTGGGGCGGAGGTGGTCCTGGTGAGCGGTCCGGTGTCGTTACCCTCTCCCGCAGGCGTGCGTCGGGTGGGTGTAGTTTCCGCGCGGGAGATG
>URZM01000199.1 GCA_900552315.1 uncultured Bacteroidales bacterium | reverse complement strand
TTTTATCTAAAAATCAGCCGCCCCAAATTTTAACGTTTCTTTTTAAACAACCTCTCAGTCTGTGAGTGTTCCAAGGCTCGGCGACAGGTGGAGGCGCCGGGTCCTTTCCAATCACGATGCAAAGGTAGGCATAATTTCTGTACTATGCAAAACAAACTACTGTAATTTAACAATATTTTGCATTTAGGCTATGGCGTGGTGAGGAAAGCGAAAGGGTGGGAAATGTGTCGGAAGGCGCTGACTGCATGTCAGGGGCATGAGGAAGGACCGGTCAAGGAGGGCAGATGGGTTAGCGGTGGCATACGCGGCAAGACGACACCGGTATGGTGCCATAGGATTCTTAATAAAAGTGAAAAATGGGCAGGCGAGGCAAGGGCAGGTAAGGTCCATGTCAGTTTTTTTTCGTAACTTTGCACGATAATGGCTGTTGGCAGGCGGGGGAACCTCTTGCCGCTTACCGGACAGCGCCACTTGACTTTTAGGATATGGCAAACAAACGCATACTTTTCATCTCACAGGAGGTGACACCTTATCTCAGCGCGGACGAGCATTCCACCTTCGGCAAGGAGCTGCCGCACCTATTTCATGCAAACGGCTATGAGGCACGTCTGTTCATGCCCCGCTTCGGCGCGGTAAACGAGCGCCGCAACCAGCTTCACGAGGTGATACGCCTCAGCGGGGTAAACATCTCCATAGGCGAGGCGGACCATCCTCTAATCATAAAGGTGGCGTCGCTGCCTCCCGCCAAGATACAAGCCTATTTCATAGACAACGACGATTTTTTCCAGCGTCTTGATTCCGATACGGACGATGTGGGTTCCAACAGGGCCGACAATGACGAGCGACTGATTTTCTACACCCGTGGCACCGTAGAGACGGCCAAGAAGCTGCGCTGGGACCCGGACGTGATTGTCTGCACCGGATGGATGTCGGTGCTTGCCCCCATGTATCTGCGCAAGATATACGGAGACGAGCCTTCCTTCAAGAAGTCCAAAATCGTCACCATATTCGACGACACGAGCTTCAACGGTGCTCTCGACCCCAAATTCATAGCCAAGCTGAAAGCGGAGGGAGTGAAGGACTCGGACCTGAAGCTGCTGAAGGGCAAGGAACTTACCTTGGGCGTGCTGCAGACCCTGGCAGCCAAACATTCGAACGCCGTGATAATGCAGAACCCGGATCCCGCTCCCGAACTCCTGCAATTCCTTGAAGGATGCCGTGCCAAGGTGCTTCCGCATGCGGCTCTCGAGGCCGGAATGCCGGCTTATCTTGATTTCATAAACTCCCTGTAACCCGGTCCGCCTCATGAAAAAGCTCCAAGCCATACCGGCCATATTGGCCTTGGCCGCTTCGGCCATGCTGCCCTCCTGTGACGACGAGACAAACGTGGGCAGTTCCATTACGCCCGGAGAGGTGACCATTGTGGTGGACTCCACCTTCACGGTCACAGGCCGCTCGGTGAGGGCGGCAAATGTGGACTCGCGTGACGGCAACCTGCTTATAGGGCGCCTGTCAATGGAGGATTTCGGTGACCTGTCCGCAGATTTCGTGGGGCGTCTCATGCCCGCCTCCGTGCTGTCCATCCCTGATTCCATACCTCTGGAAGATGTCTCTGGCATGACACTGCGTTTCACTTTCGGCAAGGACGGCTTTACCGGCGACACTCTCGCTCCGCAGCAGCTCAGTGTATATGCCCTGACACGTCAGTTGCCTGACGGCATTGACAACACGTTTGACCCCGAGGGCTATTACAATCCGTCCTCCCCGCTGGGAACGGCCTCTTACACCGCCTCCTCGCTGGGGCTCGGCGCCAAGAAGGCTTCTTCCGGCATGGTGGATGTGCCGCTTTCGCCCGCTTTCGCCCGTCAGGTGGTCAGCCAATACCGCACGGATCCCTCCGTGTTCCAGTGGCCTGAGGCTTTCGCCTCACATTTCCCCGGCATCTATGTGCGCTCCACATTCGGACGCGGGCTGGTGCTGAATTTCACCAACACGGAGTTCCTTACATACTGGAAGCGCACCGAGCAGGTGCGCAAGGTGGTGGACGGTGTCAGCGTGCTGCAGGATACGGTGGTGAGGGACTCCACATCGCTGTTCGCCATCTCCCCCGAGGTGCTGTCGGCCAACCTGCTGAGGCTCACGCCGGCGCAAAGCGTGACGGACCGGATAGCCGGCGGCCAGTTGTTGATTCAGTCTCCCGCAGGACACAACGTGGAGCTGGAATTCCCTGCCCAGAGTATTTTGGACCGCTATCTGACCGACAATTTCAACATGGGCGTGATAAACACGCTGACGTTCACGCTGCCAGTCACCACTCCCGCCAATGCCTACGGCATAGCTCCCCCTCCTTATCTGCTAATGGTCAAGACCTCGAAGCTGAAAGAGTTTTTCGCCCAGAAGATGGTGCCGCAGGATGATGACACGGACGCGTTCTGGGCCGCCTATGACAGCGAGAAGGGACAGTACGAGTTCAAGTCTATGCGCCCCTACATAGTCGCCCTGATGAAGGCCGGAGGCACCGTCAAGGATGAGGACATGCAGTTCACCCTGGTGCCGGTGGGCATCACCACCGAGACGGTGGGGTATACAGGCAGCCAGCGCGTGGTTGTGACCAGCTGCCTGCCTTACATAGCGCATCCCTCCCTGTGTGTGATAGACATGGCCCGCGCCAAGGTCAAGTTCACATATTCGCGCCAGGTGATACGCTGACCGGGCTGAGATAAACGAGAGGGACGGCCGCCGCTGTTGTCGTTTTTGCCCGAGTAGGGGATGCGTTATCTCTTCACATCGTAGCCCTGGGCCTTGAGATAGTCGAGGATTCTGTATTCCATGGCATGCCGGTAATAGTCTATGATATGGGCGCACCAGTCGTTGTCGGAGGTGCCTCCGGCGCGTGTGCGGTTGTAATTGCTCACGATCTCGTCATAGGCCGCCAGCTCGTCTGTCATGGACTGTTCGTCCTCGCGGTAACGGTTCTTGTGGAACACGAGGCTTGCCGGCTGCTTTGGCTTCAGGTCAGGCTGCTCGCGCGGCACACCCAGTGCCAGGCCGCAGACCACGAACACCCCTTTTGGCAGATGCAGCAGCTCTGCCACCTTGGCCGGATCCACTGTGCGCAGGTAGCCGACGCAGTTGCTGCCCAGACCGGCTGCCTGTGCGGCCACCACGGCGCTCATCATGGCCAGCGAGGCGTCTATGATGCCTATGGTGACGGCGTCCATCGTGTCCGTGAAGGGGGGCATGTCCACCCCCTTGCGGCGTGCCAGGAGCGAAATCTTGTTATAGTCAGAACAGAAAATGAGCAGACGGTTGCAGGTCTTGAGCTGTTTCTGGTTCGTCAGGGCGTACAGCTCCTCCTTGAGAGCCTGGTCAG
>URZM01000198.1 GCA_900552315.1 uncultured Bacteroidales bacterium | reverse complement strand
GTTCCATCAAGAACTGGTTCAGCTTCGAGTAGTCGTCATCGTAGCGTTTGCCTGTGGATATTACCGCAGGGCCGGGCACACGGATGGCCACGGGGCGCTCGTGCTGCCGGATGGACCAAGCGAGCATGGCGAGGTATTCTTCTTTGCATGTGGGGGCCAGATACACCCAGTCCGGTATGTTGCTGACCAGGGATATGTCGAACCACCCCAGGTGGGTGATGTCGCGCAACCCCCAGGAACCTCCATAGAATATATTGATTACCGGGGCTGTGCCGTTGATGGCCACGTCCTGGCTCATCTGGTCGTATGCCCTTTGCAGGAATGAGCTGACGACGCCGAATACGGGTCGGCTACCGTTTCGTGCCATGCCTGAGGCCACCGCCACGGCTGTCTGCTCGGCGATGCCCACGTCTATGAACTGTCTGCCGGCGAGCTCGCGGTCTGAGGGTCCGAACCCGAAGGACCCGGGTGTGCCGGCGGTCAGCACCGCGATGCTCGGGTCCTCCTTCATCTTGCCCAGCATGAAATCGCGGAATATGTCGCCATAGTCCTGACTCTCGTCCATGTTCAGGAGACTGCCCGTGGCTTCGTCAAAGGGCGCGGAGTAATGGAACGCCTCCTTATGCTCCTCGGCAGGGGCATAGCCGTGGCCCTTCATGGTGTTGATATGCACCACCACGGGGTGCGTGCTGTCCTTGACCCTCTCCAGGGCGCCTATCAGGGAGCGGATGTCATTGCCGTAACCCACGTATACATAGTCGTATCCCAGGCTGCGGAAATAGTTCACAGGACAGGTGCCGTCACTCTCGCGGAGCTGCCGCAGGTTCTCATACAGGCCGCCATGATTTTCGGCTATGGACATGTCGTTGTCATTGACAATGACAATGAAATTTGAGTCGAGTGTGGCACCGAAGTCAAGTCCCTCGAAGGCCTCGCCGCCGCTCAATGCCCCGTCGCCGACCAACGCCACAACTCTTTCGTCGTCGCCGCGCAGGTTGCGGCTCAGGGCCAGGCCGGCGGCCAGGCTTACGGCGGTGGAGGTGTGTCCTACGGTGAACTCGTCATACGGGCTTTCTTCTATATTTGTATAACCTGTCACCGAGTCATACAGCTTTGGATTTATGAAAGCGTCGATGCGGCCTGTGAGCATCTTGTGCACATAGGTCTGGTGGGATACGTCAAAAACGAATTTGTCTTTAGGAGCGTCGAACACGTAATGCATGGCTATGGTGGCCTCCACCATTCCGAGGTTGGGGCCAACGTGTCCGCCATGGGCGGAAAGCTTCTTTAATAGTGCTGCGCGGAGTTCCGAGGCAAGTTCGTCAAGTTGGTCTATGCTCATCCCTTTTATGTCTGCGGGAGATTTCAGGTCAGCTAAATTCATGCTTAGAATGGGAAGATTGGTTCTACAGATATTAGAACACTTTATTTGGCATATTTGTTTTTGTGTTTCTCAAATCGCTGGTTGTCAATAATATATGTATTTAGGGGCAAAAATGTTGCTTAAAAATTTGGTGGGTTCGCGAAAAGTGGCTAACTTTGCATCGCATTTGAGAGATGCACCGACTCATGCGAAAATAGCTCAGTTGGTAGAGCACGACCTTGCCAAGGTCGGGGTCGCGGGTTCGAGTCCCGTTTTTCGCTCAACGAAGATTGCAGAAGAATCTTGATCGAGTCCAGGTGGCGGAATTGGTAGACGCGCTACTTTGAGGGGGTAGTGCCCGTTGGGGCGTGTGAGTTCGAGTCTCATCTTGGACACTGAAAATCGGCTTGAGGTTGTCATATACCTCAGGCCGGTTTTCTTTTTTGTAGGTATCTACCTATCCGGATGGAGGGGCCTGCCCAATACCTCGCCACGGCTCCGGGCCCTTGGAACCAGAATATTACAAACCGCTTATCAGTATGGACGCACGCATCTCCACGGTACTTCTGCTCATTGTCTCCAACGTATTCATGACTTTCGCATGGTACGGGCACCTGAAACTCTCGGACTCCGGCATATCCACCAATTGGCCGCTTTACTTGGTCATCCTCGTGTCATGGGGCGTGGCCCTGGCAGAGTATTCCTTCATGGTCCCGGCCAACAGGATAGGGTATGCCGGCAACGGCGGCCCTTTCACGCTGATGCAGCTCAAGGTGCTTCAGGAGGCCATAACTCTCACTGTATTCACTTTGATTGTGACCATGGTGTTCAAAGGTGAGCATATACGCTGGAACCATCTGGTGGCTTTCCTGCTGCTCATAGGTGCTGTCTATTTCGCGTTCTTGCCCTCTGGCAATTCCGAGTAAAGAGGCAGCGGCGCGGGCATCTTCGCCAGACTGCGACGGTATGGTTGCAGGGACATGCTTTTGGACATGTTGTGTTGGTTATCAGTTAGTTGGTCTAACATACCGAAGGCATGTCCCTGCAATGTGCCGCCTACATCGTGTATCTCCAATCCTGATGAGGAGGGGTCAGGGAGCGTGTGTGGATTCTTGCTCGAGGCGATCATGCTCTTCCTGGCGTACGAGACGGCGCAACATTCTCCGTATGTTTTTCCATTTTGGGAATATGGCGTTTGGCCTCAACGGGCTGTAGCTGAGGAATATGAGCGCCAGCGTGAGGAGGGCGGCGAGGAGGAGCCATCCGTAAATCTCTTTCACCGACACCGCGAGGGCCTGGGCCTGTACCATGCCGTAGATTTCTTCCAGGGGTAGGTTCTCGCATTTGTATATGTCGAGGTACATGTCTGTGATGCGGAAGCGTATATCCTCGCGGCATATCTCGGTGGAGTGACGCGCGGCGGCGTTTTTAAGTGTGGCCAGCTCTATGCCGCGAGTGATGGCGCCCCCGGTGTAGACCGGCTGGTTCACGCTGATTCCGAGATTGTTGCCGAAATGGGGGATGGGGCTTTCTGCGCGTCGGAGAAATCGCGTTTGGTGGTGAAGCCGTCTCCGACGAAGCTGAATGATGCTCTCGCTTGTATGTCCGGCAGACGCGAGTCGCGTGCTATCTCAATGTCGCTCAGCGTCTCTTCCTCGGCGCTGAAAAATTGGCGCAGTCGTGTGCTGCCGGTCTCGGCTTTCTTGTACAGTTCCTCGAGGGACAAGGTACACTGCTCCTGACCTGACGCACACAGCGCGCCGCCCGACAGGGCAGCTGCGAGCAGCCCCGTGAGCAATCGCTGATTGTTCATAAGGTTGTGTTTAAGATTTAGAGTGTGTTTGGGCTTAGACCTCTGATTATGTGTGAAATAGAAAGTTGTGCAGTTTTATGAGGGACTGCACCATGACGCAGTCCCTCAAGGTGGCTTTCGGCAACTCCATTGGTTCGGATGCTCCGGGGAGCATCCCTACATGCCGGAACGCACATTTACTTTTGTGTGCGAGCTTTTAGTAGATGACAAAAATTAAATTTATGCTGTTAAACATCTAAATTT
>URZM01000197.1 GCA_900552315.1 uncultured Bacteroidales bacterium | reverse complement strand
CGAATCCCTGGCGCAGACATGCCGTGTGCGTATCTCGGTCAACACGGCCGAGGGGCGGGTGGAGTATCGTGAGGTCTATGAGTATGACTATGTGTGGGAGAAGCCCTCTTTCCCGGGAGGAGACGACAAGTTGCTCCGTTTCATAAACAAGAACCGCCGCTACCCTGAAGGCGCCTACAAGGCCGGCATCCAGGGCAAGGTGATGTGCTCGTTCATAGTCAACAGCAACGGCTCGGTGAGCGACATCCAGGTGTTCAAAGGGGTGGAGACATCCTTGAACGAGGAGGCGGTCCGCATATTCTCCAAGATGCCAAAATGGAATCCCGGACGCATAAACGGCGTGCCGGTGCCTGTGCGCGTTATTCGCGCCGTGCCGTTCCGCCGCTGATTCAACAGGGCGTGCCTTATGCCAGACGGAAAGCAGGCCGCGCTGCACATGCTTGAGAGCGTAGCCTGCTTCTTGTGTGTCTGTACGGCGTCCAGACTCAGCGCGTCAATCCTTCAGGTAATATTCTATGGTGGAGACCACGCGCACCCGCTTGATGTAGGGCGTGTACTGGTCGCGGTCCTCGATGGAGAACTGTCCCTGAGAGGCGCTCTTGATTTTGCCAAGCTCGCTTTGCGAGTCCTGGGCGAACTTGTCGGCGGCGCTGCGCGCGTTCTTGGTGGCGTCGGCCACCATGTCGGGTTTGATCTTGTTCAGCTCAGTGAACTCATACAAGGTCTGGTAATTGTAGTCTCCGGCCACGATGGCTATGCCTTGCGCCATAAGTTCCGACTGCTTGTTCATAAGCTCGTTGACCTTGCTCACCTGCGGGCTCGTGACCACAACCACAGATGTGACGTTGTACCGGTACGGGGCCGGTGTGCCGCCGTAGTTGTCGGCCTGCATGTCCTGCACTTTTGGCGCGTTCACGCTGTATTCCTGCTCGGTAAGCCCGTTGGCCTTCAGGAACGCCACGATGGCGTTGTCGGTGGCCTCCACCTCGCCGTACAGCTCCGCCAGGTCATTGCCCACATGTTTGCTCACTATGGGCCAGGTCACCTTGTTCGCCTCCACCTCGCGCTCGCTCAGCCCGCGCACGGTGACCACACGCGCGTTGGCCGATATGGAGCCGAAGCCGCCCTTGATGAACACTCCGAGAAATACGAGTCCCACACCAAGAAGCAGGGCCGGTACCCATGTGCATAGAATCTTTAGCCACGCTCCCGTGCATTTGCACTGCTTGTCTGTTTCCATAAGCTGAAATATTTAAACGGTTAATTATGCAGATGTCTTATAAACGCATGAGGGAGGCTATGGTTCGCGCCCGGTTATGTGTTCGCATATCCGGCGCACCTCCTCTTCCCGCAGTTCCGGATACAGAGGCAGGCAGATGACTTGCGAGGCTGCCTCGCGGGCATTGGGTATGTCGTTCACGCTTTGGGAAGCGAGCATGGCGGCGTATGGTTCGAAATCAGTGATGAGCGGATAGAAATAGCGGCGACCGTTGATGCCTTCGGCTTTCAGCGACTCATACAGCTCGTCGCGGCTCAAAGTGTATTCCTCGGTGATGAAGATAGGGAAATGGGAGTAATTGTGTTCCACCCCGTCTGGCTCAGGCAGCATACGCACTCCGGGCGTGTCGGCGAGCCGTCTGCGATACAGGGCCGATAGCTTGGCGCGTCGCTCTATGGCCTCGTCCACACGCTTCAGGTTGAGCAGTCCCCAGGCGCTGCGCACCTCGTCCAGCTTGCCGTTGATGCCTATGCCGACGATGGATGTCTCCCCGGCGAACCCGAAATTCTTGAGGCGGTCTATCTTCTGCTTCATCTCGGCGCTGCGGCACACGAGCGCTCCACCCTCCACTGTATTGAACACCTTGGTGGCATGGAAGCTGAGAGAGGCCATGTCGCCCCATTCGAGCAGCGAGGAGCCGTGCATACGCACCCCGAAAGCGTGGGCCGCGTCATAGATGACCGGTATCCCGTATTTACGGCCTAAAGACTCGAACCCCTCCACATCGCACGGCAGCCCGTAGACGTGTACCGGCATTATGGCACGGGTGCGCTCGGTGATGACACGCTCCGCGCACTCCGGGCTGAGGGTGCATCTTTCCGGCTCTATGTCTGCGAACACGGGCCTCATGCCGCTCCACAGCAACGCATGGGAGGTGGCCACGAAACTGTAAGGGGTGGTGACTACCTCCCCATGTTCCAGTCCGAGGGCCTTCAGCGCCACCATGAGCGGCAACGTGCCGTTGGCGAAAAGGCTGATGTATGGCACGCCGAGGTATTCCGCCAGCCGCCTTTCCAGCAGGGCATGCAGCTCTCCGGAGTTGGTGAGGCGGCGGCTTTCCCAGATGCCGGCGAGCATCCTGGAAAATTCCTCGAGCGAGGGCATGAGCGGTGATGTCACATTCATTGGGTCGTGGTTTTTGAAAATCGGAACAGGTTCCGTATGTCTTGCGGGGCCGTGAGGCGTGCGGCTTTGGTGAAGATGAGGTACGTGGCCGCCCCGGCGCAGGTTCCTGCCACGCATATCGCGGCGGGGGACAAGCCTGTCAACGTCAGGCTCCATGCGCAGGCGGCGGCAAGCACGGCTCCCAGTATAGGGCCGGTGATGAGGCGTACCTGGTCTGCGATGCCCACCCCTGTGTATCTGCGGGCGAAGCGGATGTTGATGAACAGGCATGTGCCGGATCCGCACAATATGCCCCAACACAGCGCGTGCACGCCGAAGGGCAGGCTCACGCACAGGGCTGCCAGCCCTATGAGTTTCTTGATGATCTCCAGCCTCAGGAACAGGTCCGGCCGTCCCCACACGTTCAGCGCCGTGCAGTTGAGCAGGTGCAGCGGATAGAAGGCCGCGTTGACGCACAAGACCTGAAACAGCGGGACAGCGGGGAGCCATTTGTCGGTCAGCACCCAGCTGAACATAGGCTCGGCCATGGCTGTCAGCATGCCGCACACAGGCATTATCACCCATGCGGAGCAGGCCGCCAGTCGGCGGAAAGCGGCGGTGGCACGTTCCCGCTCGTCGCGTATGTGGCTCATGGCGGGCAGCGAGACTCGCGTCAGTACGGACCCGAAGGCTTGCGGGGCGTAGGAGGCCAGAGTCTTGGCACGCCAGAACATGGCCGTGGCCTGAAGGCCGAAACAGCGTCCTACAAGCGGGGCGTAGATGTTGGTCCACACGGTGTCGATGAAGCCTGAAGCCATAAGTTTCCAGCTGAACGCGGTAAGCTCTTTCGCTTCCTTGAGTCTGAACCTCATGCCAGCCAGGGAGGACCTGGTGGCCCACAGCAGCGCCGTGCGGGCGCCCCACAGCGCTATTTGTTGCCATACCAGGGCCATGACTCCGGCTCCTGACAGTGCCAGGAGTATGCCTGTGAGTCCGCTGACACATACGGAACAGACCGATATGCCGGCCAGGCGCCGGAACCTCATGGCGGAGGTGAGGCGT
>URZM01000196.1 GCA_900552315.1 uncultured Bacteroidales bacterium | reverse complement strand
ATGCACACCCCTATGAGCCTGGCCACCGGTATGAGCTCCGGCTGATGGAAAAATCCGGCGATAAGGGGTGCGCACAGCCATAGGGCCACATAGGCCGCACCTCCTGCCGCGAGATTGATGGCGAGGGCCGAGCCCTCCTGGACCGGGGTGCGGAACGGCATCCTGACAAGCGTCTGGGTCATGCCTGCCTCTGCGGACATCTGGCCTATGGCTATGAATATCTGCAGCAGGGCCACGAGGCCGAAGGCGTCCGGGGCGAGGATACGGGCCATCACCACGGACACGACGAGCGATACCCCGGCTATGACGGCTGTCTCCAACCCGCTCCAGAGCATCCCTTTGCCCGCGTCCCTTCCCAGTCCGGACTCAGGACAGGGCGCTGATGCGTGCGATGTATTTCCCGATGATGTCAAACTCCAGGTTTACCTTTGTGCCGGGCTTTATCTCCTTGAAATTGGTGTGTTCGTGGGTGAAGGGTATGATGCACACGCTGAAACTGTCGGCCTGCGGCTCGCACACCGTCAGGCTCACTCCGTTGACCGTCACGGACCCTTTGTCCACGCACACATAGCCGCGCGCAGCCATTTCGGGATTGAAATCGTAGCGGAACGTGTAGCGCCAGCTGCCGTCCTCTTCCTCCACCGAGACGCACACGGCCGTGGTGTCCACGTGCCCCTGCACTATATGGCCGTCCAGACGGCCGTTCATGACCATGGAGCGCTCCAGGTTCACCAGGCTTCCCTCCTCGAGGTCGCCCAGGTTGGAACGGCGCAGGGTCTCGGCTATCGCCGTCACCGTATAGGTGCCGTCGCCTGGGAGAGCCACCACTGTCAAGCACACCCCGTTGTGGGCCACGCTCTGGTCTATTTTCAATTCATCGGCGAAGGAACACCTCATGGTGAGGTGGACGTTGCCCTCTTCGCGGACTATGCGGACCACGCTGGCCGCCTCTTCTACTATTCCTGAGAACATGATATGATATTTGGTTTTGATGTTCTGATATTTGTCTGAGCCTTGACGTCTACCCTCGCCCTCGCTTGAATCAAGCACAGGCCAGCGGGCCGGAGGAGATGTCGTGTCTCCATAACAAGGACATGTGCAAATTTAATCAAAAAAATTGAGATGCCGGATTTGCCGGACAAGATATTGCTGCCATGAGTCTCGGCTCAGTCCCGGCAGCTTGCATGTACGGCAGTAGGGTGTGCCTGCGGCGATCGGGATAATCGCTGGACAGGCACACCCCCCTTGGTTGTCATTGCACCGGCTTTGCCGGTATGTCAGAGAATCTTATCTCACTATCATCTTCTTCCCCTTGACTATATACAGGCCGGGAGCCAGGTCTCGTATCTGAGAGGGAGAGGCGTCGCGGAGCACAAGGATGCCGGCGGCATTGTACACGTCGGCATGTCCGTCGCTCGCCTCTGTGTCGGTCAGGCCCGTGGCCTTTTTGGATACCGTTATGACCTTTGTGTCGGCCATGCCGTAATAGTCTGCCGTGAGGGTCAGCTCCGCCGCTTCTTCCGAGCGGAGGGTCAGCTTGTAGACCCCATGCTCTTGAGGCTGTACGAGCAGTGCGTTGCGGTCGGCGCTCTTGACGTTGTAGTTGACCAGCCCCTTGTTGCCGAACGGAAGGGAGGTTAGGCTTGCGAGGTCGAGGGTGCAGGTGCCGTCATCGTCTACCGTTATGTCGGCTACGTCCATGTCTGGAGCCTTGTATCCGCACCATGCGGCCATGGCCGGGAACCAGTAGTGGTCTGGAAGCGCCACCGTCTTGTCAGCGAGAATCTCGCCTGTGGCCGGGTCGGCGCGCAGGATGCGGTTCACACGGGAGTGTGTGCCGTACCCTGCTTCCATGGTCGTGAGGACGATCTCGCCTGTAGCCGGGTCCACGGCCACTCCCGCTCCGTAGACTGTAAGCTGCGTGTCTCCGTTCTTGGGGAGGGTGATGAAGTCAGGCTTGAACTCCCCGTTGTCAAGGTCGAGACGCGCTATCTGTGTGGCGCTTTCCTTTGTGGTGTAATATATCACGTTCTCCTTGAGGTCGGCGGCCAGGGTGGATCCGCGCCAGGTGGTCCAGGGGGAGGCCAGCAGGGTCTTGGTCCCCTCGGGAGCGTCGATGGCGAGCGCGCTCACCGCGTATGTGTCGGTGTCGAACTTGACGAAAGGCTTTTCTGCGGAGGTGGTTGCGAACCACAGCGCCCCGTCTGCGCTGACGAATGGGGCTGCCAAGGGTATTTGCAGGTCGTGCTGTTCTATCTGGTCGTCTTCAGGGCTTATCTCCACCAGGTCCCAGTTCTGGGCCACGGCATACACTCTGGAGCGGTATAGGATCATTTCGCCCGCCTTCAGCTTGATGCTTTGGGTGACGGGAAGTTTCTCTTGCACAGTCATCAGGTCAAGGTCTATGGAGAAGATGCCGTCGGAGGTGGAGAGATATCCCCGATGCTCGTTAGCTCCTATGAAGGCATGTGCCTGTAGCCCCGGCGCCAGGTCGGGAAGCGCCCCGGTGAAGGAAAGTGAGGACTTGTCGAAGGCCGTGAGCACGCTGCCGTGGATACCGGCTATGTTGTCGCCGCTCTGTTTGCACACAGCGTACCATTTGTCACCGTAATGGGTGAGGTATTGGCCCGTCACTCCGAGCGTGTTTGAGGGATTTGCCGTGGAGAACACCTTTGTGTTGACCGTGCCGTCAGCGCTTACGTGTGTCAGCGAGGCGTTGTCATGGCCGAACCAGCCTTCGTTGAGTAGCATGTAGCCGGAGTCGTAGTCGCTGCCTTGGGCCGGAACCAGGGTGAATGACACCCTGATCTCAGGCACCTGGGCCTCCAGACCGTCGGTGTCGGTCGTGACGATGTATCCGGCGGGAATGTACACGCTGTATGTGCCGCTCTCGGTAAGGGCCGTGTTGGCCGGGGCGAAAATCATAGCTGGGTTGGCTATGCCGTGTTTCAGGGTGTAGCTGTTGCCTTTCGTGTCGGTTATTACCGGGGTACCGGCTTCTTCGTTGACCGCCAGCTTCTTGGGCCTGGGGTCGAATGTCACTGTAAAATTGGTGAGCATGTCCACCGTCTCGTCCTGGGCCGGATTGGTGCTGAAGGCATACTGCTTCGGTTCTTTCACGGAGTAGACAGCGGTAATCTCCTCCGGGTTGAGGATGGTCTTGCCGTTGGTGTTCACGCCACTCAGCGAGCCTGCCGGAATGAGCAGCTTCCAGTCGCCGTATGCGGGCTCGCTCCCGGCTGGAACGGAGTATTTCACCTGGGTGTCGGAGACAGCTTCGGCTTCGAGGCTTATTGTCTGCTCTCCGCATGTGAAGGTCGCTTTGGGCGCGTCAGCCACGAGGGCGACCGTGCTGATGGCACCTGCCGCCGAGAGCGTGACATCCGGAAGAGCTGAATAGGACTTGTCGGCGCCCGGCTCCAGAGTGTAGTTGAAGTTTAGGGACTCGTCTATGTCGAAGCATACCGTTATCG
>URZM01000195.1 GCA_900552315.1 uncultured Bacteroidales bacterium | reverse complement strand
AGCCTCGTTTGTATAGTATCTCGATTATGGCGGCACGTGTTGAAGGCCTTCCTATCCCGTTGGCCTTCAGCGACTCTCTCAGCTCCTCGTCCTCCACGAGGTTGCCGGCGGTCTCCATGGCCTTCAGCAGTGTCCCTTCGGTGAAATACTTGGGGGGCTGTGATGTTTTCTTGGCGAGGATAGGCTTGTGCGGACCGCTTTCCCCCTCGGTGAAAGGAGGGAGAGTGGTGTTTTCGGGAGAGCCGTCGGTGTCGGGAGAGGTTGAGTCCTTGGCGTAGACCATGCGCCATCCGGGGCTTTTCACCACTTTGCCGCCTACCTTGAAATTCACTTTCCCCGCACTTGCCTCCACGGTGGTCTGCTCGAAGACGCAGTCAGGGAAAAAAACGGAGACGAAACGTCGGGCCACGGTGTGGAAAACGTTCTTCTCGAAATCCGTGAGGTCAGGCGGCAAGGGCATCCCGGTGGGTATGATGGCGTGGTGGTCCGTGACCTTGCTGTTGTCGAACACCTTTTTGCTCTTTTTAAGTTTCGCCCCCCTGATTTGCTGAAGCAGGTCCTGGTAGTCCGCAAGGGAGTTGAGGATCTTGCCGCATTTTGGGTATACGTCATCCGTCAGGTAGGTGGTGTCGACGCGGGGATAGGTGGTAAGCTTCTTCTCGTAAAGGCTCTGTATGGTGCGGAGGGTGGTTTCGGCGCTCATGCCGAATTTCTTGTTGCACTCCACCTGGAGGCTTGTGAGGTCGAACAGTTTCGGGGGCGCCTCTTTGCCCGGCTTGTGTGTCACCTTGTTGATTACAAGAGGTTCCCCGCAGATAGAGTCGAGGACTTTCTGACCCTCTTCCGGGGTCTTGAAAGGCTTCAATGTAGAGGTGAATGTCACGTCGCGGTAGACGGTGCGCAGCTCCCAGGTGTCGACCGGCACGAAATTCTCTATCTCGAGCTGGCGATTCACCACCAGAGCGAGGGTGGGGGTCTGCACGCGGCCTATTGAAAGCACCTGGCCTGATTCCCCGTATTTCAGCGAATACAGGCGAGTGGCGTTCATGCCGAGAATCCAGTCCCCTATGGCGCGGCACAGTCCGGCAATATACAGGGACTGCAGCTCCCTCTCCGGGCGCAGGTTCTCGAACCCCTCGCGTATGGATTCGTCTGTCAGCGACGAGATCCAGAGCCGGCTCACCGGTTTGTCACATCCGGCCTTCTGCATCACCCAACGCTGAATCAGCTCACCCTCTTGCCCGGCATCGCCGCAGTTTATGACCTCGTCGCACTCCTTTATCAGTCTCTCGATTACCTTGAACTGGCGTTCTATGCTCTCCTGTGGTATCACCTTGATGCCGAACTTGGGCGGAATCATCGGGAGCGCCCCCAGGCTCCATCTTTTCCAGAGCGAGGTGTAGTCGTGCGGCTCCTTGAGGCAGCACAGGTGGCCGAAAGTCCAGGTCACGCGATAGCCGTTGCCTTCATAATACCCGTCATGGCGCGATGTCGCCCCCAGGATGGAGGCGATGTCGCGGCCTACGCTCGGTTTCTCGGTGATGCAAAGTTTCATGAATCAGTTTTTGAGCGCTTTCTTGGCCTCGTCCCAGATGGCGTCCATCTCCGCCAGGGTCATTTCCTTCAGAGGCTTGTTCATTTCCTTGCTCTTCGCCTCCATGTAGTTGAAGCGGCTTATGAACTTTCGGTTTGTGTGTTCCAAGGCGTTGTCCGGGTTCACACCGTACAGGCGCGCCGCGTTCACCACGGCGAACATAAGGTCGCCGAACTCATTCTCCAGTCCGGAATTGTCGCCAGACTTTATTTCAGCTTCGACCTCGGCGGTCTCCTCTTTCACTTTCTCCCAGACTTGTGAGGGTTCTTCCCAGTCGAAACCGACGTTGCGTGCTTTCTCCTGTATGCGTGCGGCCTTGATCAGCGCCGGCAGCGCGGAGGGGACTCCTGCCAGCACCGTCTTGTTTCCGCCCTTTTCTTTGAGCTTGATTTCCTCCCAGTTGCGTTTGACGGTGTCGGCGTCATCGGCCTGCACATTGCCGTAAATATGTGGATGTCTGAATATGAGTTTGTCGCACAGCGAGTTGCACACATCTGCGATATCGAATTGGCCTTTCTCTGAGGCTATCTTCGCATAAAAGCACACATGCAGCAGTACATCTCCGAGTTCCTTGCGGATATTTGGTGCATCGTCGTTTATAAGGGCGTCCACGAGTTCGTAGACCTCCTCTATGGTGTTTGAGCGCAGAGAATCGTTTGTCTGTTTCGCGTCCCAAGGGCATTTCACCCTCAGGTTGTCAAGCACATCGAGCAGTCGCCCGAAGGCTTCCATTTTCTCTTCTTTGGTATGCATTGATGTTCGAGGTTAAAAATCTCTGCAAAGTTACGTCTTTTTCGGGATTTTTTAGCTAACTTTGTCAATTGAATTGGAGCCGGGAGCCCTTTCGGGTTCTCTGGCTTGATGCAATGTATTGTTACACAGATGATTGAAAATCTATTGAAAGAAACCCAGCTGAGACACCTGCGTCCGTTGCTCGAGAAGGCGCATAAGGTGGTGCTCACCTGCCATGTGCGTCCTGACGGGGATGCCGTGGGCAGTACTCTGTGCCTTATGCACCTGCTCAGGGCACGCAAGGTCCAGGCCCACGTGGTGACCCCGGATACGCCTCCGCGCGTGCTGGAGTTCCTGCCGGGGTACCAGGATATAGTACCGTTCTCCAAATATGAGGAGTATGGCACGAGGCTTATGCGGGAGGCAGACCTGGTCATCTGTTGTGACTTCAACACACCTTCCCGTCTCAGCGGCCTGGAAGAGGTGTTCAATGCCTCCAAGGCTAAAAAGGTTGTGATAGACCATCATGAGAATCCGGCCGCTTTCGCAGACCTGACGGTCAGCTATCCGGATATGTCGAGCACTTGCGAGCTGGTGTTCCGCCTGCTGTGCGGGCTTGGCAGGTTCGGAGAGTTGGCCGATTCGCCGGAGGCCGCCACATGCCTGTGTACAGGAATCATCACCGACACCCGCAACCTGAGTGTGAACACCAAGCACCTGGACCTCTACGACATAGTGAAGGAGTTGCTGGGCATTGGCGTCAACAAGCGTCTCATATTGCGTGAGACCATGGAGACCAAGAGCGAGAACGCCTTGAAACTCAATTCTTTCGCCTTGTGCGAGAGGCTCAGGGTCTATCCCTGCCACAGGGCGGCTGTGGTGTGGCTTACGCAAGAGGACCTTGACAGGTTCCACTATGAGAAGGGGGATACCGAGGGCCTGGTGAACCAGGCGCTGGAGCTGCGAGGCATAATCTACGCCGTGTTCATGCGGCAGGAGAAGGACAAGGTGCGTCTTTCCATGCGCAGTCTCGGTTCCTTCCCGGTAAGCAAGATATGCTCGGACCATTTCGGAGGCGGAGGCCATATCCAGGCGGCCGGAGGGGATTTTGAAGGGTCGGTGGAAGATTGCCTGAAATTTCTGGAATCCGTCTTGCCCGAATATGA
>URZM01000194.1 GCA_900552315.1 uncultured Bacteroidales bacterium | reverse complement strand
CGGGCCGGCAGCTGCAAAAAGCTGTCGGCCCGGCTTCTCGCTTGAGTCGCGTTAAGGATTTTTAAGAAATCGGTCTATTCGCTTGGTTGGTTTCTTAATATTTTGTAAATTTGCACGAAATCCCGTGAATCTGCAAAGATTTCAATATTATGGCAGAAATCATAAAAATCAAAAAAGGGCTCGACATACCCCTGAACGGAGCGCCGAGCGCAGAAACCGCCGCCGACAACGAGACCTATCTGTTCGGTCTGATTCCCGACGATTTTCCGGGTCACAAATGGAAATGCGCCGTCAAGGCCGGCGACCGCGTCTACGCAGGCTCACCGCTGCTTTATTCCAAGGAGCGGGAAACAGTGAAACTCGTGTCGCCGGTCTGCGGAATAGTGGAAGAGGTGAGGCGTGGCGAACGACGCAAGATAGAGGCCGTGACGGTGCAGGCGTCGGTGGCCGGAGGCAAACCCTCGACCGATGACTATCTCGATTTCACGCAGGAGTCCTGCTCTGCCGGACAGGGCGTCATGCCTACAGAGCGGGAGAAGATTCTGAAGACATTATGCGAGTCAGGCTTGTTCGCCATGTTGCGTCAGCGTCCTTTCGACATAGTGCCCGATCCGGAGGTCATACCCCGCGACATTTTCGTGACGGCATTCGACTCTGCCCCGTTGGCCGGCCCGCTCCTGGACAGGGAGATGATGGAGACACATGAAAAGGGCCTCGAGGTGTTGTCTCGGCTTACAGACGGGAACGTCTACCTGAGCGTGCCTTATGATTCGCAGATAAGCAGCAACGTAGCCAAGGTATATGAGATAGCGGGCCCGCATCCGGCAGGCAACGTCGGCGTGCAGATAGCCCAAATCAAGCCGGTGAACCGTGGTGAGGTTGTATGGGCCCTTGACTCGCGCACCGTGACCCGCATAGGCTACCTGTTCACTACGGGGCATATAGATTCCTCTGCGGAGGTGTGCGTCTGCGGAGACATGGCATCCGACCCTCACGTTATAAAGACACGTGTCGGAGCCTCGCTGCAAAGCCTGCTCAAGGGTCAGATAAAGAGCGGCGAGGGTCATGTGCGCGTGATAAGCGGCAATGTGCTGACCGGCATACAGGCGGACCCCGCCTCCGGATTCCTGCATTATCCTTACAGGCAGGTGACCCTCATAGCCGAGGGAGACGAGGCGGACGAGTTCATGGGCTGGGCCACCCTGAAGCCGGACCATTACAGCGTGAAACGCTCCTTCCCCTCGTTCCTGCTCGGACGGCGCGGCAGCTACAAGTTCGATTCGAGGCTGCGCGGAGGGCGCCGTGCCATGATACTGAGCGGGGAGATGGACAAGGTGTTCCCTATGGACATCTATCCGGAGTTCCTGCTGAAGGCCATAATGGCCGGGGACATCGAGAAGATGGAGCAGCTCGGCATATACGAGGTGGCTCCGGAGGATTTCGCGCTGCCCGAGTTTGTAGACACCTCCAAGCAGCCCCTGCAGAAGATAGTGCGCGAGGGGTTAGACAAGCTGCGCCAAGAACTTTCATAAGCAACCGCAAACAACCCATACACAGTGAAAATACTGAAACGTCAACTCGACAAAATCAAGCCGCATTTCGAGCCGGGGGGCAAGCTCTCGCCGCTGCACTCGGTTTTCGACGGCTTCTATACCTTCCTTTACACTCCTAACGAGACAAGCAGGCAAGGGGTCCACATACATGACTCTAACGACTCCAAGCGCACGATGATACTTGTGGTGCTGGCCCTGCTGCCCTGCGTGCTTTTCGGCATGTACAACATAGGTTACCAGCACTCGCTGGCCACTGGGGGAGACACCCACGGTGTCCTCGGCCTGTTCTGGTACGGCTTCCTGCGTGCTTTGCCTCAGATAGTCACGGTCTATGTGACAGGTCTGGGCATAGAGTTCGTGAGCGCCCAGCTTCGCGGCCACGAGATACAGGAGGGCTTTCTGGTGTCAGGAATATTGATACCTATGATATGCCCCATCGACACGCCGCTGTGGATGCTTGCCGTGGCCACGGCCTTCTCGGTGGTGTTCGTGAAGGAGGTGTTCGGAGGCACGGGGTACAACATATTCAACGTGGCGCTGATGACACGCGCGTTCCTGTTTTTCGCCTATCCGGCGAAGATGAGCGGCGACAAGGTGTTCGTATCTCTGGGAGGCGATCAGGCAATCGACGGATTCACGGGCGCGACCCCTTTGGGACAGATAGCCTCGAGCACTGATCCCGCTTCAATATCCTTGGTAGACGCAACCGGCCATCCGCTCTCTTTCATGGACAGCTTCATAGGTCTCATACCGGGTTCGTGGGGCGAGACCTCCACACTGTGCATACTAATAGGCGCGGCCATATTGATAGGCACGGGGATGGCTTCGTGGAAAATAATGCTCAGCGGCGTGGCGGGCGGCCTCGCGATGTCGCTTATCGCCAACGCCACGGCAAGCCCGCTCTACCCGGCCACTTTCTTAGACCCGCTTCAGCAGCTTTGCCTGGGAGGCTTCGCCTTCGCCATAGTGTTCATGGCCACAGACCCTGTGACCGCTTGCCGAACCGAGACGGGCAAACTTATATACGGATTCCTGATAGGGGCGTTGGCCATAATTATCAGGTGCTATAACCCCGGTTATCCCGAAGGAGCCATGCTCGCGGTGCTTCTCATGAACAGTTTCGCTTCACTGATAGACTGGTGTGTGGTGCGCTCCAACATACGCCGCCGCATGCGCCGCGCAGCAGTAAGATAACCTCCTAAAGCCAATGACGATGAAAAAACAAAGCAACATATATGCACTATTATATTCGGTAGGGCTTGTGCTGGTGGTCGGCGTGGTGCTGTCAGTGATATACCAGAGCCTGCGGCCCACCCAGCAGGAGAACGAGGCCAACGACATGAAGGCCCAGATACTGAGGGCGGCCCTGATAAGCGGCGAGGGCAAAGACATCCCTACCCTATTCGATGAACACGTGGTACGCAGCTACATTGTGGACTACCACGGCAACATCGTGAACCAAGACCCGCAGGCCGCCTTCGCGGCGTGCCAGAACATGAGCGCAGAGATAAAGAAAGCACCTGACAGCCGCCTGCTTCCCGTGTTCGAATGTAAGACGGACCAGGGACTGAAATATATAATCCCGGTCTACGGGGCGGGTCTATGGGGGCCTATCTGGGGCTATGTGGCGTTCGACTCCAACGGCGACACCATCTACGGCGCATATTTCGCGCACCAAGGAGAGACACCGGGTCTGGGAGCGGAAATCGAGAAACCGGCCTTCAGCGACCAGTTCCGGGGGAAGGACATATTCTCCGGCCATGGCCGATTCACCAGCGTGAAAGTATGCAAGCCCGGGCAGGAACCGCAAGAGGGCGCGTATGTGAACGGCGTGAGCGGAGGCACCATCACGAGCCAGGGCGTGGACAAGATGCTGCGCGAAAGCCTCGAGCCGTATACCGAGTATCTCAAGAAACTGGGTACAAACCGTTAAGTAAGTATTCAAATTTA
>URZM01000193.1 GCA_900552315.1 uncultured Bacteroidales bacterium | reverse complement strand
CGATGGTCACATCCTTGCCAGGCTCGTAGCCGGCCTTGCGGATAGCCTCCATAATTACGTTCAAGGCATCCTCGGTGCCGTCCAGGTTGGGGGCGAAACCACCCTCGTCGCCTACGGCGGTGGAGAGGCCGCGAGCCTTCAGCACGCTCTTCAGGTTGTGGAACACCTCTGTGCCCATGCGGATGCCCTCATGGAAGCAGCAGGCGCCTACCGGACGGATCATGAACTCCTGGAAGGCGATGGGGGCGTCGGAATGTGCGCCGCCGTTGATGATGTTCATCATCGGCACGGGCAGTGTGTACGAGTTCACGCCGCCGATATATTTGTAAAGGGGGAGGTCCAGATAGTCGGCGGCTGCCTTGGCCACGGCCAGCGACACGCCCAGGATGGCGTTCGCGCCCAGGTTGCTCTTCGTGTCGGTGCCGTCAAGTGCGATCATCTTCTCGTCGATGGCGATCTGGTCAAGTGCGCTCATACCTACAAGCGCGTCTGCGATGGGGCCGTTCACGTTGGCCACAGCCTTGAGAACGCCTTTGCCCATGTAGCGGCTCTTGTCGCCGTCACGAAGCTCCAGGGCCTCGTTAACTCCTGTGGAGGCGCCGGAGGGCACCGCTGCGCGACCGAACGCGCCGCTTTCCAGGATAACGTCTACTTCCACTGTGGGGTTACCGCGTGAGTCCAGTACCTCACGACCAATGATTTTTTCAATTTTCATAACTAAATTTCTATCTTTATAGAGTCTTTATCTATTTCTAAAATTCAGATTTAGTCCACGAGTCATTTTCGCCGCAAAATTACTAATAATTGCCGAATTGTGCAACCCTCCGCGAAAAATCCACCGCTTCCATGATGCGTGCCCTGAACTGTGCCCGGAATGGGGCTGTCCTGTTTCCCCGGACTCCTTGCATTGCCGGGTGGGTGCATCCTTATAAGGTCTTGTCCCCATGTTTTGTTCGCGGGGCGTCCGAACTTATTCGGCATAAAAGATGTTAAATCTCATAAACGATTATAGTTATGTCCAGATTCAGGCACATCATTCTCGCCGCACTCTGCGCTCTCGCCGGCACGGCAGCGGCTTACGCCCAGTATTACCAGACCATAAGCCAGGCCACCGACATGCTCTCCACAGCCCTGCAAGGCGGCTTCAATTATCGCGGCATGGTCGATGCGGCCTACACCACAGGTGTCGGCAAGAACGGATGCAGTTCCCTGGAGTTCTCCACCACGCAGGGATTCAAGTACGCTGACTGGTTCTTCATGGGTGTCGGGGCAGGGGTGAATGTCATGTTCGCCGGTGATGGCGACAGGGGGACAGATGCACGCCCGCACGGTTGGGGCGACGGTTACGATTCCGGCTACGGAGTGCATGACACCGGGGTGCTGATTCCCCTCTTCACCGATTTCCGCTTCTTCATAGGCAAGGAGCAGGATGTCTCGCTCTACATAGGTGCCAAGGTGGGAGCCTCTTTCCTTATAGGCAAGAGCTATCTGCGTACCCCCGACGGGTACCTGGACAACAGTGAGGGCTTCTATTTCAAGCCCACCCTCGGCGTTCGCGTCCCTCTGAGCGGGAACAACCCCAAGATAGCCATGAATTTCGGCGTCTCCTATCAGCTCGTCACCAACAGCTACTGGAACTGGAGCGGATACTATTCCGGCACCACCGTCAACTCCCTCGGAGCCACCGTAGGCTTCGAATGGTGACGCCCCGCCACACCCTTCATGCTTGGCCATATTCCTGGAGTACATCCCTTTTGCCCCAAGCCTAAAAATAAACATATTCTCTAAGCGCCTTGCATATCAGCCATCCTGACAAAGCGGAGAGGCTGCGACAAAATCCCCTGTTTTGTCACAGCCTCTCCTGACTCTATGCCGCTTGTCATCGCACCGCTATCTTCGCAGTGCTTCCGGGTGTGGATATCAGGTATATGCCTGGCGCTTCCAGCTCCATGGTCATTGGTGCGATACCTGTGCAGACCGTTCTGCCGTCACATCCCGCTACTGTCACGGGACCTTCGCCGTATATACTCAACATGCGACCGGACACATGTATCCGGACGCTGTCTGCATCCATGTCCGGCGTGGAGAGGGCGCTGTCATCATAATACGTTGTGGAGCCGTTCCACACCTTCATTAGTCGTCCTCCTAAGCCGTCGAGCATCATAGGATTCATAAGACCGCCCAGACTACCAATGCCCTTTATCCAGTATGCGTCGGCATACTCGACATCCTCATAGCCAGGAATTGATGCGTATGTCAGTTTCATCAGCTCCATACCATCTCCATACGGTTCGGCCTTGCGGAGTATCAGGCTTTTTTGGTAAGGGGTGTCGCCGGAGTTCCAGAACCAGTTCGGGTAGGTCACCGCACATGACTCTCCCTCGGCAAGCGAGAAATCATAGAGCATGGTCCAGTCCGTGGCTTCCGAATCAAAGAGGTAAAGGATCTTCTCTCCTTCCACCCTTAGATAAGTGGCGAGCTTCTTGTCTGATGGGTCGGTAGTGGCCAGGTTCCACAGCTGCATGCACTTTTTGCCGAGCATCTCGGCCTCTCCCTCGATTGAGAACTCTATGAGAGACTCCTCCGCGTCGGGAGACTGTGTCCCACACACCGTACTGAGCCAATGGGTGCCCTGCCTGAACACATCGCTGACCTCATGCCCCTGTGCGGCAAAGCCGGCTGACAAAGCCACGCATAATGCCATACTTGTTGTCTTCATAATTCCTTAATTATTAGAACACTTCACTTTTTACAGCAAAGTATTTTGTGACTCTAAAATTGTAATTGCCTGCATTGAACACTGAGCCGTTGTAGTAGCCATTGTTTTGGCCTCCCCACCCCCAGTCGCAGTGGATCATAATGTTTATGATTTTCGATTCATCATTCTTGTCATAGCAATACTGTACTCCATCGCAGACCCATGCGTGTGCTACCATTTTCTTTCCATCTTGACCTCTCAGGTATACCATGCAGTGGTTAGTGATGTGTGAAGCAATTTCTTCTATATTGTAGGTCTTAAATTCTGATTGAAGGTTTAATCCCATTTCTTTAAAGAGCGTAAATACATCGTCACTGTTTGCTTTACTTTGAGGATTCCCTTGTGAATCCAGCTCGTGTGATATGTTAATATCTTTGCCAATCCAATATATTATCTTGGCCATATTGTCAATTGCTTCATCATAGGTATATACATGCTCTTCTCCACCAACAATTTTGCGAGGGTTGTCCTTTAAATTGATTATGTCCTTTTTAGGTCCTTTTCTAATTGCATCAGTAATTGCGCTGCAATAAAATGTGATGTTGTGGTAAGATATGGCCCATTTGGTGTGTGTCAAAACTAATGCAGCCGCCACGGGTACACACCCGGCTGGATAACCAGGGTGTTCAATTTCAACATATTTATTATAGGGTGTATTTTGATGAAGCCCTATTCCGGCTTGAGGGCTCATTATATAGCATGATTCCAGACTGATGTCATTTATATTATACGGGTTGTCGTTTTCGATTCCGTCTGCGATATAATTTTCAATACAGTCAATGAAATTGTCGTTAACCGCTTCA
>URZM01000192.1 GCA_900552315.1 uncultured Bacteroidales bacterium | reverse complement strand
CCGCGCCGATACCGGTTTCGAGAACCTCTGGGGTCTCCAAGACTGTGCCGAGACCCTTTACGAGTTCGGTTCAGAGGACCAGCGCGAGCGTTACATTCCCCGCGTCTGCGAGGGTGAGACCATGTCGATGGACCTCACCGAGCCTGATGCAGGTTCCGACCTCCAGTCTGTGATGCTCAAGGCCACAGAGATGCCCGACGGCAGCTGGCGCCTCAACGGTGTCGCTGACATCCATCTGGTGCTTGCCCGCTCCGAGAGCGGCACCAAGGATGGCCGCGGCCTCTCCATGTTCATCTATGACAAGCGTCAGGGTGGGGTGGATGTTCGCCGTATCGAGAACAAACTCGGTATCAAGGGTTCTCCCACATGCGAGCTTGTCTACAAGAATGCCAAGGCTGAGCTTTGCGGCTCACGCCGTCTGGGCCTTATCAAGTATGTGATGGCCCTGATGAACGGTGCCCGTCTGGGTATCGCCGCTCAGAGTGTCGGTGTCAGCGAGATCGCCTACCGCGAGGCTGACGCATACGCCCGCGACCGCAAGCAGTTCGGCAAGGCCATCATCGAGTTCCCCGCCGTGCGCGAGATTCTCGCCACTATGAAGGCCAAGCTCGACGCTTCCCGCTGTCTCCTCTACGAGACCTCTCGCTACGTCGACATCTACAAGGCATACGAGGATATCGCCCGTGAACGCTCGCTCACACCCGAGGAGCGTCAGGAAATGAAGCTTTACAACAAGCTCGCCGACGCCTGCACACCTCTCGCCAAGGGTCTCACCTCGGAATACTGCAACCAGAACGCCTACGACTGCATCCAGATCCACGGCGGTTCCGGCTTCATGAAAGACTACGCCTGCGAGCGCATCTACCGCGACGCGCGTATCACCTCCATCTACGAGGGCACGACCCAGCTGCAGGTGGTGGCAGCCATCCGCCACGTCTTCACCGGCACATACATGAGCCGCATGGAGGAGTACGCCGCCATGGGATATGACGTGCAGGACAAGAAACTCTACGACACGCTGCTCGACATGAACAAGGCTTACTCCGAGGCCGTGGCCAAAGTGGGCGAGGGACGCGAGAACGAGGGTTACGCCGATTTCATGGCACGTAAGCTCGTGGAGATGGCCGGATACACCATCATGGGCTGGCTCATGCTCGACGACGCCAAGCGTGGCGGCGACGAGTTCCGCAGCAGCGCACACGTGTTCGTCAACTGGGCACAGGCAGAGTGCGTACGTCACCTCGATTTCATAAACCGTTTCGACCCCGCCGACATGGCAGCATACAAGCCTGCCGAATAATTCCACGCAGGTATAATCCCTGAACACGCAAGGGTGCGTCAAGATTCCTCCAAGGTGATTTTGGCGCACCCTCGATACTGAATAGGAACAATGCGAATACGAGCAGCCGCACTCACGGCCATATCGGCTCTCGGCCTTGGACACGCCTGGGCCGACACCGACTCCATAGCCCAGTCCCACAGCCTTCAAGAAGCCGTGGTGATAGGCCATATCAACCCTTACGAGGAGATAATCCCGGCACAGACCCTGCAAAGCGGCGACCTGGAGAGGCTAAACTCCCACAGCGTGGCCGACGCCCTGCGCTATTTCTCCGGAGTGCAGCTCAAGGACTACGGAGGGGTGGGAGGTGTCAAGACCCTCGACGTGAGGTCCATGGGCACCAACCACCTGGGAGTGTTCTATGACGGCATACAGCTCGGCAACGCGCAGAACGGCCAGATAGACCTCGGCAAATACTCCCTCGACAACATCGAGGAAATCTCACTCTACAACGGCCAGAAGAGCCGCATACTGCAACCGGCCAAGGACTTCGGCAGCTCCGGCTCCGTCTACATCTCCACGCGCCGCCCCCGCTTCAAGCCGGGCAAGCGAGTGAACACCAACGTCACCTTCCGCACCGGCTCGTTCGGGCTGGTCAACCCCTCGGCCCGCGTGGAATACCGGCTCTCCGAGCGCGTGAGCCTGTCGGCCAACGCCGAGTACACCTACGCCAACGGGCGCTACCGGTTCCGCTACCGCAAGGTGTTCTCCGACGGCACCCTGGCCTGGGACACGACCGCCACCCGCCGCAACGGCGACATACACGCTTTCCGCGCCGAGGCCGCCCTGTTCGGCGTCCTCCCCTCCGGCAAGTGGATGGGCAAGCTCTATTACTACGACTCCGAGCGAGGCATCCCGGGAGCCATCGTCAACAACGTCTGGAAAAACTCGCAGCGCCAGTGGGACCGCAATTTCTTCGCCCAGGGCACCTTCCAGAAGCAGCTCACAGACCGCTACGAGATACTGGCAGGGGCCAAATACGCGCGGGACTACATGCACTACCTCAACCCCGACACCACGCTCATGTACGTCAACAACCGCTTCAACCAGGATGAGCTGTATGTGACCGTGGCCCAGAAATACGCCCTCTCGCGCCGCTGGGAGGTGTCCCTCTCCACCGACTGGCAGTGGAACCACCTGGAGTCCGACATGGTGAATTTCGTGCAGCCCCACCGCCACACGCTCCTTGCCGCCCTGGCCACCGCCCTGGACCTGGACGTGTTCAAGGTACAGGGCAGTCTGCTCGGTACCTTTGTGTGGGACCGCACACGCCTCCACCGCAAGGACCTGGCAAAGTTCACCCCCGCCATTTTCTGCTCCTACGCCCCCTGGGGCGAGGAGAGCCTCACGGTGCGCGCCTTCTTCAAGCGCGCCTTCCGCATGCCTACCTTCAACGACCTCTACTACACCGACATCGGCAACGCCGACCTCAAGCCCGAGTACGCCACCCAGTACAACGTGGGCCTGGGCTGGAAACCGGTGTTCCATGGAGCCCTGTTCACATACCTGCACCTCACAGCCGACGGATACCACAACCGCATCAGCGACAAGATAATCGCCGTGCCCAAGGGCACCGGCCAGTACCGCTGGATGATGATGAACATAGGGCGCGTGCGCATCTGGGGTCTCGACCTCACGGCCCAGACCGAGATGCGGCTCCCCGCCGACATAAGCCTCACGGGGCGCCTGAGCTACACCTACCAGAGCGCCCGGGACTACTCCGACCCCGCCGACTGTCTGGACGCCGCCGGCACCTACAAGGGCCAGATAGCCTACATACCCAAGCACAGCGGCTCCGTGACCGCCGGGGCAAACTGGCGCAATCTGGACCTCAGCTACAGCTTCATCTACGTGGGCGAGCGCTGGCACAACTCCTCCAACATACCCCAGAACTATGAGCAGCCCTGGTACACCCACGACCTCTCGGCCTCCTCGACCCAGCCCCTGCGCTCTTGCACCTTGAAGCTCACCGCCGAGGTGAACAACCTGCTCGACCAGCAATACGAAGTAATTCAGAACTATCCCATGCCGGGCCGCAATTTCCGTTTCACCCTGCGCCTGGATTTCTAACACATCCCCCACCATGAACAGATTTCTGCTTTTTGCCGCCAGCAGATCCATCATATCATGCTGTATCTTCGAAGTATCCTGTGCCTCATCCACACAAATATATTTGTATGTTTCCTGAAAATCTCTAAGCAAATCCTTACATAGTTTTAACAGATTT
>URZM01000191.1 GCA_900552315.1 uncultured Bacteroidales bacterium | reverse complement strand
ATGTGAAGCTGAATGTGGAGAAATACGGCGGCATGATCTGCTCTACCTGGCTGGACCGTCCGCTTTCCGTGGCAGGACGCGTGATCGTGCGCACCGCTGACGGCATTGCCACAAAGCTGGTGAATGTAGACCGCGACCTGATGATCATCCCGAACCTGGCTATCCACATGAACCGTCAGGTAAATGATGGCTACGCGTTCAATCCGCAGAAGGATATGCTTCCGCTGTTCTGTGAGGCGGCAGAGAAACAGGTAAAAGGCTGCTTCCTGGAGCTGATTGCGAAAGAGGCTGGCGTAAAGGCAGAGGATATTCTGGACACCGACCTGTTCTTATATAACCGCATGACCGGTAGCCTTCTGGGTGCGGATGGCGAGTTCCTGGCAAGCCCGCACTTAGATGACCTGCAGTGCGCCTTCTCTTCCCTGAAGGGCTTTCTGGCTGCAGAGCCGAAGGACAGCGTAGCGGTTCACTGTGTATACGATAACGAGGAAGTGGGCAGCGGCACCAAGCAGGGCGCAGGCTCTCCGGTGCTCGCCTCCCTGCTGGAGCGTGTATGCACGCAGCTCTGGGGATGTGCCGACCCCGAGACATTCCACCGCGCCGTGGCCGCCTCGTTCATGATCTCCGCCGACGACGCGCACGCCTGGCACCCGAACTACGACGGCAAGTACGACCCCACGAACCACGCGCTCATGAGCCACGGACCCGCCATCAAGATAAACGCCAACTGCAAGTACATGACCGATGCCGACAGCGCCGCCGTCTTCAAGGCACTGTGTCAGAAGGCCGGAGTGCCCGTACAGTATTTCGTCAACCACTCCGACGTGGCCGGAGGCTCCACGCTCGGCAACATCCTCACCGGACAGATACCCCTGCGCGGCGTAGACATGGGCGCCCCCATCTGGGCCATGCACTCGGCGGCCGAGACAGCCTCTTGCGCCGACCACGAGGCCACCGTCAAGGTCTTCACCCTCTTCTACTCTCTCTGACCCCGTCCGACAAGTCCGACCCGTCAGACCCGTCTGACGCGTCTGACCCGTCCGACCCCATTACCCTCCAGCGGCCGACTGAGACACGGTTTTGCCATGTCACGGAATTTTTGTACCTTTGCGGCTGCAAAATCCATGCCCTCACCGGGCGTCCCACGTACCGATAAAAATAAAAACCACATTATAATCCCAAAGCGATGAATGTAACGATGAACAAGATCGACAATGTGACCGCCACGATCACAGTGTCGCTTGAAGAAAAAGACTATCAGGACAAGATCAAGAAAGCCCTGAAGGAAATAAACAAGAACCGCCCCGAACCCGGCTTCCGTCCCGGCCACGTGCCTGCCGCCCTCATCCAGAAGAAATACGGCAACGCCGTGAAATACGACGTCATAAACAAAGAGGTCTCCGAGGCCCTATACAATTATATAAAGGAAAACGAGCTCCAGGTGCTCGGCAACCCCGTGCCCAAGAAGAATGAGGAGTTCGACCTCGAGAACAAGGATTTCACATTCGAGTTCACCGTAGGCATGGCTCCCGCCATCGACACCAAGGTGGACAAAGAGATGCACATACCCTACTACACCATCGAGGTCACCGACGACATGATCAAGCGTCAGGACGAGATGTTCCGCCGCCGCTACGGCTCACAGGTGCCCGGCGACACCGTGGAGCCCAACGCGCTGGTGAAAGGCGTCATCACAGAGCTTGACGAGCAGGGACAGCCCAAGGCCGAAGGCGTCGTCATGGAGAACGGCATAGTCTCTCCCCAGTACTTCAAGAGCGAGGAGCAGCGCGACCTCTTCATAGGCAAGCACGTGGGCGACGTGGTGAGATTCAACCCCGCAGCCACCTGCGAGGGCAACGAGACCGAACTCAGCTCCATGCTCGGAATCGCCAAGGAGGATACCGCCGCGCACCACGGCGATTTCAACCTCGAGATCAAGGAAATCATCGTGTTGAAGCCCGCCGAGGACGGTCCCGAGTTCTATGACAACGTCTTCGGGAAGGACAAGGTGCACAACGAAGAGGAATACAAGGAAGGCCTGCGCAAGATCATAGCCGACCAGCTCGCCGCCGACTCCAATTTCCGCTTCACCATCGACGGCAAGGAGGAGATAACAAAAGCCATAGGCGACATAGAGCTGCCCGACGCAGTGCTCAAGGACTACCTCAAGACCCAGGACGAGAAACTCAACGACGAGAACATCGACGAGGAATACGCCAAGATGCGCCCCGACCTCGTATGGCAGCTCGAGCGCGAGGCCATAGCCAAGAAGCTTGAGGTGAAAGTCACCCGCGAAGACATGCTGGAGCTGGCCAAGGCCATAGCCCAGAACCAGTTCGCGCAGTACGGCATGACCGCCGTGCCCGACGATGTGCTGGCCAAATATGCCGGCGAGATGCTTGACAACGAGCGCACCCGCGAGCAGATAGCCAACCAGACGGTAGACGCCGCGCTCTGGGCCAAAATCAAGGACGCGGTCACTGTCGACGACAAGACCGTGAGCGTCGAAGATTTCAACAAGCTTTTCGGCGCTCCCGAGGCCGAGGCCTGACCACGACAAGTACGTAGTTTTTTCATAAGCAGACATGAGGCGGGCCACGCGTGAGCGTCCCGCCTCTGTATTTACTATCGCACTTTATTGGCACGATGTTTGTTATATCCTAAGCAAACAACTTAAGAGCATGAACATGAACTCAGATTTCAGAAAATACGCCGTAGGCCACATGGGCATGAGCGGCAACACAGTAGACTCATACATGAAGGCCGTCAACGCCGGAGCAGCCGTCGCCCCGGCAGCCAGCTACATAAACCCCTATATCCTGGAGGAGCGTCAGCTCAACGTCACCCAGCTCGACGTCTTCTCCCGCCTCATGATGGACCGCATCATATTCCTCGGCACCCAAGTTGACGAGACCAGCGCCAACATAATCCAGGCACAGCTCCTCTACCTGGACAGCGCAGACCCCGGCAAGGACATCAACATATACGTGAACTCCCCCGGCGGCAGCGTATACGCCGGCCTCGGCATATACGACACCATGCAGTACATAGCCTCCGACGTCAGCACCATCTGCACCGGCATGGCCGCCTCCATGGCCGCCGTGCTCCTCGTGGCCGGACAGAAAGGCAAACGCTACGCCCTGCCTCACTCCCGCGTGATGATACACCAGCCCATGGGCGGCATACAGGGACAGGCTTCCGACATAGAGATAACCGCCCGCCAGATCCTCAAGCTCAAGGACGAGCTGTACCGCATAATATCCGACCACAGCGGACAGCCCTTCGAGAAGGTGGCTGCAGACAGCGACCGCGACTACTGGATGTCCGCAGCCGAGGCCGCCGAATACGGCATGATAGACAAGGTGCTCGTCAACCCGAACAAGAAAGACTGACATGGCAAAGAACCAAAGCCATAAATGCGGCATGTGCGGCGCCGACGACAGCGCCGCAGCCCCCGTGGTCGGCATCTTCGACGGCCTGTACCTATGCACTAACTGCATAGAATATATCGAGAACAGGCGTGACGAGCAATTACGCGAGCTGCGTGACCAGAAAGCCGGTCCCCTGCCCGGCGAGCCGCGGAAGATACCCACGCCACACGAGATAAACGATTTCCTCGACCAATACGTCATCGGCCAGGAAAGCGCCAAGAAATTCCTCTCCGTGGCCGTCTA
>URZM01000190.1 GCA_900552315.1 uncultured Bacteroidales bacterium | reverse complement strand
GCTCCACGCTCGCGGGTATCTTCACCGTCAGCTGATAGTTGCGCGTCATTACATCGCCCACATAACCGGTAACCTTGAACGACACCGTGTACTCGGCGTCCTTCGACGGGATCATGAAATTGACTCCCGACTCCTCCTTGGCGGAGGCGTCGATCATAAGAGCGTCGATCATCTGGTCAGATGTCGTGAACGCCAGAGCCTTTGTCTTGTCCGTGCCTGTCCATACCGTTCCGTCCGTAGAGAGGACTGCCGAGCCCTTGCCATAAGCGTCGCTGATTGTCACGTCGCTCACCACCATCTTCGTGTTGGGATTGCTCCAGCCGTTGGTGAAGGTGAAACGCACCTTTGAGAGCAGATGGTTGAACGTGAAGGCCACAGGCGTGTTGTTTGACTGGAGCGACTTCACATGGCATTGGGCGAATATCAGGTCTGTCTGGCCGTCATTCACGAAATCAGTTATGCTTCCCAAAGCGGTGGTGGGGAGCGCCTCACCTGCCGGAGGTGTAAACAGGGAAGCCTGGGCATACGGGGCGACAGCGGCGAACCAGTAGTCCTTCACAGGCACCCAGTACTGGAGGTTGTCGTATTTCCATACATCTCCCTCCTTGTAGACCCTCTCGTCGTTGAACACCACGCCGGTCATCTTGTCCATGTAGCCGAACACGCCGAACTCCTCGATGTTGGCCGAGGTGAGCTGCGCGCGGGTGGCCTTGTTTATGAACGCGTTGGAGAAGCTGATGGCATTCCCCCTCGGGGCGTCCACCTCGCTGTCGCTGCTGCACGAGGCCAACATTCCGAGAGCCGCCATGCCGAATAACAAATGTTTCTTCATCTTGTCATTTTTTAAAGTGAATAATAAAATATTGTCTTGCTTACTGTCATCCCGTTCAGAACACAAGCGGGATATCCTCGAACTCCCCCCAGTCTTCCACCTCCACGTCAAAGCCGGAGGCATTGCCCGACGCCTCTTCCGGCGTGATCACCAGTCCGCTCACCGTAATCACGCCGCCCTGGGGCGCCGCGCTCATCTGCGGCGTTATGTCAAGGTTGAATGTCTTTGTCTTGCCGTTCCTGAGGCGGAACTCCAGATTGATCCGGTACTCCCTGCCAGCCTCACCGCCACGGTTGAAATGACCGTTACGATGGTCCGGCACGCCGAATGAGCGTACCAGGGCCTGCGCGCCAAACGGGGTACGCTCTCCCTCGAACAAGACGTTGCATGTCTCCGCTGTCGTGTGGCCTGTAGTCAGATACACGCCTCGCGCCATTCCCTCGAGCGCCCCTCGCATCAGCACTATATGCTCGGCGCCCTCGCTGAACTCGCATCGGATATAGTAGGTGTACACCAAACGGGGTCATGGTCACTCTCACAGGCACAGGCTCTCCCTGACTCACTCCTCTATGACCTGTCAACGAGGCCGCGAACAACACATCCGGCTCGCCTACCGTGGCGTCCCTTACCTGGACACCCGAATATCCCGGACGGGTCTTGAGCCTGGTCGAGGCCTGGGCCGAAGCTATATTGTCAAGATTGTCGAACACAATCCCTTCCGTGTCATTGTTCTGGAACAGGATGTCCGAAAGCCCCACCGGCACACGCACCACCCCTCCATACGGCGGAAGATTCGTGAGTGCCGACGGATAAGCTGTTGAATATACCATGGCCCTCAATCCTTCCGGAGTCTCCGGCCTCAATGAATTGTACGGTATGTCGTAGCTCCATTCCTCACGTGGCACGAGCGGATATTCCCATTCAAGCTCATACTCCGCCGTCACCTCTATGGCGCTCTGCCAGGCGTGCGACTCATGATCGAAACACAGGTCCTTGTGCTCGCACGAGCACAGCAAAAGGCCCAATGATATGGCTAACGCGATTTTCCTCATCTCCTGATATTTGAAGCGTCGAGATACCACTTTAGGCTGACCTCCAACTTGGTGGGGCCCAAATAATTGCGCCGGTGCGTGCCCTGCCACACATAGTGGTTGTCTATAGGCCGGTACTTGTAGTACCTGCCTCCGAGATAACCGGCCTGCAGGGCAAAGTCCAGATCCAGATGACGGCTTATCGGCAACGTGTATCCGTACCCGATACCTGCGGACCAGCTCCAGCGAGGCGCCAGCTCACCTTTGCCGCCAAACTCTATGTCGTAAGTGTACATGGCGGCGTACACACCGAAATGATGCCCGGACAAGGAAGGCCCGTCATCCTTGACGAAGGGATAAAAACGGCCTTCCAAATCTCCGCCGTACATGCGGTAATACCGGTGCGACACATCCTTGCTCCACCACGCGTACATCCACGAGGCCGATACCGAGAAACGGCGGTCTATGGACACCTCTGCCCCGACGTTGGGGACGAGAGCAGCCCAATACAGCAGATTGGTCTTCACCGCCACATGGGTCTTGACAGCCTCCAGGCTACGCTCAAAGAGCGGCCTGGACTCCGCTGAGAGAGCCGGGACAGCCCGGCATGACGACAGGAAGACAGTAATGTATATGAGTAGAGATTTTACTTTCATCATCCATAAACGGGAAACAAACTATGCAGTCAAGTCAAGTGCCTGTTTGAAAAATCAGCACGCGAAGTTTTTTACATGTGTTTTATTTCGCCTGAATTTGTATTGCGCAAAGGTAGCGAAATTTTCCCATTGCATAAACAGGTACTCCGTTACCCTCTCTGATTTAACATTATTTAACATAAATTTGATGCGCCTCATTTTTTTAGGCCTGACATCCGCTGAATAGTTACGGACACATGTCCTGAATGTTAAAATAGCTTAATGCAAAAGCATCGGATTCGTCATATGACCCTCTGGGACAATGCGTTACATATTGAAAGCAATCAAAACGGGACAAATACCCAAGTATTATCTTTGCGTCATCAGTAATCCCAAAACACGATTTGACATGAAAAGACAAAACATCCTCGCGAGCCTGCTCGCAAGCCTCCTCCTTTCCGCCTGCGCCACGCACAGGCAGACGGCGAACCTGCACCGGGAGAAAACCTTCCTGCACGATTCGCTTAAAATCTTTGAGACAACCGGCCACATCGAACTCCGGTTCTCCAGACTCGCGGCAAACGCCGACTCGGTGGCGTGGTGCCTCGAGGCGGACTCTCTTGTGACACAGGCCGGCGACAGGATATTCCGACCACGCCTCCGGAGAACGACGCACGGCCCGGCAGTCTCTCGTCTTGACTCGTCCGCCACTCAGAGTGTCCTGAAAAGGGAGAAGGCAACGGCCAGCACAAAGACTGCCGAGGCCGCCTCACAGGCAGACACCATCATGAAGGCAAAGGCCGAGCCGTTCCCTACACTCGCTGTCGTGGCTGCAATCGCAGTCCTTATCGCCACGCTTATAACATGGAAAAGAAAATCATATTTGCAACTGGAAATGCAGGAAAAATGCGGGAGATCCGCGCAATCCTTTCTGATCTGGGACTTCCGGTGCTTTCTATGAAGGAAGCAGGAGTTGATCTGGATATTGTGGAGGATGGAAAAACATTTGCTGAAAATGCAAAGATCAAGGCAATGGCAGTGTGGAAGCAGACAGGCGGTATCGTTTTAGCAGATGATTCCGGGCTGGCAGTAGATTATATTGGCGGTGAACCGGGAGTTTATTCTGCCAGATATATGGGGGAAGACACCTCTTATGAGATCAAAAACAGCAATATCATTGAACGCC
>URZM01000189.1 GCA_900552315.1 uncultured Bacteroidales bacterium | reverse complement strand
CGTACAGGGGGTTCTTCGGCAACCATCATTTCAGCCGCGCCAACGACTATCTTCGCCAGCATGGCCAGACCCCCATAGAGTGGTGAGGCCGTCTCAGAAGCGGAAAGCGAGATTCACCTCCCGGCCTTTCTTGCGGACCAGGAAATCCTTGCAGCGGGCCTCGCGGTCAGCGTCATAGGCATTGGAGTAAGCCTTGAAATAGCGCAGGTCACGGTCCGTGAGCTTGTAGAGGGCCGGATCCCCCGGCATACGCCTCTGCTCGAACCGCTTGCGCAGGTCGCTCTCGGCGGCGAAACGGCTTTCCACCTCTATGACATGGTCATACCTCTCCGGACATTCGTGGTTGTTTTTCAGCATGTATCCCGCACCCTTGCGCACCAGCGAGATGTAGCCGCGGGCGTGAATCCTCATGTATTCCTCCCGCTCCCGCTCATAGCGGCGATTCATGGAGGCAATCAATTCCTCAGAGAGGGCACCCGCGCCGATGTCGGCCAACATGCGCCGGAAAAGCTCGACCGTGACACGCGTGTCATTGCTGGCGGAGTGGGCCTCGGCCTGCTCCGAGAAAGGAATTCCGAGGGCGTTGGCACATACCGCGAGTCTCGGCACGGCGTTAAACTCTATCCCCTGCTCCTTGCCGTAAACAAGTCCATACCAGATTCTCGCGTCGACGACAGCGACATTCGCGTGTACCTCCACCCCGTTGGCTTTCATATATTTGAGGTCATTGTCAATCGCGAATCCGACTATGGCGTCAGCCTCATCCAGCACTCCGCGAACAACGTCACGCTCCCGGCTGAATGTCGGGGCATCGGCCACCATCTGTGGGGTTATATGGTGAACCGCCTGGCTGTTGGGCCACTCACGGCTCCGCTCAGGCTTGAAATAACTGTGATAAATCTCCTTGAAGCCATCCACGTCGTAGATCGACAATTCGAGAATCTCATCCCCGTCCGTGGCCTCTATATCAAAACATATCGTCTTCATAATCAATAAGCAAGCACCGAAACTTAGCGGCGCAGATTGAGGTATTTATAGAAAAGTATTCGCCTGCAATGCTCCCGCAGGTCGGAGGCGGGGAGCGCTCCTGACTCCACGGCCGCGAGAATCTGCCTGATAGCCTGGCGTGTGTCGTGCGGCGCCAAGATTATGTCCACCCCGGCGCGGAGAGCCTGCACTGCGGGGGGCATGTCTCCCCCCTCCACCGACCTGACCGCGCCCATGTTCACGGCATCGGAAATCACCAGACCGTCGAAGCGCATCTCGCCGCGCAGCAGGCCTCCTATTATCGCGGGGGAGAAATCCGCCGGCAACGAGTCGCCGGAAAGGGATGGCACAGCCACGTGGGCCGCCATCAAGGCCGGGAAACCCTGCTCCACATACCTGGAGAAGGGCAACAGATCCACGGCACGGAATTCCGCCTCCGGGCGGTCTATGACAGGGAGCCACACATGCGGGTCGGTGCGAGTGTATCCATGCCCCGGGAAATGCTTGCCCACGGGCATTATCCCGGAATCCTCAAGTCCGCGGGCGTAGGCCAGCCCGAGATCCGCGACACGTGCCGGGTCGGGTCCGAAGGAGCGACGATACATGTACCACCCGGGACCGGGGGCCACGTCAAGGACCGGCCCGAACACCATGTTGATGCCCACGGCCTCGCACTCACGCCCCACCTCGGAACCGTAGTCGTACATGCTTTGCTCTGAGGCCTGTGTCAGCTTGTAGTTGAGCGGATATGTCACCGCCCCCTCGAGCCTCATGCCCAGGCCGTTCTCCGCGTCGATGGCCAGAAACAGGGGCAATGCGCTCAGGCTCCTCAACGTGTCGGAGAGCTGCCTCATGGAGAGGGTGTCGCCTTTGTGGAATGCGACTCCTCCCACCTTGCAGTCAGCTATGTAAGAATGCAAGAGGTGCAGAGTGGCGTCGTCATCCCGGGCATAGGACGCCGGCATCACCGTCTGTCCGGCCATCTGCTCCAGAGTCATGGTGGCCATCACCGAGTCCGCCCACGCCCAGGCCGCCGGAGTAAGGTCATCGGCCTCCGGCGCATGTACGGACAATGACCGGGCGGCAGAATCAGAATCTGAAATCCGCGACTGGCGAGAACAAGCCGCCGTCAGGGCAAAGGCGCTGACAGCGACAAAAACGCTCGGCAACAGCTTGTGAGTCATCCCTTTCAGAAACGCTTGACGGTGACTATGCGTGGACGCGGATCGGGATTTATCGGCACACCGGCCTTGCCGAGGTTAACCACATACTGCATCATTGGAGCGCAAAGCTCCTTGTGGTCAAGCCATACACGCTTGGCCTGCTTGAACTCACTGAGGTAATCGCCCCCGGCGGCAAGATAGTCAAGGGTGGCCACGGTATAGCGGGCCGCATCGTCTATCGGACGACCGTTCACCAGGATTGACTCCACGGAGTCACCCTTCTCGTTCAGGCCTATCCACACGCCCTCGCTCACTGCCTGCCCCTTCTGCAAAGCCGCCTGGGCCAACACCTTGGACAGCACGGAGCCGGGCATCTCCACAATCTCCACGAAATTGATGAACGGGTAGGTGGAGAGTATCTGCCCCTCGGTCACCGGCCCCTCGTCCATGGGCAGGCGTATGCCGCCACTGTTCACCAAGGCCAGGTCCACACCATGCTGCAGACCGATGGAGTCGGCCACATGCACGGCATACTGACGCACCACGTCCGCCGTAAAGTTGGACAGAGGCGTGGAGGATGCGTACTGCTTGGTGTTCAGCATATTCATGGCGCACACGGCTATCTGGCGGGCATTGACGGAGTCCACGACCTGGCGATACGGGGCTATGAACGCCTTTATCTTCTTGTCGAACCTGGCGGGGTTCTGCCCCACTACCGGAATCATGCGTGCCTCGGTCACCGACGGGGCCTTGCCCCCCAGATCTATCTTTATGTACCCCAAGTTTGCTCCGTAGCGTCCCGTCTGCTCTATGAGCACCGGCTTGCCCTCGGCGTTTGCGAACACATTGGGACGCTCCGGAGTGTCGGGGCTGACCAGCTCATGCGAATGTCCGCTGATTATGATGTCTATGCCCTTGGAAGCCTTGGCCAGGTCCACATCCGTGGTCTTGGGCTTCTCCGAATCGTCGGAGTATCCTATGTGTGTCACCGCCACAACCAGGTCGCAGCCCAATGAGCGGAGACGCGCTGCGGTGGAGTTGGCCGTCTCAATGATGTCGCTGTATCTCAGGCCACGGTAATTCTGCGGGCTGACTATTCCCTCGGGGTCCAGGTTCAAGCCCATGAAACCGACCTTCTTGCCTCCTATTTTCTTGATTATGTAAGGGTCGAACACCCCCTCCAGGGGAGTGCCGGTGAAATCATAGTTGGCCGAAAGCTTTGCAGCCCCCTTGCGCTTGTAATACTTTGCCAGGTCCTCTATGCCGTTGTCCAGCTCATGGTTGCCGAGTATCTGGATGTCGTACCCCATCATGTCCATGAGCGGATACTCCACGTCGCCGCCGAAGAGCTTGAAATACAGAGATCCCTGCACTATGTCGCCGGCGTCGACGAGCATGACGTTCTTCTCAGCCTTGCGCACGCTGTCCACCAGCGCCTTGCGCTGAAGGACACCTCCCACGCCATTCTCGGCATCTATGTGCGAGTGGGTGTCGTTTGTATGCAGTATCACAAGATTCTGCGCGCCGGCGGCAGCCGCGCACGCC
>URZM01000188.1 GCA_900552315.1 uncultured Bacteroidales bacterium | reverse complement strand
GATAACCCGGATTTATCGGAGAAGGTGCCGGAGACCCATGTCCCCGATGGATTCACCTTATGCAAAGGCGCTGACGTTAGTTGGCTGACAGAGATGGAGGAGCAGGGCATAAAGTTTTATTATGACAATGGAGAGGAGGGTGACTGCATCCGGATTCTGAAAAGCAAGGGAATAAATGCGATTCGGCTCCGTGTATGGGTAAATCCCGCCAAAGGATATAACGCCCTGCCGGATGTCCTGACAAAAGCCCGACGGGCGCATGCCGCTGGAATGGATGTCATGATAGACTTTCATTATTCAGACGATTGGGCAGACCCGTCCAAACAGGATGTCCCCGCTGCTTGGGCGGGGATGGATCTTGACCGTCTGTGCGAGGCTGTGGCGCACCATACCGTGGAGGTCCTCTCTGCGTTGAAGGACGCGGGTATCACGCCCAAGTGGGTGCAGGTGGGCAACGAGACCGGAAATGGAATGTTGTGGCCTTATGGAAAGGCCGATACCAATCCTGCCGGATATGCCAGGCTTGTCAATGCCGGCTATGATGCGGTAAAGTCGATATGCCCCGACACGAAGGTCATCATACATCTTCAGAACGGTCAGGACAACGGCCTCTTCGTGTGGCTCTTCGATATTCTCGAGAACAACGGGGCAAAGTATGATGTCATAGGCATGTCTCTATATCCGGAGTGCGATGATTACATGGCCATGTTTCAGAGTTGCAAATCCAATATGCTTGACTGCATATCGCGTTATGACAAAGACGTCATGCTGTGCGAGGTGGGTATGGGTAGCGCTTATGTCACCGAATGTGCCGAGTTTCTGAGAGGCTGCCTGGAGTTGGAAAATGAATTGCCGGCCGGCCGTTATCTCGGGGTCCTGTACTGGGAGCCTGAGGTTTACAATGACTGGAACGGTTACCGCAAGGGCGCCTTCACGTCACAAGGCCGACCTGGTGCCCAGTTGGACGCCTTCCATAACGCCGAAACCTCTGTGCCTATAGTGACCATATAATTCAAGTAATAGTTTAGACAATCGGATATATATGTTTGATTGTTATTGTTATATATGATTTCAATTCAGAATTTGGGTGTGGAGTTCTCCGCACGCCCGTTGTTCAGCGGCATCAACGCCGTGATAAACCCTACCGACAAGATAGCGCTCGTAGGGAAAAACGGAGCTGGTAAAAGTACGCTGCTGAAAATAATAGCCGGACTGCAATCTCCGACTGAAGGGACGGTTGCACGCCAGGATGATGTGACCATAGGTTATCTTCCCCAACAGATGAATATAGCCGATGAAACCTCCGTATTGGACGAGACGCGTAAGGTGTTCGGCTCGCTTTTGGAGCGTCAGAAGGAGGTGGAGTCTGTCAGCGCGGAGCTGGCGGGAAGAACAGATTATGACAGCCCTGAATATGCACGTCTCATAGACCGTTTGACTTATTTGAACGAGAGGGTCGAGATGGACTCTGTAGACAATATGGAGGCCGAAATAGAGAAAACCCTTGTGGGGCTTGGCTTCCTTCGCTCCGATTTCCAACGACCTACCGCTGAGTTTTCAGGCGGGTGGCGTATGCGAATAGAACTGGCGAAGATTCTGCTTCAGAAGCCTGATGTGCTGTTGCTCGACGAGCCAACGAACCATCTGGACATAGAGTCTATACAGTGGCTCGAGCAATTCCTTGCCGCCAAAGCGAAAGCGGTGGTGCTGGTGAGCCATGACCGTGCTTTCATCGACAATGTAACCAACCGCACCATCGAGATTTCATGCGGCAAGGCGTATGATTACAAGGTGAATTACTCCAAATTCGTGGAATTGCGGCGGGAGCGCATTGAGCAGCAGCGTCGCGCATACGAGAACCAGCAGAAGCAGATTGCGGATATCAAGGATTTCATCGAGAGATTCAGATACAAGCCGACAAAGTCCAACCAGGTGCAGAGCCGTGTCAAGCAACTTGAGAAGATAGTGCCGATTGAGGTGGACGAGGTGGACAATTCCGCATTGAGGTTAAAATTCCCGCCGTCGCCGCGTAGCGGAGATTTTCCTTTGATTGTCGATAATGTGGGGAAAACGTATGGCGACCACAATGTGTTCAGCGGGGCGACATTCACGTTGCGCCGAGGCGAAAAGGTGGCGTTCGTAGGTAAGAACGGCGAGGGAAAGTCTACGCTTGTAAAGTGCATCATGAGTGAGATACCTTTTGACGGCACACTCAAGATAGGACACAATGTGCATATCGGGTATTTCGCTCAGAACCAAGCCCAGTTGCTGGATGGTGAAATCACGGTATTCGATACCATAGACCATGTGGCCACCGGCGACATGCGTCTCAAGGTGCGGGATATACTGGGGGCGTTCATGTTTGGAGGCGAGGCGTCCGACAAGAAGGTGAAAGTGCTGTCTGGAGGAGAGAAGACCCGCCTGGCAATGATACGCTTATTGCTTGAACCGGTGAATTTTCTGATACTTGACGAGCCCACCAATCACCTTGACATGAAGACCAAGGATATTCTTAAAGAGGCTGTCAAAGCCTTCGACGGCACAGTCATAGTAGTGAGCCATGACCGTCAATTCCTTGATGGGCTGGTCGACAAGGTGTACGAATTTGGAGGCGGGAAAGTGCGAGAGCATCTGGGCGGCATTTACGATTTTCTTAATCGTAAGAATATGGACAGTCTCAGCGATTTGGAGAGGAAAACCCAGACTCGTCCGTTGTCTCAGGAGCCTCCGTCGACGAATAAGGCTGACAGTCCGGCCCCGACAAGCGCACCCAAATCAGCTAAACTGTCCTATGCCGAGCAAAAGGAACGGCAACGTATTTTGAAGCGTGCAGAGAAAGAGGTGAAGGATGCCGAGGCACGCATTGCCGAGTTTGAGGAAAAGATAAAGGTGCTGGAAGATCGCCTCGCGACGGGGGAGAGTGGCCCAGAACTCCTCGCCGAGTATGACTCCATGCAGAAAAGACTTGAAAACGAGATGAGTGTGTGGGAACTTGCGCAACTCAATTTCGATGAAATTCAAAACAGATAGACTAAATGACTGATATAGATAAACATGGCATAGACAGGTCAAACCTGGATACATCGGTCAATCCGGCTGACAATTTCTATGATTATGCCTGCGGAGGATGGCGCAAGAACCACCCGTTGGAGAAGGAGTATTCCCGCTTCGGTATGTTTGACCTGCTGCGGGAGGAAAACCGCAAACGCCTTAAAGAGTTGATTTTAGGACTTGCCGACGACCTTGAGAGCAAAATCCAAGACACGGTAGCGCAGAAAGTGTGTGACCTATACGAAATGGGGATGGACGAGATGCGCCTGAACCGTGAAGGTGCTTCTCCGCTTAGAAGCCAGATTGAACGTATCGAAGGTTCGAACCTGCATGATAGCCGGGAGTTCGCGTCGCTTATGGCGTTCATGCACCTCGGCATTACCTCCACATTCTTTAGCAGCGGTGTGGGAGCCGACCCCAATGACTCTGACATGAATATGCTCCATGTAGGGGAAGGCGGACTCGGGCTCGGCGACCGTGACTATTATCTTGAGCGCCGTTATCCGGCATTCGGTAACCTCGTTCCCCGTGACGTAGCTTCCCGCGCTGCCAAGGAGCGCTGCGACAAGGGTTTCGGTGTTAACAATACCGGTCTTGCCGTGTTCCTTGACTTCAGCGATGCTATCAACCGTCTCGGTCTTGACACAGTGCGTCAGCGCTACGG
>URZM01000187.1 GCA_900552315.1 uncultured Bacteroidales bacterium | reverse complement strand
ATTTTCATAGCTGGCTGAACGTCAGAATTATATATATCTAAAAAGAAAAGATTAATTGTCTCACGACAACTAATCCTCTAACCTTAAATCTAATACCATGAAAAACACGCTGCAAAGTTACAACATTTTCTGAATCCAGCCAAACTCTTCCCAAGCCAACGCGCATTATTTAACAGTATTTAACATTCAAGCATGCCTGAGCAGCCGCCATCTATGGCCACGGGCTGGAGCTGTCTTCAGCGCTGGAAGCGGAAGAATCGGAAGAAGGCGAGAATATGCAAAACAAAGTTAAACAGGAGGCTGCGTTCAACTTTGTCGGCGAACAGGGTGTTGTAATAGCAAAACTTGATTTAGACTATGAAAAAGATTATTCTGACACTCTCAATGGCCGCCATGGCCCTGACCCCGGTCCTGGCGCAGAAACAGGTGCAGCCCCGTCTTAACGGGGGTGTGGGACCCGTGATGTCCGGAAGCGCCGAGTTCAGCAGCCTGCCGCAGGACGCGCAGGCGTTTATCCGCAATCTGTTCCCGGACACCGCAGTGGCGAAGGTCGAGAACGATTTCGCCGACCGCCAGTATGAGGTGGACATGAGCAACGGGTATGAGGTGACATTCGATTATGACGGCAACTGGCTTCAGGTAGAGGCTCCCGAAGGCGCGATGCTTCCCAGCAGCACCCTGACGGCCATAATGCCCGAGAGCGTAGTGCTCACCACTCTCGGCAGCGACGCCCTGCTCAACGGCGGAGTCACGGATGTGATAGACGAAATCACGGTGACCCCGGAGGGCTATATGGTCGAGTATGCCACAGGAACCGTAGGCAAAGGAAAGGCCAACATCAACAAGGTGGACGGCTCTATCATGCTCAAGGCCAAGAAAGACAAGAAAATGCGCAAGGGCAACCGGCAGGCACGCCTGGAGAAGGGCGACAGGGCCAAGCCCATGCGGAAAGGCATGAGGCACGGCGCGACACAGGCACGCCCTGTGGTGCTGACTCCGGAACAATGACATACCATTATTGAACCAGACAGACAAAGGCCTTCCCCCGGTAAAGGGGAGGGCCTTTGTCTGTGCCGACATGTTTTTCGGGCCCGCGACACACGAATTTTACCGGATTATTTGCTGATAACTCAAAAAAGTATTACCTTTGCTGAAACCTTTATGCAGGGAACGCCTGCCCGCACCATTTAAGACTAAAACCGACAAATGAACGTAAGCAAATATTGTGCTGACCAGGGCAAGTCCCGGGACAAGCAGATCACCTCTGAGAATGGCTCCGGACTCGGAGACCGCAAAAACAAGAAGAACCGCCGCAAATTCAACCGCTGGCTTGTGTGGACATTCGTCCTGTTGGCGTTGCTTCTGGTGGGAGCGTCTCTGTTCCTGGTGCTTCCTATGATAAACAAGAAGACACAGCACAGCGCCTTGATACGGGTGCCTGCGGGAGCCACCATAGAGCAGGTGGAGGATTCGCTGGCAAAGTATTTCGGCGCGGATTTCGCGCGTGACACACACAGGGCCTTCAGCATCGTGCAGGACAAGGAGCAGGGAGTGCGGCATGGGGCATGGATGATAGAGGCGGGCATGACTCCGTTCAAGGCGGCCAGGGTGCTGGCGCGGGGCGGCCAGGCAAGCATACCCGTGACGCTCAACAACCTGCGCACCCCCCAAGAGGTGGCGCACATGTTCGCATCCAGGCTCGAGTTCTCGGAACAGGAATTTCTGGACGCGCTGAACGACCCCCAGATCTTCAAGCAATACAACACGGACACAGACCACGCGCTCATATTCTTCCTGAAAGACACATACGAGTTCTACTGGACCGCTACGCCCCGGGAAATCATCCAGACCATGTATGAGAACTACCACAAGTTCTGGAACAACGACCGTATAAACAGGGCCGAGGAGCTGAGTCTGCTGCCGCGCGAGGTGGTTGTGCTCGCCTCCATAGTGGACGCGGAGACCGAGCAGGCCGGGGAGAAGGGCACCATAGGCCGTCTGTACATAAACCGTCTGGAGGAGAACATGAAGCTCCAGTCCGATCCCACCGTGATATACGCCCTGGGCGATTTCTCCATCAAGCGCGTGGGCGGAGAGATGCTGAACACGGACAGCCCCTACAACACTTACCGTCACGAAGGGCTGCCACCGGGACCCATACGCCTGACCTCGGCCGCCACCATCGACGCCATCCTCACCTCCAGGCCCCACAACTATCTGTATATGTGCGCGGACGAGAGCCTGAACGGCACCCACCGCTTCGCCGTGACCTACGAGGAACATCTGGAGAACGCCAAACGCTACCAAGAGGCATTGGACAACCTGGGCACGAAGCTCTCCGCGCAGCCCGGAGCGGCCAAAAAGGACTGATTTCAAACCATACGGCTTCAGGAGGCGTTGTACAGATATATGAACCCTCTAAACACAAAGTCCCATGAAGCTGCTAAAGAACTACTACAACGAGGCCGAAGCCTATATAGACAAGGGGATGCTCGCCGACAACGGCATCCGCACCGTGATAGTCTATAACTCGCTGTCAGACGTTTTCCCGGCTCCTGACGCCGGTATCTCGGATGTGGAACTCTATGTGGAGGATCCGCAATACGAGGAGGCCATGGCCATGCTCGACAACAGACAATGAAGCTGACACGACTCGTGCCTATCATCGTCATTCTCCTCACGGCTCCCGTGCAGGCCCTGCCCGCACAGGAGCCGCTGACATGTGCATGCACGGACACCCTGCCGACGTACACGTCGCCAATCCCTCATGCCGAAGACTCAGACACCGTGGCGCCGCTCATCCCGGACTCACTGCGCGCGCAGGCGTGGGACCCTCCGGCCTATACGGACCGGAAGGATAATCCGGACTGGTGGATAAACCGGATCAAGGCGAGGACCTACGACATCAAGGACACAAACGTGATATATCCGGGATTCGTGAGGTTCTGCGTGGACGTATACAACTGGGGAGACCGAGTCTTCAACACCTACGACCCGGAATATGTGACAGGCACCGGAAAGAAATGGAAGGCCACCGTCAAACTCAGCAACTGGACAGACTCCTACTCCATGACCCTGGGCAAGACGCATATCCACATGCTCTCCAACGTATATTCCAATTTCGGCCCCTACATCTCCTTCATGGCCGTGAGCGTGGGTTACGAGGCTAACCTGAACCGCCTCATCTCGCATCTTCCCGCGCGGCAGAAACGCTGGACCTTCAGCTTCGCCACCTCACTGTTCTGGATGGATGCCTACTACAACACCAACAAGGACGGCACGGTGATACGCCAGTTCGGGGAATACCGCGACTCGAAAGGCCACAGGCTCATATACCAGCCTTTCAGCGGCCTCGTTCTCCGCAACTACGGGCTCGACCTCTTTTATTTCTTCAACCACAAGCGCTACAGCCAAGGAGCCGCCTACAGTTTCTCGAAATACCAGAAAAAGAGCCAAGGCTCCCTGCTGCTCGGCCTGACGCTCTCGCACCAATACATCGACCTCGACTTCAGCACTCTCCCCGGCGCCATACAGGCCGAGCTGCCCCCGGGCTCCCGCAAGCAATACAATTTCACATACAACGACTACTGCGTCATGCTCGGCTACGGCTACAACCTGGTGCTCGGCAAGCATTGGCTCTGGAACATAACCGTGCTTCCCAACGTAGGCATCAAGCACTGCATGCCCCAGACCGTGGGGGGACGGCGCGAACTGTTCTCGCTCAACGG
>URZM01000186.1 GCA_900552315.1 uncultured Bacteroidales bacterium | reverse complement strand
GGGTGGTCTTCCCTGGCTTGGGAGTCGGCTTGGCCACAGGTTTCATAGGCTGTTTCGGCACAGGCTTGGAGGCCGAGCCTTGTTTTCCGCTCACCTTCTGTTTGCGCGTAGTCTTATTCTTGTCATTCTGTTTTGCGCTTTTGCCCTTGTCAGGAGCCTCTTGTCTTGGCTGCTTGGGTGTTGCCTGAGCCGTCAGCGCGGCGGGGGAGGGGTCGATATAGACATTTTCCTCCTTAATTATGGCCTCGGCATATTCCTGGCGCTCGCTCTTCTCTCGCGACGCGTCTGAGCGGCGGCGCCTGTTTGCCGGGCGTCGCGTGCGCTCGGCCACCGGCTGGGGAGCGGCGCTTTTCTTCACCTCCTCGCATGCTTCGGCCAGCACCACGCCTTCTTCGCTGTTCAAGAAGCCGGGTGCCGGTTCCTGTTCCTCTTCCTTGTCTGCCTTGAGACGGTTTTTGTCATGTTGTTCCAATGCCTTGAAATAGGCTATGGTGGCTATGCCTATGCCTTTGGCCAGCTGTTCCTCGCCCTTGTTCGATTTCAGGAACTGCGCTGTGGTCGGGTTGCAGATGAAATCCAGCTCAACGAGGACCGACGGCATAGAGGTGGCCCAAAGCACCCAGAAACCAGCCTGGTGTACTCCCCGGTCTTTTCTGCCGGCCTGCTTCACGAGCTGCTTCTGAACCTGTTCGGCGAATTTGACGCTGTTGGACATATTTGCCTTCTGCGCCATCTCGAAGATTATGTATGATTCGTCAGACTGTGGGTCGAAGCCGCTGTATTTGGTCTCGTAGTTCTGTTCCAGGGTCATCACGCTGTTCTCGCGTCGGGCCACATTCATGTTGTTGTCATTCTTGTGGAGTCCCAGGGTATAGGTGGACGCGCCCTCCACTTTGGTGCGGTTGGCGTTGCTCTTGTCCAGGGAGTTGGTATGGATGGATATGAACAGGTCGCCATGCGCCTTGTTGGCCTTGTCGGCGCGTTGCTGCAGGGTCAGGTATTCGTCCTTGTCACGGGTGTACACCACCTTTATGTTCTTGCCGTGCTTCTTTATGTATTCGCCCAATTTGAGCGCCACGTTAAGGTTTATGTCCTTCTCGCGCACATCGTTGTCTATCGCGCCATGGTCTTTCCCCCCATGGCCGGCGTCTATGACCACTACATACTTGTTGGCGGCCATGAGGCCCGAACATGCCAGGGTGCACATCAGCATCGTCACCAACAGACGCAGGGTTTTATTATATAGGTGCTGTATTGGTTTCATGTCTTTCGTTCAGGATTGCAAAGTTAGCAAAAAAATCCGGTTCGCTCAATGTCGGGGTGTGATTTTTAGCTAATTTTGCGCTATGAATCCCAATCAGGCAACCCTCGATTTCATACATGCCCATCAGGGCGAAGACCCCCTCTCGCTCTCTTTGCGATTTGCCCGCAAGGCTCCGGAGAATGTCGATATTTCCTTGGCTCTCATGCAGATAGATGCACGTAGAAAGGCTCTGTCCAAGCTGCCTTGGCTTGTATGCACGCCATCATTCATTTTTCCCGACACTCTTAGCGCGGAGCAGTGTACCGCTTGGCCGGTGGCCCTGTATCATGCCTCCGTGGCCGGCTTTCCGGACAGCGTGCTTGATATCACCTGCGGGCTGGGGGTTGACCTTATGGCCGTGGCCTCCGGCGCCGCACGTGTCAGGGGATGCGACATTTCACCGACGCACGTCGATTGCCTGCGCCATAACCTTAAGGCGCGCGGCATGGACGCATTCCGCATTGACTGCGCCGACGCGCGTTCCTTGCTTATGGGGCTTGCCGACCATGAGCGCTTCGACATCGTGTTTGCCGACCCGGCCAGGCGCTCTGGCTCCGGGGCCAGAACCTATGCCTTGGCTGACTGTAGCCCGGATATCACCGGGTTGCTTCCCCTGATACGCAGGCATGCCGACCGTCTGCTCCTCAAGGTCTCGCCCATGTTGGACGTGAAGATGCTGACGAGCCAACTCCCCATGGCCACGCATGTCCATGCCGTGAGCCTGCGCGGCGAGTGCAAGGAGCTCTTGGTCGACTGCGATTTCAAATCCGCGGGAGTGCCGCGAAGCTACTCCGCCGCGAATATAAATGCTGCCGGAGAGGTCTCGGTCTTTACATTTTATGGGGATTCAGCTGCTGCTCCCGTCCCTCTGGCGGATGACTCCGATTTGGACTCCGGTGCATGGCTTTTCGAGCCGGACGCCTCGATGATGAAGTTCATTCACATGGTGCCGCTGGCCGAACGATGGCCCATGTTGCGCAAATTAGGCGCGAACACCCATCTTTTCGTGGGGAGCGGGCCTGTCCCGTACGGCTTGCCCGGGCGCGTGCTGCGGATTATGGAGATGTGGCCCTCATACAGGCATTGCGCGGGAAAGCTCCCCGCGCATATCAATGTCGTCACACGCAATTTTCCTGACACTCCGGATCAGGTGCGTAAAAAATTGAAAATCAAGGACGGAGGTACGGATTTCCTGTATTGTTGCCGTATGGGCGACAAGCGCCTGCGGCTGTTCCTCTGTCGCTTGGCGTGAGCTTATCCGAACTTGGAGATTTTGCGAAGCTGAGGCTCGTTTATTATGCGGATGCGTCGTCCGTCCACTATTATCAGCTTCTCGTTCACGAAAGCCGTCAGGGTCCGGATGGCGTTGGAGGTGGTCATGTTCGACAGGTTGGCCAGGTCTTCGCGGCTCATGTATATCTTCAAGGTTGACCCGTCCTCTTCCAGCCCGTAATTGTCCACCAGCAGAAGCAGCGCCTCTGCCAGACGGCCGCGTATATGCTTCTGGGTCAGGTTCACTATCTTCGTGTCCGAGCCGCCTAAGTTCTTGCTCAACTCATGGATGAAGAACATGGCCAGGTCCATGTTCCCGCGTATGAGGCGCTCCACCAGCTCAAGCGGAAGAGCCCCGATTACGGCCGGTTCGAATGCGGATGCCGATGACACGTACAGCTCCCGTGCGAAATAGGCGCGATAACCGAAATACTGTACCGGACGGTACAGCCGCAATATCTGCACACGGTCCCCGATGCCGTTCTTGTACATTTTCACCTTGCCCTTGAGCAGGCACCACAGATATTCAGGCTCCTCCTTCTCCGCGTAGATTATCTGGTTCTTCTTGAAATTATGGATTACGAAATTATCCGTGACGAGTCGTTTCTCGTCACGTGTCAACACACTCCACAATTCACTCAGGTCATGACTGATGACATGCTCCAAAGTAGCCTTCTTAAGCATAATCAGTATTTTACAATCAAACTATTCCGCAACCTGCATCCAAAACTGCATAGTTACTCAAAACTAATACCATCCATAATTGGCCCTTACGGGGATTCCCGGCTGGTGATGAACGCCGGACCATGCCTTCTTACGGCAAATTATGTTACACAACACAAATTTACAACAATATTTTGAAATATGAAAATATTCACACCCCAAAATATTGCGTCACCACTATTGACTGAATTTTCTTCGTCTTATTAGGAGGTTATTTCGCGAGAGTTTGCTAACTTTGCCATGTTTTTGGGCCGCTCTGGCTTCCGTGGCTTGTCTCGCCACCGCTCTCTCGGGACTTGCCCGGCTGTCCGGCTGCCGTATGTGCATAATTATGTAAATCTCGCCCTATGCCCGTAGATAAAGACAAGGAATATGACGCCAGGCTCGTTCCCTCGCTGCTTTCCACGCTCCCCAATCCACGTGGACGCGTGCTTATAGCCGGGCCATGCAGCGCCGAGAGTCGTGAGCAGGTCC
>URZM01000185.1 GCA_900552315.1 uncultured Bacteroidales bacterium | reverse complement strand
CCCCCACAGCCACCTTATGGGCGCTCTCAACGGCCCGGCGGACACGCCGGTGTGGTTCCTCATAGGCGCCGGTGTGGTGATGGTGGTATCCCTGGCCACCTCGCGCAAGGCGCGCAATGTCACGAAGACTGAGATCGGGCTCGGCTCCCAGCAAGGGGGCGAGGAGATGTTCGGCTCTTCGCGCATAGCGCGCCGCCTGGTGAGGTGGAGCCTGGCGGGCCTGGCGTGCGTAAGGCGCCACACGCCGCAAAAGGTGCGCCGCTGGCTCTCGCGCAGGTTCGACACGGACCTCTCTGTCATGGAGCGGGGCGCGGCATTCGACCTGGTCCGGGCAAGTGTGAACCTCGTGCTCGCGGGTGCGCTTATAGCTCTCGGCACATCCCTGAAGCTGCCTCTCTCCACCACATTCGTCACCTTCATGGTGGCCATGGGCACCTCGCTGGCCGACCGGGCCTGGAGCCGCGAGAGCGCCGTGTTCCGCATCACGGGTGTTATCTCGGTGATAGGCGGATGGTTCCTGACGGCCGGAGCGGCTTTCATAGGCGCCGGCGTGATAGTGACGCTGATGCACCTGGGAGGCATCTGGGTCATGATGGCTCTGGCGGCCTTGGTGATCGTGCTGCTGGTGCGCAGCAACCGCCGTTTCCGGAACCGTTGCCGGCAGGAGGATGGCGACGCCATGTTCCAGACCATGCTCTCCACGGACGACAAGGAGGAGTGCTGGCACCTGCTCCGCATCTACATGGGCGAGCAGCAACAGCAGTTCCTCGCACGCGCCGCCTCCGCATATGACTCGGTGACAGGCGCCTTCGTGGCCGAGAACGCCAAGGCGCTCTCGAAAGCCGACAGCGCCTTGAGGAGGGAAAAGGACGTGCTCAAGAACTCGCGCCGCAAGCAGACGCTGTGTCTGCGCCGCGTCTCACGCCCTCGCGCCATGGAGATGAGCGCCTGGTTCCACCTCGCCAACAACTGTTGTGCCTCCATCCTCTACAACCTGAGGCGCGTCACCGAGGTGTGCCATGAGCATGTGGACAACAACTTCATGCCTCTGCCGCAAGGATGCCGCCCGGAGTTCGAGGAGGTGCGTGGCAGGGTGGGCTCCCTGTTCGCCGACACACTCGACATACTCTCCACGGGGGCTGTGGAGGCGGTCCCCTACGTGCGTGAGCGGTGCGAGCGCTGCAAGGAGGACCTCTCGGCCCTGTGCCGCGACCTGCACACACGCCTGCGCGAGGAGAGCGCTGCCTCGCTGAGCGTGCTGTACGTCTACCTGAACACGCTCCAGGAGACGCGCGAGATGGTGTCCTCGCTCCGAAAATATCTCCGCGCCTGGAGCAAGTTCTATGCACCGGAGGAGAAATATGCTGAAAAACATGTATAATTTTTCATGCCCGGATATTTGCTGTTCTGAATTTTTTTGCTAACTTTGGGCGCTTCAATTATTAAGGGGGCGGGGCACGCGAATCCCCGGCTGACTGCATATACATGCGTCCGGCCCTCTTTCGCGCCCCCCTCCCGCGTTAATTACTTTAACCTAAACCCAATCTGATACGACCATGATTATCGGTGTACCTAAAGAAATCAAGAACAACGAGAACCGTGTGGGTCTGACCCCCGCCGGAGTAAAAGAACTCGTGGCCCACGGCCACAAGCTGTATGTGCAGCACACTGCCGGGGAAGGCAGCGGATTCCCCGACGCCGAGTACGAGGCTGCGGGAGCCACCATCCTCCCCACCATCGAGGAGGTGTACGGTATAGCCGAGATGATAATCAAGGTCAAGGAGCCCATCGAGCCGGAGTACAAGCTGGTGCGCAAGGGACAGGTGCTGTTCACCTATTTCCACTTCGCATGTGACCGCCCGCTGCTCGACGCCATGCTGGAGAGCGGTGCCGTGTGCATAGCCTACGAGACCGTGTGCGACCGCATGGGCACGCTGCCCCTGCTCGTCCCCATGAGCGAGGTGGCCGGACGCATGTCCATCCAGGAGGGCGCACGCTTCCTGGAGAAGCCCCAGGGAGGCAAGGGCATACTGCTCGGCGGCGTGCCGGGCGTGAAGCCTGCGCGCGTGCTTGTGCTCGGAGCCGGCGTGGTGGGTCGCGGCGCGGCCCTCATGGCGGCAGGCCTCGGCGCCGAGGTCACCATCACCGACATCTCCCTGCCCACCCTGCGCCACTGCGCCGAGGTGATGCCCAAGAATGTCAAGACCCTCTACTCCTCGCGCCACAACATAGAGCAGGAACTCCCCACCACGGACCTGGTGGTAGGCTCCGTGCTCATACCCGGCGCAAAGGCCCCGCACCTCATCACTCGCGACATGCTCAAGCTCATGAAGCCCGGCACGGTGCTCGTGGACGTGGCCATAGACCAAGGCGGCTCCATCGAGACCTCGCACCCCACCACCCACTCCGACCCCGTATACGAGGTTGACGGCATAGTGCATTACGCCGTGGCCAACATCCCCGGCGCCGTTCCCTTCACCTCCACGCTGGCGCTCACCAACGCCACGATGCCCTACGCGTTGCGTCTGGCCGACATGGGCTGGAAAGAGGCCTGCAAGGCCGACGCGGGCCTGGCACAGGGCGTGAATGTGGTGGACGGCAAGATCTACTGCAAGGGTGTGGCCGACGCCTTCGGTCTGCCCTGCGAGCAGCTCACGCTCTGATTTTTCATAGTACCTTACACATATGCAGGGGGCGTCCGGCCGTGAGGCCAGGCGCCCCCGTCCATTTCCCGCCCATTTCCCGTCCAGGCGCCGCCCAGGACAAGTCGGACGGGTCAGACAGGTCGGACTCATCCGACGACGGCCCTGGGGCGGTAGCGTATTCGCATGCCGCTGGAATGCGCCGGGGAGCGCATCTCAACAGATTAGATACACCTGCAAATCTATAAAGTTAAAATACGTTAAATTATCACAAATAATTTGTTTTTTGTTAACGTGTCGTAACTTTGTCGGACACCAAAACTTATTAAGAATGAAAAAGGTATTGTTTTTTATGGTCTCTTTCATGGTGTTCGGGTTGGCTGCCTGCTCGGATGATGACGTGAAGGGCCCCGACGACAAGCTCGCTGACGTGCAGAAGACGATGGGCGGCGCGTATTGGGCTGTCGAGAGCACGGATGTAGTTGTCGGTGAAGGAGTGAATCTTTCCGTGGAGGAGGCAGAGAAACAGGGCTTGCTGATGGACGGCGCCTACACCATAGACGGTATGCGCATGGGGGACAAGGATGTCCGCCTGTTCGCTTTCGCCAACAACCGGGACGTGTACATGGACCAGCCTATACTTGACTATTCCGACGGGACGCTGCGTTTCTCGGAGGGACAGTCCTATCGGGAGATAAGGATCGAGTCCATGGGCGAGGGGAGGATAGTGGTAACCTACTGGCATGACCATATCCTGGACCGTGAGGCGAGCCTCACCTCGGGTGACGTAGTCTATAAGCAAGGCTCATGCGTGCGTGCGGTGCTGAAGCCGGCCACGGAGGCACAGGCGCAGAAATTCGCCGATTCCATACATATACTTGACAGCTACAATCCCAAGTACTGACACAACCCCAATGTCCAAGCTCGCGCCTGCCCGTATCCGTGGCTGTGAGGCATGGCTGTAGGGACATGCCTTCGGCATGTTTGCTTGATTACTAACGGGTTAGGGGTGTTTGAACGGTGGAGCCCGAGGTTAACGTGCCGAAGGCACGTCCCTACGATGTCGGGGACAACCTATTTGTGGGAGGAAAAAGGGAGGCCGCGCCCGGACCCCTGAGGGGGTGGGGGTGCGGCCTCC
>URZM01000184.1 GCA_900552315.1 uncultured Bacteroidales bacterium | reverse complement strand
CGCGCGGAGTCGGGAAGACCACGATGATGCTTCAGCGCATCAAGCTTGCGTTTCCAGACCCGTCCAAGGCACTGTATGTCTCGCTTGACGACATCTGGTTTGCGGCCCACTCCCTGATGGATCTGGGCGAAATGGCTGACCAGCAGGGCATCACGCACCTCTTCATAGACGAGGTACACCGCATGCCGGGATGGGAACGTCAGGTCAAGAACCTGTATGACTTCTTTCCCGGCATAACGGTAGTGTTCACAGGAAGCTCGCTGCTGGAGATAGACCACTCCATAGCGGACCTGTCGCGCCGCTGCCTGATGTACAGCCTTCCCGGCCTCTCGTTCAGGGAATACCTCGAGTTCCGGGACATGAAATTCGAGGCCATATCGCTGTCAGACATCCTGTATGAACATGAGCGTATAGCTCCCGGATTATCAAGCAAGCTGGATGTGCCGAAACTGTTCGGCAAATACCTCAGGCACGGATTCTACCCGTTCTACACCACGGAGACGGAGGCCGATTACCTGACCCGTGTAAACAACATGGTAGCCAGCGTGATAGACTATGATATCCCGGCCGTGGAGAAAGTGGAATACGCGACTCTCATAAAGGCGAAACACCTGCTGAGCGTAATCGCCTCGCGCACCCCTTCGCCCATGAACGCGCGCATGACCGCCGAGATGCTGGGGGTGACGGTAAACCAGCTCATAAAGATACTGTCATTGCTTGAACGGTCTCAGATACTGCGACTCCTGTATTACAAGGCAGAGCGGAATCCCAAATCCATGGCCAGGCCGCAGAAGGTGCTGTTCGACAATCCATCCATCATCCACGCCCTCGGATGTGCCGACAAGGGAAAAGTGAGGGAAACGTTCCTGGCCTCCATGCTGGCCCACGCCCACGAGGTGGCCTACCCCAAAGAGGGGGACTTGCTCGTAGACAACCGCTATCTCTTCGAGGTGGGAGGGGCCGGGAAAGGGTTCTCGCAGATCAAGGACATTCCGGACAGCTTCGTGGCCGCCGACGACATCCTTTGCGGCTTCGGCAACAAGGTGCCCCTGTGGCTCTTCGGGTTCCTGTATTGAGACGCGGACCGGCCGGGAGGTCTTGTCTGTATGAAGTCCCGGGCACAGGGAACTTGAAGGTTTCGGGTCATCGTAATTCAAACTTTTTTAGCTAATTTTGCACACCTGTCCCGAATATGCATATGTGCGGTCGGCTATGGCTCCAGCACGCTGTATAGGGGAAGACGCACTCCAAGTTTAGTCTGAAACGCATATTCCAATTCATTTATAATCAACCATTTATCTCATGAAGAAAGAACTTTTGGCAAAGATGCTGCTCGTCCTCCTGGCCGTGGTGGCCGGACTCTCGATGACATCGTGCGGCGACGACGATGACGAGCCTCAGACTCAGATTTACACCTACGGCTTCAAGTCCATCAGCGGAAGCGGACTCAGCGACATGTTCGTGATCGAAAAAGCCTTCAAGGACGCCCTGGGGGTAACCAACACCCCCTTCACCCTGACCGGCTCCGCAAGCGAGTGCGACGCCAAGGTCAAGGCTGCCTGCGAGCGTGCGGCAAAATCCCTGGAGAGCGTGACCCTGTCATCAACAGGTTCATTTACAGTCACCAACAATACGGAAGGCAAAGTCATATACACTTACAATTTCGTGCCCTCCGACAAATAATCCATCCATACAGCCTCAGGCCGCGCCGTCTCCACGACAAGCGCGGCCTGAGGTATCTTAACATCCTAATCAACAGTCATGTATCCGGTAAAATCGACTCTGTTCGGCTTGTTCGTCACATTATCGCTGTCCCTGCTGGGCGGCTGCCAGGACTATGCCTCCGCCAATCCGCGCAATGAAGGACCAGTGTATGTCCCGGCGGCTCCCGACTATTCAGACGCACTGATGTGGACCGTGGTCCGGAACGACGCCTCGCAGACGGGCGTCGACGTGTTTTACATCCCCTCCACCTGGGAATATGACTGGCACACACCCGAAGGAGCCGTGTGCCACTATGCCGACCCCTCGAAGGAGGAGCACCGCGCCCATATGGGCATCGAGATAGGCCAGATCGCGGAATACATGGCTCCGGGCAACAATTTCTATTCCCCCTATTACCGCCACATAACGCTCGACTCATGGGCCACGCTGAACGAGGACACGATCAACCGGCGCTATCACGACGTGAGCTTCGTCGACGTGAAAAACTCTTTCGACCATTTCCTCAAGAATGAGAACCACGGCCGTCCCATCATACTGGCCGGATTCAGCCAGGGTGGCAAATCGGTGGTGGAACTTCTGAAGACCGTTGGCCCGGACATCAGGGAGCGCCTAGTGGCCGCATACGTGCTGGGCTACAAGGTGACCCCCGACAATGTGGCCGACCATCCTTACATCAAGGCCGCCAGGGACTCTCTGGACACCGGCGTGGTGATATGCTACAACTCCGTCTCCGACGTGAAATACGTAAAGCCGGTGGTGAGCGCCCCCAACGTAATGTGCATCAATCCCGTGAACTGGCGCACGGACGAAGTCCCGGCCATCCTGGACGACACCATCACCGTGACGCTTGACCCCGAGGCCAAGGTGCTGGTGGTCAAGGGGTATGACGGCAGCTCCCTGCCCAACATCCTTGACGTGCTGAACGTAGGCGACTACCACGGCGCGGAACCGTGGCTTTACAGCGAGTGCCTTAAAAAGAACATCAGGCAGCGCATAGAGTCATACCGCCTTAAGCGAGGCGCGCGCCAGCTCCCGTAAGCCCCGTCCCATCCGCTCAAAGCCACTCCTCAGATTGGTCTCAGACCCCTTGGGCCTGACCCTCTCCGCCTCATAAAAAGTCCCTTGCCAAACAGTATGCGTCCCCGCGTGTTAAAAATTATATGGGCACCGCCCATTTCAACTTTTTTCACTAATTTTGCGGGCTATACTTATGCAAAACTCAATTACACACCCAAGATGAGATATACCATACTCCTATGCGCCGCCTCGCTCTGGGGGGCGATAGCCTGCGCCGAGATTCCCGCAGGATATTACGACACCTGCGAGGGCAAGTCCAAGGCCGCTCTCAAGAGCCAGCTGTACACCATTGTGAAAGACCACACACCCATAACCTACGGAAACGGCAACAACCAGACATGGGGATGCTTCTTCGACACTGACGTGCACCCCGACGGCTACTGGTGGGACATATACACCACCAACCAGGTGCCAGTGGGCAAAGGAGCGCCGGACAACAACACCATGAACAAGGAGCACACTTTCCCGAAATCCTGGTGGGGCGGCAACAACAACGACGCATACAAGGACATCATGCACCTGATGCCTACCAACTCCGTGGCAAACTCAACACGCGGCAACTGGCCCTACGCCGAGGTGCAGAACGCACAGAGCATAAGCAACAAATGCCCGAACCCCCGATTCAAGCACGGCACTCCGGTCAGCGGCCAGGGCGGAGGCTGCGACCACGTGTTCGAGCCGGACGACGAGTTCAAGGGTGACCTGGCTCGCACTTATTTCTACATGGTCACTTGCTACCAGAACCTTACATGGCAGAGCAACGGCACATATACCGCCGCGCAGGGAAGCTACCCCACCCTCCAGCCCTGGGCCATAGAGATGCTGCTACGCTGGCACAGGCAGGATCCCGTCAGCCAGAAGGAGATAGACCGCAACGAAGCCGTCTACAAGCATCAGCACAACCGCAACCCCTTCATCGACTATCCCGAGATGGCCGAGCACATCTGGGGCGACAAGATGGACGTGGCCTGGACAGCCTCCGGCACCCCTGATCCCGACCCCGACCCCGACCCGGACCCCGACCCGGACCC
>URZM01000183.1 GCA_900552315.1 uncultured Bacteroidales bacterium | reverse complement strand
AGGCATATCGGCTCTCGCTCCCCAGCGGCTCATTGGTCGCTGACCCAGACATGAAGCGCATGGGCGCCGAGTGGGCCGACATGGAGCCGGTCTCCCCCGCCTATGAGTCCGAGGGTGGCGTGGTGAGGTATGTGGCCGTGGAGTCCGAGAGTGTGGACGAGGAGGACGGCTCCGTGGAGGAAATCTCCAGACTGTATGAAGGTTTCCGGTTGGGTGACGGTTCATGGAGCGAGCCGACACCGCTTTTCGAGGAGGATGTGGACGCGGCTTTCCCGTTCATGCTCAGCGACGGATGCACGTTCTATTTCGCCTCACGCTCGGAGCAGGGACTGGGAGGCTATGACATTTTCCGCTCATACCGCGACAGCGACACCGGAGAGTTCCAGAACCCCGTGAACATGGGCCTACCCTACAACTCTCCCGCCGATGACTACATGCTGGCCATAGACGAGTACACCGGTGCAGGATGGTGGGCCACAGACCGGAACGGCGCCGTAGACGAGAATGGAGACGAGCTCGTGACTATATATGTGTTCGTGCCCTCCGAGATGCGCGAGAACTATGACGCGGACACTCCCGGCATCAAGAGCCTCGCGGCTCTGTGGACCCTGCATTTCCCACAAGAGACCCGACTGGATGGCGACGCCGACGAGGCCGATTTTTCCCGAAACTCACACGCGGTGCCCGGATGGAAGATGACGTGGCCCGACGGAGCCGACTATTCGGAGCTTATGGGCCACATACAGAACGCCGGGGCCGAGAAGCATGAAGAGCCGGACGAGTTCCGCTTCACAGGGGACAGAGGCAAGGTCTACACCCGTTACGGCCAGCTGCCCCGCATGGCCATTGCCCCCATGCAGCGCTATCAGGAACGCCGCGAACAGCTTGACCAAGCCGAGGCGAACCTCCGCTCCATGCGCCGGGAATACCGTGCCACTCCCACCGACGCGATGCGCTCCGAGATATATGCGGCGCAGACCCATGTAGACAAGCTGCGCCGGGAGACACGCAAGGCCCGGAACGAGGTATTCCAGGCCCTAAGGGCCGAATAGCCAACTCTTGCAGAACAACCGACTCTTATTGACCGACAATCCTAATACCAATTTATATAAGACATGATTTCCTTTGTAATAGCACTGGCCGTGCTCATAGGCGGCTATTTCACATACGGGCTTCTCGTGAGCCGTATAGCGGGGCAGGACCCCTCCCGCGTCACCCCCGTGCATACCATGGCGGACGGAGTGGACTATGTGCCCCTCCCCAACTGGAAGATTTTCCTTATCCAGTTTCTCAACATAGCGGGTCTCGGCCCCATCTTCGGAGCCATCATGGGCGTGATGTACGGTCCCGCCGCGTTCCTGTGGATCTCGCTCGGCACCATATTCGCCGGGGCGGTGCACGACTACCTCTCCGGACTCATGTCGCTGCGCATGGGGGGCGCCTCGCTCCCCGAGATAGCCGGTGCGGAGCTGGGAGGCAAGATCAAGAACGTGATGCGCGTCTTCGCCCTGCTGCTCATGATACTTGTGGGTGCCGTGTTCGTCTACAACCCCGCCGACCTGCTGAGCAAGCTCACCCCCGAACATCTCGACATCACCTTCTGGGTCGTGGTCATATTCGTCTACTACATGGCGGCCACGCTCCTGCCCATCGACAAGCTCATAGGCAAGCTATATCCTCTGTTCGGCTTCGCGCTGCTATTCATGGCCGTGGGTATCCTCGCCATGCTCTTCGTGCATCATGACTCGGTACCTGAGATATGGGACCAGTTCTACAACCACAAGGCCGACCCGCAGGCCAATCCCATTTTCCCCATGATGTTCGTGACCATAGCCTGCGGCGCCATATCCGGCTTCCACGCCACCCAAAGCCCCATGATGACCCGCTGCCTCAAGAACGAGAAACACGCGCGGCCCATCTTCTACGGTGCCATGGTGTCCGAGGGCATAGTGGCGCTGATATGGGCTGCCGCCGCAGTGGCCTTCACCGGCGGCTATGACAAGCTCGGGGCATACCTCGGGGCAGGCTCCCCGGCAGTGCTCGTGGACGACCTCTCGCGCACCTGGCTCGGCACCTTCGGCGGACTGCTCGCCATCCTCGGCGTGATCGCCGCCCCCATCACCTCAGGCGACACCGCCCTGCGCTCGGCACGTCTCATCGCAGCAGATTTCATGGGTGTGCCGCAACGCACCATACCCAAGAGGCTGCTCATATCCATACCGATATTCGCCCTCTGCTTCCTGATAATGCTGCTCCCCTACGACGCCCTGTGGCGCTATTTCGCCTGGTGCAACCAGGTGCTCGCCGTCTTCACCCTCTGGGCCGCCACGGTGTGGCTCGCACGGCAGGGTCGCTGCTGGTGGATTACGGTGATTCCGGCGGCTTTCATGACCTGCGTCACCGTCACATACATCTTCTTCGCCCCTGAAGGCTTCACCATCATCACCAAGGCCATGTGGGGAGAGCCCATACCCTACTTCGCGGCGCTCGCCGTGGGCCTCGCGGCCACTGTTGTGCCGGTGATGTTTTTCGCTCGTTGGAACCGCACCCAACAAAACGGGATGCTGAAGCGTTGATAATTCAAAAAACGGAAAGAGTCATGCTTTTACAATTCATAATAAAGGCCGGCAACGCCGCCGAGATTGAGGCGCAGGCCCGCCGCGCACTCGAGGCAGAGGTCACCTGGATAGAGATTTGCGCCCCTGATGCCGTGAGCGACGAGGCGCTGAAACGGGTCATCGACAACCTCCGTCCGGACCTCGCCGACAAGGGCACCGTGCTGATAATAGGCAACCGGTACGAGGCCGCCAAGGAGTGGCAGGCCGACGGGGTGCATGTCTATGCCCTGGACCGTCCCGTGAGCGCCGTGCGCGTTGCTCTGGAGGCATGGCCTATCATCGGGGTGAACGTGGCCGACAGGGAGACAGCCGAGAGCATGCGCCCATACGACATAGACTACCTCTTCTTCGAGTCCGACGGCACCCCCGAGGCGCTGGACAACCTGCGGCAGATAGCGACGTATCTTGATGAAAACGCCATCGAGACCCCGCTCGTGTGCGGAGGCGACATCACCGAAGGCAACATCTTGACCCATGTCCAGGCCGGAGCCGCCGCCATAGCCACGTCGGATATCGACAACCTTGGCTCGTTGCTGCACCTGACACGCAACGTCACCCAGAAGAACGTCTGACCACAACTCCACTCACTCAAGGAACCATCTAATCAAAATAAATTATGAAATTCACACAGCCCAAACTCCCCTACGCGCCGGACGCCCTGGCGCCCGCCATCAGCCAGGAGACAATCAATTACCACTATGGCAAACATGAGAAGGCGTACATAGACAACCTCAACCGCCTGGTGGAAGGTACCGAGCATGCCGACGAGCCCCTTGAGGAAATCATCAAGACGTCCGAAGGTCCGCTCTTCAACAACGCCTCGCAGGCTTGGAACCACATCTTCTATTTCTTCCAGTTCTCCCCCGTGGGCAAACGTGCCCCCGAAGGCTCCCTGAAGGAAAAGATTGAGTCAACCTTCGGCAGCTTCGACGATTTCAAGAAAAAGTTCGAGGAAGCCGGAGCGGCAATCTTCGGCTCCGGCTGGGTATGGCTCTCATGCGACGAAGACGGCGACCTGTTCCTGACCCAGACACAGAACGCCGGCAACCCCATGACGGAAGGTCTGCGCCCCATACTGGTCTTCGACGTATGGGAACACGCATATTACCTCGACTACCAGAACCTGCGCGCATCCTATCTCCACGCCCTCTGGGACATAGTCGACTGGGACGTGGTGGAGACCCGCTACGCAGGCTGACCGAAAAGCCCGCCACCGCCCAACCATGCCCGGTAGG
>URZM01000182.1 GCA_900552315.1 uncultured Bacteroidales bacterium | reverse complement strand
GAAGCCTAAGGTGCGGGCGTGCAGTGCCTGGCGCGGACATGCGTCGAAGCAGTTGGCTATGAACTGCTTGTATTTGCTGAAGGTAGTCCCTTTCAGTATCTGGTCGCCGCCGTAGCGCGCGTCGTTGAAGAGGGGATGGCCTATGTGGCGCATGTGCACGCGTATCTGGTGGGTGCGTCCGGTCTCCAGCACGCATCGCACAAGCGTGACGTAGCCGAACCGTTCCAGCACTTTGTAGTGGGTCACGGCATGCTTGCCTATGGCCGGGTCGTCGAACACGGCCATCTGCAACTTGTCCTTAGGATTTCTGGCTATGTTCCCGGTTATCGTACCTTCGTCTTCATCAAAATCGCCCCACACCAGCGCCACATACTCCCGTTGGGTAGTCTTCTCGAAAAACTGTTTGCCGAGAAATGTCTTTGCGTCGGGAGTCTTGGCCACCACGAGAAGCCCCGAGGTGTCCTTGTCTATGCGGTGCACGAGCCCCATGCGCGGATCGTCGGAGTCATAGTCCGGAGTGTCCTTGAAATGCCAAGCCAAGGCGTTCACAAGTGTGCCCGTGTAGTTGCCGTGGCCGGGATGCACCACCAGCCCGGCAGGCTTGTTCACCACCAGCAACTCCGCGTCTTCATATACGATGTCGAGCGGAATGTCCTCGGGGATTATCTCCAGCTCATAGCGAGGCCGGTCCATCACCACGCTCACCACATCGCCGGGCTTCACCTTATAGCTCGCCTTCACCGGGCGGTTGTTCACAAGGATGCAGTCGGCGTCGGCTGCCTGCTGTATGCGGTTTCTGGACGTCTTCTGGATTCTCTCCACCAGAAATTTGTCTATGCGCAGCAGAGCCTGCCCCTTGTCGGCCACAAACCGGAAATGCTCATACATTTCCCGGCCGTTGGCGTCGGTCACGAGCTGATATGAGTAATCCTCGGCCTCCTGATCAGGATCGCCAAAATCCGTCTCAAAATCGGTCTCAGAGTGGATGGACACGTCTTTGTCCTCCTCGGCGCTTGCAAGTTCAGACTCAAATCTCCTCATAATGAGTATTGTCCGGTATTTCGTCCCCGCCTATCGGTCCCAGGTCTTCCTCGAAATATATTTCGTCTTCGTCCGGTATGAAATTCGGGTCTGTCTCTATCTCATATTGCTCGTTCATCTCATCGCGGCCGGCCGCTCGAGAGAGCGAATCCGCGAGAGCCGATTTCCTGCCGTCATAGACCACAAGCACGATTTTGGCGTTGAGCGGCACTTTCTGCATCTTGTTCACGGTCTTGCCATTGGCCGTGACACGGAGTACCCGGTCTGTGTCGCCGAGCACATATTCTATCTTTATATTCTTGAACCCGAGCTCCTGGAGCTGCGCCTGGGCCTGACGCATGGAAAGACCCCTCAACGCAGGCTGTCGAGTGTCATTGCTGGGGTCGATTATGACCTCTTTAGGATGAACGGAATTGATATACAGGTAAACCTTGCGGCCGGGCTTGACAATAGCCCCGGCAGAAGGAAACTGGTCTACCACCACACCTGGCTTCACATCTTCAAAATACACGGAATCCTTTATCTCCACCTTGAAGCCGGCGTCATGCAGCTTTTCCACAGCCGAGGTGTAAGACATGTTCACTACTCGTGGCACCTGGTCTGTCTGTCCATGTTTGGTAAACAGGCCAAGGCTGAGATACGCTATAACCAGACCGAGCACGGCCACCACAATAATTATAACCAGATTGGCTAAAATCGGATGACGGTTTATAAGTCCACGCCTGCGTACACGGGGCTTGGCCCCACGGGCATCATAACTCTCGTCATGCTTGTTTTCGTCGTATGGAGTCACGATATATCATGTTTTGGCGGCAAATCTTGATTCAAGACTCTGTTGCCGCATGTCATAAATAAGATAAACATAACGGAATACATGATTCTGACAGCCTCGCGAACCGTGCTGCCCATGTTTCCAAAGTGTAAAGTTAGTTAAAAAATCCCGTATGGTCGCAGTTTTACCCAATAATTTTGCAGTGTCGGGAAATTTTGTTAATTTTGCACCTCAAAGCGCCGATGCCATAAGGCCATCGCTGTGCCCAAGCGACATCGCCTTCTGCATGACGCGCCATGGACTCTTTTAGGAATCGAACATTTATGACCCCGAATTTCAAGATAATCGCGATAGTGTTGTCGGCGCTGGCTTTTTCTCTGACCGGCTGCAGCGAATATTCTCGTGTGTTGAAAAGCCATGACATCAATCTCAAGTACGAATATGCGAAAAAGGCATACGAGCAGGGGAAATACATGCAGACCGCCACGATTCTAAATGATTTGGTCACCCCTCTCAAAGGCAGTGCCAAGGGAGAGGAGGCGCTTTACCTGCTCGGCATGAGCTATTACAACAGCAAGGACTACCTGAACTCAGGAGTTTACCTGAAAAGCTACTATAACCGCTATCCCAAAGGCATATATACCGAGGATGCGAGATATTACTGCGGATACGGCTATTATCTCGACTCGCCGGACCCGCAGCTTGACCAGACGGAGACTCTGAAAGGAATCGAGGAACTGCAAGGATTCATAGACTATTTTCCGAAAAGCGATAAGGCCCAGTCTGCCCAGACAGCCATGTTCGAGCTCCAGGACAAGCTCACGCTGAAGGAGCTTCAAAACGCCCAGCTGTATTATAACCTCGGCACATACATGGGCAACAATTACGAGAGCTGCGTGATTGTCGCCGACAACGCCCTGCGCAATTATCCCTACACTAAATATAAGGAAGACCTCGAGTTCCTTAAGTTGAAGGCAAAATATCAGGAGGCGAAGCAGAGCGTACCTGAGAAGCAGGCGGACCGCTACAGGGACATGATTGATGAGTATTATTCCTTCATCAACAATTTCCCCTCTACCGACAACCGCAAGGAGGCCGATGAAATGTTCAAGCAGGCCGAACGCCACATAAAAGACTGATTCGGCACGGCAGACACTGATGCCCCCCGTGTAGAATCCACCAGAGACACTGAAGATACAATACAGACAAAAGACATAAAATCGTAATGGACTACAAAAAGACTAAAGCTCCTGTCAATACTGTGACCCGCGACATGATAGCGATGGCCAAACCCACCGGCAACGTCTATGAGACTGTTTGCATCATAGGCAAGCGGGCTAACCAGATAGCAGTTGAGATGAAAAAAGACCTGGAAAAGAAGCTCCAGGAATTTGCCTCGTCCGACAACATGGAGGAGGTGTCTGAGAACCGTGAGCAGATCGAGATTTCTCGTTTCTACGAGAAACTTCCGAAGCCCACACTTATCGCGGCACAGGAATATATAGAGGGTGACCTGTATTTTTCCAATCCTGCCAAGGAGAAAAACCGTCTTGACGACTGATTCCATTCGGACACGTGCGTCCGAATGTTTATATCGGCTTTTGATATGAAGAAAGTGTTTTCCATATTGCTGCTCCTTGCAGCCTCAGTTGTCGCTATTCCCTCCGCATCGGCCTACAGCAACGAGATGAACGAGCTGGCGACAATGATGAATGAGCAGATCGGTGACGGAATATCTGTCGCATATGACGGCGACAACATTATTTTCACCTTCCCGGCCTCATTCTTCTCGGATGAGGAAAAAGAGCTGTTTTCCGGCATGGACAGCCTCCAGCCTTTGGCTCCGCAGCTGAAGAAATCGTTGGCTGAAACTATGGGTGAAGAGACTCTTTCCATGTTCGGCACTGTATTCTCCCAGTTCGATACAGGTATGGTTGTACGTGTAGATCTTGGCGGAGCCACGAAAGATATTGTTTTTACCGGGGCACAATTGCTCGATCCGGAATTTTAAGCGCCATTTCGGATTCCGCTATAAACCATACGG
>URZM01000181.1 GCA_900552315.1 uncultured Bacteroidales bacterium | reverse complement strand
ATGACTATGCCCAGATGATCGACTGGTACGAGGAGGCCAACGACAAGTACGTGGAGGGCTGGGAGAAGGTTATCAAGGACAACAAGGACTATATGGACTACACGTTGGAGAATCAGGAGTTCGGCATCTCGATTCTCCATAAATATCCGTATATCGGGAACATTACCGATATTCTTGAGTCCGCTGACGAGGAGGAGATGGGCGCATCCAACTATAAGAAATTCCACAAGCTGAAGGACAAGTTCGAGGAACGCATGGAGAAGCTTGGCGACAAGGTGCCGGAGAAGAAATCGGAAAAGGCTTCCGAACTTGGCGACATCGACCTGTCAGAGGCTCAGATGGAGGTTCTGCCTGAACAGTATGATGATTATGCAGATTATGAAGAGGAGGTCGTTTACGAGTGACGAGACCGTAGGCCTGCGGGGCGAGTGATCGCCGCAGGCGCGTATGTTCTCCGCACCGCCGTGAGCAGGGCAGGCTCATTCACGACGGTGCGGAGACCGCTATTTTCGCGGCTCTACAAAATAATAGGAGCCATCCTTGCGTTAAAGAATGTGAAAGGCGCGTCGCGCCGTAGCCGCGAATCCTGTTAGCGCCGTCCAGACACATCCTTATCAATAGTCCATGAGAATACTGATAGCGAGCAAATTCTTCTATATGCGCGGTGGTGCCGAGCTGGTGGCCATCAATACGCGCCGCATGCTCCAGGAGCATGGCCATGACGTGCGAGTCCTCGCCATGAGTTATCCCGAGAACATGCAGCTTCCCGAACAGGACGGATTCCCTTCGGAGGTATGCTTGTTCGGTTCCCTGGCAGACAGGCTGAGGGGAGCTCGCCGTATGCTCGGAGTCGGGGACGTGCGCAAGTGCGTGCATCAGGCTCTCGACGAGTTCAAGCCCGACGTGGTGCATATGCATAACGTGCACTCATACCTTTCACCCTACGTTGCCGAGGCAGCGAAGAAACGTGGCGTGCGAGTGGTGTGGACCTTGCATGACTATAAGGCTGTGTGCCCTTCCTACAGCTGTCGCCGTCCGGACGGCACCATCTGCGAGGAATGTTTCACACGTCCCGGGGCCGTGTTGCGCCACCGCTGTATGAAAGGGTCGCTGCCCGCGAGCGTGATGGCGTATATAGAAGCACGGCGTTGGAGCCGCAGACGGCTGGAGCGATGTGTGGACACATATATTGCTCCATCGGCCTTTATGGCCGAGAAGATGGCGCAGGCAGGGTTTGACAGGCGCAAGATAGAGGTGCTGTGCAACTTTGCAGACCCTGACAAGCTTGCCACCTTGGCCTCGGCGCCTCCTGCCGGCCCCGCAGGCGAGCCATATTTCTGCTACATAGGTCGCTTATCCTACGAGAAAGGTGTGGAGACCATGCTGCAGGCTGCCGTGCAGGCCGGTGTGTCGCTCAAAGTGGCAGGCCGGGGACCTTTGCTCGAGACTCTCCGGGACAGATATGGCTCCCGACCCGGAGTAGAGTTCCTTGGACACCTTGACGCTCCGGATGTAGCCGTGTTGCTGCGCGGCGCCGTGGCCTCGGTGCTTCCCTCAGAGTGGTATGAGAACAATCCTCTCGGCGTCATCGAGAGCCTGTCTGCGGGCACTCCTGTGATAGGCGCGCGCATGGGAGGGATTCCCGAACTTATAGAAGAACCGAAAGACGGTTTCACGTATCCGGCCTTCGACGTGCCTGCATTGGCCGAGGCTATGACCAGGCCGCGCCTCTCCGCGCCGGTGAACAGATACAATGTAGGCGTTCCCTCGCGGGATACCACCTGTGCCAGCTCCAGGGACCCGCCCAGGGCCGGCGCCTTCTTCATCCCGGCACCGAGAGCGCAGGAGATGTTGGCCTTGGCCTCATCCACGCTCAACGTGCGTGCATGGGCCGTAGGGACCACGAGCGCTGCAAGCGCCATCGCATAGTAAAATTTCTTCATGTCTTATGATTTATTGGTTATTCTCTGTTCAGCAACTCCCGGCAGTCCACGAATCCGCCCTCGGTATAGGCGCGTGCCACAGCCGGGTCGGAAGCGGCCTCCGCCGCCGTGACAGGCAGGCTCACCATACGCGTGATGCGGGCATGTCGGTCTATGTGGTCCATAATCTCCTTTTCGCTCGGAGCATCCTTCATGGCCGCGTATTGCTCATAGGTGTAGGTGGTGAAGACGCTTGTAGGGCCTATGCCCCGCCGGTCCAGCCACCACCCGTCGCCCAAGTCGATGGGCGTCTGGCCCTCGTTCAGGTCCGTGGGCGCCGGGTACGAGAGCAGGCCCTTGCCGTCGGCTGTGAGCGTGACAGGCACCAGGTCCATGCAATTGTCTCCGCTCACCTTGTAGACTATCGCGGGCGGCATGGCCCGCACCTCTGACCCTATGACCGGAAGCTGCACCTTGCCTACTCCGGCTCCCGGCTCCCGGCTCTTGCAGCCGCATAAGAAAGGCACGGCCGCTGCCGCTGCCGCCAGGACGAGGAATCTTGTTCTGTATCTCATGACATTCTCGTGAATTTGCGGTGCCGCAGTCTACGGCACCGCAAATTTAATAATTTAATTTTAAATCACGGATATTTTCATGGCAATTAAGGCGTGACATATTAAACGCCCCTCGAAGCCGGGAATCCACGTCAATACATCGGGGTGAATGGCGCGCTCTTCTTGAGGTGCCTGTTGGCCTCGCCCGTATAGGCTCCCGCCTCGGCCACGGTCAGCTTCATTACCGGCGCCCCGGGCTTGAGATTGCACTTGCCGAGGTCTATGTACCAGAAGCCGTCGTTGGTCACCTGGTCGAAATAATACCGCTTGTCCCGCAAGTTCGAGAAACTGCGCCACTGGGTGGAGCTGACGTTGGGCTCCCCCTCCACCAGATACGTGTAAGGCACGCACACGTTCATCAGCACCGTGCGGCAGATGGAGGCCCCCAGGTCAGGGTCAGATGTCTGCTCCACATGGCGCACATAGAAATCCGCCCTGACGTATCGGTCCGGGCTGGAGACGGTGCCCGGGAGGGTATGCGTGCCCCCCTTGCCCTCCCAGTACTTGTTTATGGCCTGCATGTCGGGCCACGAAGGGTCGTTGGTGAGAGTGCGTATGTCATCGCCCTCGTATATCTTCACGGTGCCGTGGTCGAACTCCAGTATGGCGGTCTTGCCCGTGGCGTCGGTTATGCCCCAGTGCAACGCCGAGACGGTGCCCCCGTCGAATGTGGCGCCGCTGATGTTGAACTCATGCCTGCGAAGCACCTCCACACACTCGTCCACAGTGGCGTTCATGTCCAGCAGCCAGGCCGGAAACATGGCCAGGGACATCGGCGCGCGCTCGAGAGTGGAGTCGTTCTCATAGACGGTGCCCTTACAGAACAGGCCGTTGACCACCAGCCCCTTCTCGTTCATCCCCTCGGTGACTCCGCCGTCATATCCCACGGCATAGACGGCGCCATATTTCGATTTCCACCTCACGGAGTTCTCCTGCTTGTTGCCCTGCTTATCCACACCCGCCGGATACACGTACACATTTGTGGGGATAGGGGTCTTCCAGTCCAGCGAGCGTCCCACTATCAGCAGATTGTCCGTACCTTTATATAACACGCGCGTGCACGCGTCAGCCTGCGGAGCCGCCACGCACATCCCCAGGGAGGCCACGGCCAGGCATACGCCTTCGATCAGATTGTGTCTCATAGTCTACAGTATTGATTTCTACATTATAATGTAACAACTCCCCCGGCCGTCAAAAAGTTTACGAGTCTCCACATCTGGACATAGCGCGCCGGCCCCATGGCGCCACGCACGCGGCCGAGCAGGGCGCCGACACGGCTCTTTCATTTAAACTAAAATAAAGAGCACATCCTCCCTTACCCGCTTCA
>URZM01000180.1 GCA_900552315.1 uncultured Bacteroidales bacterium | reverse complement strand
GCATGAGGAGAGAGCGCAGGCGCCCCGCATCCCGGCGCAGAAAGCGGCGGAGGTTCGTCCGGCCACGGTACCCAGCCCAAGTCCCATAGCGGGGCAAACCCTCTCTGCGGCAAGAAGCGAAGAAGAGGCCGAGACCCTGGAGGTGCGCGAGGTGACCGACCCAGAGGAGGCCGCGCTCATACTCTCCGAGAGCTGCAACCTGCTTGCCTCGTGCCTGACAAAGGCCGAGAACAGCACGCAGGAGGCCATAGTGACCCTTAACGATAATATAAACCTACTTAACTTAGAATACAGCGAGATATGAAAAAGAAGATTCTGACACTGTTTTGCGCCCTGGCCGTGAGCCTGGTAACCACGGTGGGGTGCGCTGCCAACCGACTTTTGCCCAACCTTAAGAAGCAGGACGGCCTCACCACGGTGTATGTGGGCAAGACCCTGATACGCATGGCGGGATGCAACGCCGTGAACGTGGCTCCCGGGCTGGTCGACATGGATGACATAGTCAAATATCTGGACTCGGTGGAGATAGTGAACGCGGACAGCAAGCAGAGCGTGTCCTACCTGCGTCCGATCATGGAAAGCGCCATGAAAAGCCTTCAAGGCCTGGACCTGGCCATGGAGGTCAAAGAGGATGACCAGACGGTGAACATATACACCGTGCCCGGCAGCTCGCCGGACAAGCTAAGCCGCATACTCATAACAGTGACTGAGAATGACGAGCTTACGCTCATAGACATGCAGGGCGACATACCGGCCAACATGCTGGAAGACATGAATTTCTGATAAAAGGCGTTCCCGGCCCGGCCGAGGACATTCCCGTAAACAAACCACACGCATGAGAAACTCATTAATCGCCGTCACGGCGCTGACAGCGGCATTTCCGGCACTCGCCGTGGAGGAGCCGGACACGGTCAGGAACCATGATCTTCAGGAGGTGACGGTGCAGGGCTCCATGCAGCGCGCATCGGCCAAGATGACCACGTACACTCCCCGCAAGGAGGTCAAGAACGCCGCTATGGACGGCACGGACCTGCTGAAGCGCATGGCGATGCCCGAACTTAGGGTGGACCCTGTGAGCGGGGCTTTGTCTACCTCCTCGGGCCAAGGGGTGACCGTGTTCATAAACCATGTGCAGGCGCAGCCGCAGGACATGCAGGGGTTGCGCACGGCCGACGTCAAGAGCGTGCAGTATATCGACTACCCTGAAGACCCCCGCTTCAAGGGACTGCCCCATGTGGTGAACATAACGGTGCAGGAGTACAGTTACGGGGGCTATACCAAGATTTCCAATTCGGAATACGCGGCCAGCGGCTACAGCAACAAGGGCTCGGTCTTCTCCAAGTTCGCGTACCGCAAGATGGTCTATGACCTGTACGGGGCGTGGGACTGGTGCGACTCGCATGACGTGGGCTCGTCGGTGTACAGCACATACCGGCTGCCCTCAGGGACCGTAGAGCGAGACCAGGTGTGGCTGAAGACTGAGGATTTCGGGTATTTGTCGGTGCCGGTGACTCTGCGGGCGACTTATGCCACGGAGAAGGTGCAGCTCGTCAATACGGCAGGGTTCAGCTTCTTTGACAACAGGCGCACCGTGAGGTCGAGGCTCACCTTCAGCGACGCCCCGGAGCGTGACTACGAGGCGCTCACGCAGGCGCCCGGGGTCAGCCGCTCGCTCTCATACAGGGGAGACTGGTTCTTCACCTTGCCGCGTTCCTGGAGCCTTGGGGTGTACCCCTCGTTCGCATACACCCACAACAACAACCGGAGCAGGTATGCGACCGACATACCCGCAGAGCCGCCCATAGTGAACGACGCCCGGGAGAACGCGTATGACTCGCGCCTGGACCTGACGGTGAACAAACGCCTGAACACTCGCCACACGCTTAAACTCACCGGAAATGTGGGGTACAGCGCCAATGACGTGGCATACAGCGGCTCGACTCCCTATGACAGCGACTTCAGCCAATGGTTTTTCGGCGCCGGACTGGCCTACACCCTGTCGTTGGACCATGTGTCGGCCGACGTGGACGCGGGCTTGGCGCACGAGAGAATCAGCACCAACGGCACGAGGTATGAGGACACTTACCCGTATGTGCATGTGTCCGGCTCCTGGTCGCCGGAGCCTCGCCACCGGTTCGGCGTGTGGTTCCAGCTGGCGTCGAACACCCCGCAGCTCTCCGAACGCTCTGAGAACGTGCAGCAGGTGAACGAGCTGCTGTGGCGCACGGGCAACCCTCTGCTGCACAACTCGCGCCATGTGACGGCTCACGCCAACTACACGTTCCTTCCCGGCGAGAGGCTCAACATGACGGCCTACGCCACGTATTACGGGCTATACGACCGGGCCGTGGCCTGCTATGACCTGAACACCGAGGGCACGGCCCTGGTGCAGGGTTACCGCAACAGTGGCGACTATACCATGGCTCAGGCGGGAGCCAACCTCACGGGCCGCTTCCTGGACAAGAAGCTGGTGCTTCAGCTCTCGCCCGGGTACTCCCATCTATCGTCCACAGGCTACATACATGACAGCCGCGACCTGGCCCATTGCAGCGTGTATGCCCAGTATTACATGGGGAATTTCAATTTCTCCGGCTACTATGCCACGCGTGACCATGACCTGAGTCAGGGAAGCGGGACGTTCAGCACCACCCGCAGCTTCTACAACTTGCAGGCAGGGTGGGGCAACGGCACCTGGAACGTGAGCCTCATGGCCATGAATTTCTTTCGGTTCGGCAAGCGGCGCGACACGTGGACCGAAACTCACACACCGCTCTACGACACACGCACGGTAATCTACAACGGGAACCATAACGCGGGGCTGTGCGTGAGCGTCACCTACACGGTGGGCTACGGGCGCAAGGTGAGCCGGGGCGACGAGGTGGGCTCCATGTCCGGGGCCGGGTCGGCCATCATGCAGTGAGGGCGCCGGGGTCGGACTGGTCGGACGGGTCAGACAGGTCGGACTCGTCGGACTTGTCGGACTTGTCGGGCGGAGAAGGGGCGGAAAAGGGATTTGCGTATGTCGGAATTAATTCTTACCTTTGCGCGAATTTGTGAAGACAAGAAAAACAGAAGAAATTTATGCTTAAACCGGTTAAGAAAACCATTGAACTCGCCGACGGCCGCCAGATCACGATAGAGACTGGCAAGCTGGCCAAGCAGGCCGACGGCGCGGTGGAGGTGCGCATGGGCGATACCATGCTCCTGGCCACCGTATGCTCAGCCAAGGAGGCCAACGAGGGGGTCGATTTCATGCCCCTGACCGTTGAGTACAAGGAGAAGTACGCCTCCATAGGCCGTTATCCCGGCGGATTCCTCAAACGTGAGGGCCGCGCCTCAGACTATGAGATACTTACGTCACGCTTGGTGGACCGCGTGCTTCGTCCGCTCTTCCCGGACAACTATCATGCGGAGACCTTCGTGAACGTGACCCTATATTCCGCATCGGAGCAGGACGCTCCGGACGCATTGGCGGGCATAGCCGCCTCCGCCGCCCTGGCTTGCTCTGACATACCCTTCAACGGCCCCATCTCGGAGGTGCGCGTGGCCCGCGTGGAAGGGCAGTGGGTGATCAACCCCACCTTCGCGCAGATGGAGAAGGCCGACATCGAGCTGATGGTAGGCGCCACCTATGACAACATCATGATGGTTGAGGGTGAGATGAATGAGGTTTCTGAGAAAGAAATGCTCGATGCTATTAAATTTGCTCATGAAGCTATTAAAGATCATTGTTTAGTTCAGATGGAACTGGCAAAGGCCGTGAACAAAGAAAAACGGGCTTATTGTCATGAAGTGAATGATGAAGAGTTACGTAAGGATGTTTGGGCTAAATGTTACGATAAAGCTTATGCTATGGCTCGTCAGTGCAATGCCGACAAGCATTTGCGCGAGAGA
>URZM01000179.1 GCA_900552315.1 uncultured Bacteroidales bacterium | reverse complement strand
GGGCTGGAGTTTGTGGATTCGCTCCGCGAATCCACGCCACGGCACCGGGGCGGACGGGTGGACGAGACGGACAGGTTGGACGGAATGGGCGGACAGTTTTTTTATGCAACCGCCCTGCGGTAATGAGGTTGAGCTCCCAACCCCACGAAGACGAGAGGGGGCTCGCGCCCTCCTCTCACATTTCGTGGGGCTGGAGTTTGTGGATTCGCTCCGCGAATCCACGCCACGGCACCGGGGCGGACTGGTCAGACGCGTCAGACCTGTGTCGGACCTGTCGGACGGATGGGCAGGGTCACGGTCAGGAAGAGGGACGGGTCAGACCTGTGTCGGACCTGTCGGGCGGATGGACAGGGGCAAAGTCAGGGAGAGGGGACGCGTCAGACCTGTGTCGGACCTGTCGGACAGATGGACAGGGACACGGTCAGGGAGAGGGACGGGTCAGAGGCGGGTTACGGCTTTTACGCCTTTGACGGTGGAGATTTTCTTTAGGAGGGCGGTGAGGGCGGTGCGGTCGGAGACACCTACGGTGAGCTCGCCGTGGAAGAGGCCGTCGTTGGAGTTGATGGAGATGCCTCGCAGCTGGGCGTTTTTCTCTTTGGAGATGATGGAGGTGATGTTGGTGACGATGCCGATGTCATCGTTGCCCACTACCCTGACTGTGACGGGCATGAGCGCCCCACCCTCTCCGCTCCATTTCACGGATATGAGGCGGTAGGGGTATTTCTCGCGTATGTTGCGGGCGTTGGGGCAGTCGTGGCGGTGGATCTTCACCACTCCGTCGGAGCTTATGAAGCCGAACACGTCGTCGCCGTAGACGGGGGCGCAGCAGCGCGCCATCTTGTAATTGAGGCCCTTGATGTTCTTGTCGCCGATGACGAGCACGTCGGTCTTCTCGTCGTCCTGAGGGCGTATGCGGAACTCCTCGGCGGCGACGTGGGCGGTCTGCGTCTCGGCCTCCTGCTCGCGGGGCACGCAGACGGCGATGACCCTGTTGAGGTCCAGGACCCCGTCGGCTATGTCGGCCAGGAAATCGGTGGTGAATTTGTATCCGAGCTTCTTTATCCCCTTCATGAAGAGGGTCTCGTCCATCTCCAGCTTGCGGTTCTTGAGGCGGCGCTCCAGCAGCTCTCGGCCCAGTTCGGCCCTGCGGGTCTTGGCCTCGTTGAGGGCCTGACGTATCTTGTTCCTGGCACGGGGACTGACCACCACCTGCAGCCAGTCTTGCTTGGGGGTCTGGGTGGCAGAGGTGACAATCTCCACTGTGTCGCCGTTCTGTATGCGGTAAGTGATTCGCTCGTGGCGACCGTTCACCAGGGCGCCGGTGCAGCGGCAGCCCACGTTGGAGTGTATGTGGAAGGCGAAGTCGAGGACGGTGCTGCCCGGAGGGAGGCGGAAGAGGTCTCCCTTGGGGGTGAAGGCGAACACCTCCTTCTCGCGGTCAATCTTCATGGAGCGCATGAGCTGCATGGGGCCTGCGTCAGCGCTCTCGAGGATGTCCCTGATATTGTTCATCCACTGGTCAGTGGAGTCGCTGTGCCCTCCCTTGTAACGCCAGTGTGCGGCCAGTCCCTTCTCGGCCACGAGGTCCATGCGGACGGTGCGGAACTGCACCTCGACCCATTTGGATCCTGGTCCCATGACGGTGGCGTGGAGGCTCTCGTAGCCGTTGCTCTTGGGAATCGAGATCCAGTCCTTCATTCGCGCGGGGTTTGCGGTGTACATGTCGGCCAGGATGCTGTAAGCCAGCCAGCAGTCGCTCTTCTCCCGCTCGCGGGGAGTGTCGATGATGACTCGTATGGCGAACAGGTCATATATGTGGTCGAGGTCCACTTTCTGCTTCTTGATCTTGGCCCAGATGGAGCTGATGGATTTGGTGCGCCCTTTGATGGAGAAGCGGAGCCCGGCATCTTGCAGTTTCTTGCGTACGGGGGCTATGAAGGCGGCTATGTATGCGTCGCGCTGGCGCTTGGTCTCGTTGAGGCGGCGCGCTATGTTGGTGTATATCTCGCGGTTGGTGTATTTCAGGCTGAGGTCTTCCAACTCACCCTTGATCTTGTACAGGCCCAGTCGGTGCGCCAGCTGCGCATAGAGGCAGTTGGCCTCGAAGGCGAGGGTGCGCACCCAGTCCTCGTGCGGATGATGGTTCACCATGCGCATGAGCGCGAGGCTCTCGGCTATCATGACTATGATGATGCGTATGTCGCGTGCCAGGGATATGAGCAGTCCGCGGAAATTGTCCTGGCTGACATCTGTGCCGCGCGAGGCGAACTCGCTGACCTTGCCGTAGCCTTCGAGCAGGGAGAGCACGTCGTCGCCCCAGGCCGCGCGCACCTCGGCGGGGGAGAGCATACCGGCCTGCCTGGCGGGGGAGAGGAGTATGGTGACAAGCAGGTTGCGGTCCGGCTCCACCATCTCGGCGAAAAGTCGCGCTGTGCGGGCGGTGACGAGCGCACGGCTCAGGCAGTGCGCGTCGCGCGCATACTCGATGCCCGGACGCATGGCCATGTCGCAGAGCAGACGGCGCTCGGCAGGGGAAAACCGGTCGGCGGAAAGGTGGCACAGCGTGTACAGGGCGCGGCGTATTTCTGAGATCTCGAGGTCGGAGAGCGGAGCGTCGGCGGAGGCCGGGTATGCGTAAGTCTTCTGTTCCTGCATCGTTGCTTGGGTTGGATGTATCTGTTCCGGAGAAAGGGGCGTCGCGACAAACATGCCGGCAGGCGGAATCGCAAGGACTTAGCCTTGGGATATTCGGCCAGGTATCAGCGAGCCACGGCCACATGCCGAAGGCATGTCCCTACAAAGTCGGTTTCGCGCACCCCGCTACGGGGATACAAAGGTAGCGAAAAAAAGCGAGGAGAAGGGTATGGGATGAATAAAAATCAGTGGGTGCGGATGAAATTGAAAATGGTGTCGTATGCGGCTTGCCGCACATGTGGAGCAGAGAGAATCAGGTCATGCATGCCACTGTCAATCGTAGCCACAACAGGGTTGCGACCCATCTTGCGTCCGCGCCGCTGTATCTCAAGGGGATTGAGGACTATGTCGGAGCGCATGCAGGCGGAGTCCCACGAGCAGGCATGGGAGCCGTTTGCGGAGTGCATGACGAGCACGGGCACGGTGATGTTCTTGCCATGCTTCATGAGGCGGCTCTGCGCGCGGCTTATGGCCCTTATCCATCCGGCCTTGACGGGCGGGGAGCATATCATCTTCCAGTCGGTGTCGTATTCCCATTCGCCATGGAAGCGCCTCAGCAGGCTCTCGGCGTATGCGTCGCAGTCGCCCTGGTCTATCTTGGTGCCGGGGCTCAAGGCTCCCCACAGGCCGACAGCGGGAATCAGCACCTTGCGGTAGAACTTGCTGAAATTCCATTCCAGGAAAGGGCTGTCCGTGACCACGCGGCTCACTCCGCAGCGGGCACCCCGCTCGGCGGCATAGGCCAGCACGGTCAGTCCGCCGGTGGAGTGTCCGCTGAGGGTGATGTCGGTGTGCCCGTCACGGCGCACCTGGCGGAGCGCCGAGTCGATGTCGGTAAAATACTCATCGACCTTGCGCACATCGAAGGGGTATTGCCAAGGGCGGAGACTGCGTCCGTAACGGCGCAGGTCCACAGCGTAGAAATCTATGCCGAGGGCGTTGAAGCGCTCCCCCATCTCACTCTGGAAGAAATAGTCGTTGAAGCCGTGTACATACAGCACCGCCTTCCCGGAACGCTCCGGGGCGAGCCGCCGGACGAGGGTGCAGCACACGGGACCGTCGAAGCTCTCGCCGAGGTTCAGCTGACGGGCCTCGTAACCGGCCAGTATGTCTGGACTCCACAGTGTGTCGGCGGAGAGGGCCTTGGCACCCTTGAACAGCTCGGGGTGCAGCTCGCGGTATATCACGGAGGCTTCCTCCTGTGCGCGAAGGGTGT
>URZM01000178.1 GCA_900552315.1 uncultured Bacteroidales bacterium | reverse complement strand
TGTCTTCCCTGTCCGCCGCGCACAAGGAGGGGGATTTTCCGAGCAGCCGGCGATAACGTTCATGCAGCCCCACGTAGTCAGTGGGGCTCAGTCGAAAAAAGACCCGCCACCACCTTTCCAGGCGTTTTCCGTTTCCCCGTCCTGTCCCGCGCCGTCCTCCGGGAGAGGCATCCGATTGATGCGCTCCCCGACCGGCATGCCGTATTTGTCAGCGAAATAAGACGGATCCACCTCATAGCGGTCTGCCACCATGGTCTCGAAGGCAATCTGTTGCTCCGGGGTGTAGTCCACGGCGTCATCCCACTCGAAACGCAGTCCCTTGACCGGGAAACCATGCTTGACCATACGGGGGATAAGCTGGTTGTTCACTATGTCGCGCAGCATGACACGGTCAGACTCCACCAGATGCTCGAACACCTCCAGGTGTGTCTCCGACTGGGAGAGTGACGAGCCGTCCTCAATGGTCATCGTCTGGCCGATGATGAGCTTGGAAATCTCCGAATTAGCGCGGTCTATACGCTTGTCATAGACGTTGAAGGCATCCCCCTTTCCGGACTCCACGAACTGCACCTCCGTCTCCATGCCGGTGACCATTCCCAGGTTGCTTCCGGAGTCCATGAGCATTCGCTCCAGACGCTTCCACTCCTTCGGGTCACGGGTCGTTGTCTTGGCCACGCGCATGGGCATGCCGAAAATCTCGGCGAAAGCGTCCCAAAAGGCAAGCGCGTTCTTCTTGGGTATCGTCTGCTGCGCGGCTTTCAGGAACTTGCCGAGGTCGTCCGGCTCGCCGGCCTCGATAAGCCAGTCACACCAGGGACTCTCGCGGTAGTCAATGCCCGACTGCCAGTCATCCCCGACATTTACAACGCACCGGTGGTATTCCGGCACGACATGCTTTCGCGGTATCAGGCGTACATTTTCATAGCAGACACATCCGTCCCCGTCCTCGGTCAGAGCGCCGAGCTCTATAAGGGAATGTCCGAACCAGAGCGAATCCAGGCACAGGCGCATCAGGCGTTTGAACCACGACTGGTCGAAATAATGCGCGGCTGCCTCGTCCTTGTCCCCCGCCTCGTTCACGAGCTTGAAAGAACAAGACATTACCGACTGCACGCGCTGCTCTATGCAGCCCGACAGGTGCAGGTCCACCTCCACATCCCTGTATATGTCATACAGGACACGCCTGTCCGGCGACTCCACGTTTATCGCCCTCTGCCACGCCGCCCTCCAGTCGGCGATATCCTTGCGCGTGAGCGCGTCCGTGGCGCGCTGCAGACGCACCACGATGCTTCTGAACTGCTTCTTGTCCTGTTCCGAAGCCAGCCTGAGCTCGCCGAAGGGAGTCTTCACGACATCCACGGCAGAAGGGGCCGAGGCTGTTTCCTGTCCCGTGCCGCCGGCCTGCACGCCGGCGCGTCCCGAACGAAAATTATTTAGAAAGCGGTCAAGTATATTCATGATTTTACCAGTTGTGTCGTAGTTTTTTGTCAGAGTGGAACACGGTGGCGTTTGACACCGGAGTTTCCTTGTCGGAATAAGAAGGCAGGTTAGGCACTATTTTGCCGGCCTGCACGCCCTCAAGCCATTTTATGGCCAGGTCGTACCGTTCCTTGCGTATCTCGCTGCCCATCTTCTGCGGCATAGCCGCCACGAGATGGTACAGCGCGATATCCACGGCACGCATTACCACCAGCGGGTTGCGGGCGCTGCCGGTGGCCGTGAAAATAGCCTCGCAGTCAAAGGACGAGCGGAGGTATCCGGCCATCTCCTCCACGGCCTCCATCTCCGCGTTATACCTGTTTTCTTCGGATGCCCGGGACACGACCTTCAAGGCCTCCTCGCCGATTACCACGGCGTAGTCATTGTCAGTAAGAAACATAGCCAGATAAATTTCAGGAGGTTACAAATAACGCGCGCCTCTCTATGTCCTCCACAGTCACGCCCTTGCGGAACCGCTTGCGCCTGACAAGCTCCTTTACGGTCTGTTTCGGGACAACCTTGAGGGAGCCTCCGAAACTGATGACATAGTACTTCATGCCGAACAGGGCGGCAAGCTCCTTGGCCTTGCGCACGGCCCTCTTGTATCGCCATGCGGAATAATACCTTTTTACTGTCTTGAACATATTACCATGAGTTTTTAGGGTGCCTACGAGGAATGGACACCGGTTTGAACGTAGTTTGCCTCGAATATCTCTGCAGGAACCAGATGGCTCCCTCGTCAGCGTCCGGGGCATCGTCATGCACGCGGGAACCGCGTTCGAGAGCGAGGGTCTGTTCGATGCCTACCTGCATGTCAGGCGAATCTTTTAGCGCCTCGTTGTAGAAGACGAACCCCCGCTCCCAAAGAGGCGACACCGCCTCTATGCGTTGTATCTTTTCCGGCTTGTTGCGGGTGTCCGGCATAATGGGCAGCTGGTAGCCGCGCAGATTGCCTTCAACGGCAAACTCGTCAAGAATAATATCCTGCATGAAATTAGCCTCCATGTAGAAAGACACCACGACATTCTCCGGCAAACTCTCATATAGATTATACAGCCACCGCACCATTCCCGACACCGTGTCTTGCCGGACGTACGTGTCTATAAGATGCAGCTCGGAGCCTATCTTGCCCCACAGGCGGCATGCCTTGTAGTCGTTGGCGGTCGTAGACTTGAACGACGGGTCGGTGTAACATACGAGCATATCGTACTTGTCGAGCCTCGGCAGGCGTTTGTAGCGTATCCACTCGTACCGGAAGATGGTGCCGTCCGTGATGGGGTTGTGCATCATCTCCTTCTCCCATGCCCTGTAACCCACAAAGTCCTTATATGCCTGTGCCTCCTCCTTCGTCCACTTGTCAGCCCACACGGGATTGCCGTCCCGGTCCACGGCCTTGATTTCGGATACGTGGACACCCTTGGATGCGGCGATATTGGCAAGCACCGAGGTCTTGGAAATGAGGTTGCCGACCATGATGAATCGGCCGCGTCCGACATCAAGGGCACCGAACAGAGCCTCCTTGACCCAGGCAGTCAAATCCTTCACTCGTTTTTCATTGCGGCAGAGCTCGTCATCATCCAAGTCATCGATGACGATGTAATCCGGGCGTGCCTCGCGGTCACGGAGTCCGCGCGGGGACTGGCCGCGACCCACGGCCAGGAACTTGGCCCCGCCCCTGGTCTTGAATTCTCCCTCAAGCCACGAGCCGAGATTCTTCTGCTCGCCGAAATCGGCTATCAGCTTCTGGTTGAACTCAAGCTCCGCCTGCAAGTCGCCGAGCAGGCGAGTGGCGCTGTCCTCGGACTTGCCCACCGTTACCATGAAATTCACAAGCCTCTTGGGCTGGAAAATCAGCCAAAGGGGTATGAACACCCCGATATGCGTGGATTTGGCATGGCCGCGCGGCCACTTGAACACGGCCTTCAGGTTGGGAGTGTTTTTAATTTTCATCGCGGCCTTAGTGTGGAAAGGCGCGTTGTGTATGGTCTTGACGACCTCGCCTGTGGCCTTGTCGCGCAAGGTAAGGAAATGGGCGAAATAATACTCGCAGAACTCGTCATAGTTCGAGAGCAGCCGCCTTATGCGCCGCTCCCGCTCCATCGGTGTCTCCTTGGCGACGGCCAGGGACACGGCTGTCAGCGCCTGGACATCCCGGCAATGTTCCTGCCAGCGTTCAAACGCCTCTTTCTGCTCCTTGGTAAGTTTTGCAGTCATATCAAGCCAGCGCCCCCTTGTTCATGGATTCTATAAGGAAGCCGTCCTGAAGTTTGTTGATCGTCTTGATAAGTTCCGGCGTTACCTCGGGGTCTGTCTTTGCCCGGAACTCCAGCCACTTGGAAAAGGCCATGAACACCTCTATGGCCGCCACGACGTTCGCCTGGGACTTGTCCAGCTTGTCTATGGAGGCGGTCAACTTCGAGAGCTTGTCGCCGAGGCTGTCTATGAG
>URZM01000177.1 GCA_900552315.1 uncultured Bacteroidales bacterium | reverse complement strand
TTGGCTGGCGTGCCATACGCGCCGGTTCCGGGGTGTATGGCACGCATGGCGTTCAGCCTTTCTTCCCGAAGCCGAGGATGCCTTTGCCGTCGGTCTTGTCTTCCACGAAATCCTTGAGCCTGTCCTTGGCGTTGGCTATGGTCTCTTTGCCTTTGTCGGAGTTGATGAACTCCTTGGCCTTGTCTACGGCTTGCCTGCCTTTCTCGCTGTGGAGCAGGTCAGACGCTTTTTTCTGTAGGTCTTCAAACATGTCTTTGTGTCTTTAAGGGTTATGGGATTATAACATGTCCGAAGGGCTGAGGGTTCGTGCTGTGGTGGGTCAGAGGGAGGTTACGTCGTCGGGGAGGCCGGCGGCGAAGCGGGCCAGGGGCGCGTCGCTGTACAGTACCGTGGCGAGGATCCAGGGCTGGGAGGCGCAGTCTGCGCCGGTGTTCTCGGTTATCGTGGCCATCTCTTTGTTCTTGGAGGCGGGGTATTCCTCGCCGAGGAGCATCAGGGCGTATTCGGAGAGTTTGACCTTCACCTCGCGGCCCGGGTTCTCCTCGCTCTGCATTGTTCCGAATATGTCGACGGGGAGCGTGCGGTGTTTTTTGGTGTATTTCCAGTTCTGGGGAAGCATTTCTATGTGCCCGGCGCGCGATAACTTGAATAGCTCCATCTGGCCGGTGGCGTGGTCGAATGCCTGGAAGGCGGTGTTGTCGAGCACCATGCAATGTGGCTCTATGCGGTGGTCTGAGAGTCCGTGGCGGGTCCGGTAGTCGGAGAGTTTCACCACCTTCTGCTGGTCTATGGCCTCGAGGAGCACGGCGATCTTGCGCTCGTTGGGGTCGAGGGTCTGTATCTTCTTTATGCGTATGTTGCGTACGCCTGCAGAGTTGAGCGGCATCGATGTGGCGCTGGAGCGGTAGTAGACGTTCTTGTGGTCCGGCAGGCAATATTCCTCCCCTATACGCACCACGTCATAGGGATAAGGCTTGATCTTGATCCGCAGGATCACTTTTCCGTCCTCGCATTGCTCGATGGCCACCATCACGTTCCCGGCTGTGATGTCGTTGCCCTTGGCATGCCCGTCATTGGAGACGAAGGCATGGTCTATGATATTCTTGATGTAGATGCGCAGCCTGTCCATGTTCCGTTCGGGAATCCTGTGGTGGTCGGCCAGGAGGTCGATGTCATTCTGTACCCCTACGGCGTATCCCTCGTCGTTCACGCCGATAAGCAGGTCGCCGCCTGAGGGAGAGTTGAGAAAGGCACACACGGTCTTCAGTATCGTGAAGGCCTGTATGCGGAAATCTTCCTCAGCGGAGCCTGACTGCCGGTTCAGGGGAGGGCGCACGCATGAGACCTTGAACTCCAGGGTGTCGCTCTCGAAGCCGTAGAAGGGCCGGTCGCGGTATATGTCCCGGAACAGGTCTGCCACTCCGAGCTTGGATGCGATGGTCTTCTTTATGCGCGAGAGTTCGGCTATGTCGATTTTGTCTATGAGGGTGTTGCTTGCCGTGACGAGCTGCTCGATGAGCGTGGCCTGGTCACCTATGATTTCGGAGGCTCGCAGGGTATGGCTGCTTTCCTTGTAGTTTTTCAGCGAGCGGATTATGCGGGTCTGGGCGAGGGAGCGCGGCAGGTGTGACAGTGACTCTTCCGGCTCGAAATTTATGGCAAGGGTCCCTTCCCCCGAGGCGAAGCTGATGAGAGCCTTCTGGTAGGCCAGTTCGCGGCGCGCTATGTCGGAGTCCAGGGTCTTGCCTATGCAGGTGAAGAGGCCGGCGGCCGTGACGAGATGAGAGAGGCGCTCTTCCGTGGAGAGGTCCCGGTTATTCTCGGCTGCGTTGAGCAGGAGCTGTCCGAGCGTGTTCACGGCGTCCGCCGTGGCGGGAATGTCCGTACATGCTGTCTGTCCCTCGTATCCTATCACGGGCTGCTTCATGAACTCGACCAGAGTCTTCGCGAGCGTGTCGAAGGCGCGGGCAGTGAACACGTCGGGATTCACGTCGTCGAGAATCTGTTCGCTCTCAGGGAGGAAATCCCCGTTTATTATGTATTTGCCTTTGCTGTCCTGCCGGATGCCTATGATGCGTATCTTCACGCAGGCCCCGTCATGCCTGTGGGCCTCGAAATCTATGTTCTTCTCATAATACCGCATTATGTTGACCTGCAGTCCATGTTCGGTGAGCCACCTGGTGCCGTCCTTGTACTCGCTGGTGAAAATGGAGCGAGCCGTCTCTCCGTAGCGTTTCTGGCAATATTGCTTGAACTCGCCTTCCAGTTCTTCGTTCTGGTCAATCTCGAAGACGAGGTCGTTCTCGTCGTCGGCGCGGTAATAGGCGGGCAGGATGTCGCCCGGGTGCAGGTTTTCGGCCAGGGTCTTTCGGGAGATGCCGAAATTGAAATTGTCGAGCAGGATCTTGCCCGATACGCGCTCATACTCGGGGTCTGTGGACTCGCACACTATCTTTATGCCGTAAGTGTCGGTGACCTTCACATCGAGGGGGTCGCCGTCCTCGTACCGGGAGAGGGTCTTCTCGGCAGAGGGTTTCACGTCCCCGAGGGTACGGAGCAGCGAGGGACAGAAATCCAGGGTCTCATGTATGTCGCGGCGTTTTGCGTCGGTGTCTGTGACGTGTACCTGCGGCAAAGGCTCCAGTTCCGTGTGGCGTTTGCCCTCGGTCTTGAGAATGTCGTCATGGTTCATTGGAGCCAATTCCACGCCTTGGTCTGTGAAGAGCGCGGTGCCTAAGCCTTCGTAAAATGCGCGTGGGGTGTTTTGGGTGTCCCAGTGCAGCAGGGCGAGTTTGGCCACCAAGGTCATCTCTGAGAAGGTCGCCACATCTATGTCGCGGAAATAGACAGGCAGTTTTTTCAAGGGGGCTTTACGGGCGCAGGCGTTTATCGTGGTTATCAGGGGGCGTTTGTGTTCGGGAGCTACATTGTAGACCAACAGCAGCATCTTGATGAGACCCAGAATCAGGTCATGGGCCACCGTGCCTCGTTTATGCTCGCTGAGTATCGCCGCGCATACCATGCGCAATGCTGTCTTGTCATCCACGGGCCACAGAGGCTTGGTCTCAGCGTTGCAATTCATGGCGGTCTTCACGAAGGAACGCGCCACTTGGCTCAGGAAAGTCACAGTATTGTTGAAATCGCTCTCCGGAGGTTCCGGCACGGAATAATCATAGGCGCTTACGTAAATCAGCAATTCCTCAAAATTCTCAATAACGTATGATGGCGTTATTTTCAGCCAGAAAGCGGGTTGTGACATGTCAATTTAATGATTTTAAAGGTCAAACATAAAATAATCCCAAAGTTAGCAAAAAAACGGTATCGACAAAAAATGTAAAATGCATGAGTTGCCGGCGATGAATATGTATGGGGGGGCGTGTCGGAATCGTGTTCGTCCAATATCGGTATGAGGCTTGTCAGAAATCCACATACAGCGACGCCGTGGCGCCCCCCAGAGTCGCCGTGCCAGAGCCTGTGCCCTCACCGTCATAGGCGAAGCGGAGCGTGAAGAGGTTTGTGCCATCCTGTCCGCTCAGCGAGATGAAGCGAGGGTCTGTGTCGTGTGTCTGAGTCATGGAGAGCGTCACTCCCTGCGACAGATTATGGTAAGAGCATGAGGAGATTCGATGCGAGGTCTCGTCATAGTCCAGGACAAGGCGTATGGGGTAGTCCGTGCCTCCGATCCTTATGCGTCCGGAAATATTGTTGGAGCCCGGGTGAAGCATTGATTCCCACTCCTCCTTTGCGGGCATCGGCGCGTCCGCCTCTTTCACGGCCATGTCGGCAGGTGCCGGACACATGGTGTCGGGGGCCACTCGTATCGGGGTCTCAACGTCTCCGGCAGGGTGGGTGTCTCCGGCTATTGGACGGGGTGGGTCTTCGTTATCGTCGTCATCGACATGCGAGTGGCTGCCGCTTCCACCCAGAAACACTATGATGGCACAAACTGTGGCCGCGATCAGTCCGAGG
>URZM01000176.1 GCA_900552315.1 uncultured Bacteroidales bacterium | reverse complement strand
AATCGGGTATGGTAGCTTCGCCTGAGGTTGAGGGATTTTTATTAATTTTGCATCCGCAAAAAGGATTCTCCCTCTCCATTGATTAACCTGATTCAACTTTTACGATATGATCGAAACCGAATTGATAGACGGGCAGCGTCCCGGAGCCAAGCGTTACAAGACGGTGGCGGCGGCCATCAGCACGCACAAGTGGTTCGAGCTTGGAATCACCCTCGTGATTCTCATAAACTCGTTCCTCATAGGTGTGGAGACCTATAGGTCGTCGGATACCATCAGTCTCATCCAGACCATTATCCTGTATGTGTTCTCTATTGAGATTCTGTTGCGCTTCCTGGCCGCTCCGAGCGTCAAGGAGTTTTTCAAGGACGGGTGGAACATCTTCGACCTCTCGTTGGTGATAGTGGGGTACATCCCTGAGACCCTTTTTGAGAACGCTTCTGCCATGATGGCGCTGCGGGTGCTCCGTGTGTTCAGGGTGCTTCGCCTGCTGCGTGCGGCCAAGGAGATAAAGGTGATAATCAACGTGCTGCTGAAGTCGACGAGCGCCATGTTCTACAATGTGGTGCTGTTCGGCATATTCATATACCTGTTCTCCATCATAGGGGTGGGCCTGTTCAAACTCCCCGATCCGGCGACGCTGACCGGCAAGGAGAAGGAACGTTATGAGAAGCTTATGGAGATCGCTCCCCATTCGCCGTCAAACTCTCCGGACCCGTTCGGATCGCTGGGAGAGGCCATGTTCACCCTGTTCCGAGAGCTGACGGGTGAGGACTGGACGGACCTGCGCTACAACCACACCACGGCCTACGAGTTAGGCGTGATCAAGACCCCGCCGGTGGTCATCAACCTTTTCCATATATTATGGTTCGTGATTTCCGCCTTCCTGCTGCTCAACCTCGTGACAGGCGCCATCATAAACAATTACCAGGCTGTGATGGACAAGACAGAACATGACGAGGCGGAGCGGAAAGAGCACGAGGCCGAGGAGAAAGAAAAGAAGGCGTAGCAGACAGCTGTGTCGGGAAATTTCGCTAACTTCGGGGCATGATTCCATTTCTGCAAAGTCTGGCGATAGAGCTTACGGCCCGTCACGGGTCGGAGCTTGGCGAGTTCCTGATAGTGGTGCCCCACAAGCGCGGCGTGACCTATCTGCGCCGCTATTTCGAGGAGGCCGTGTCGGACCGTGTGCTCCGACAGCCGAGGTGCCGGGAGATGCCCCGCATAGTGACGATAGCCGAGCATGTGGAGGAAATCACGGGGCTGACCCGAGGCACGCGTCTGCAACTGCTGTTCGCGCTCTATGACACGCACCGCGCCCTGTTCGCCCCCGGCGCTCAGCCTTCGGCTGAGAGTTTCGAGGAGTTCAGACGTTGGGGAGAGACCGCCCTTTCGGATTTCAACGACGTGGACATGTATGACGTGGATGCGGACATGCTGTTCCGCAACCTCTCTGACTACAATGAGATCCGGACAGATTTCCTGAGCGAGGGGCAGCGGCAGGTGATAGAGAAGTATTTCGGCGTTAGCGACCCCGCAGGGCATGTGGGACGCTTCTGGAAAAATTTCCACACGGGAAGCCCTGTCCAAAAGCGGTTTCTTACGCTTTGGGAGAAGCTTGCCCCTCTGTACCACGAGTTCAGGGAGCGGCTGCTTGCCAAGAAGGTTTCCTATCCGGGCCTCGCATTCAAGCGGGCCTGCGAGCTGATAGAGGGGGGTGAGTACCGTTTCAAGGCCCGTAAAGTGGTGTATGCCGGCTTCAACGCCCTTTCCACCATAGAGCGGCGCTTGTTCAAGTGTGTCAGGGACCTTGAGGGGCCTGACGGCAACCTGGGGGATTTCTTCTGGGACGCACCGGGTCCGGCGCTTGCCGAGGGCTCGCCGGTGGACGCCGCGCGCTTCCTTCGCCGCAACGCGTCGGATTTTCCTTGCTCCATACCCTCTATGTCGCAGTACACAGCTCCCACGGATTTCCCGGAGGTCGTGAAGGAAATCTCGTGTCCGGGCAATACGGCCCAGGCCAAGGTGATTTCCGTTTTGCTTGAGGATGTGATACGCGGACACGGCAAGCCATACGTGGATCCGGCTCGTGTGGCGGTGGTGCTTCCTGACGAGGGGTTGCTCTTCCCTGTGTTCCACTCGGTGCCTGCGGATATAGCCGACAAGGTGAACCTGACCATGGGATATCCGCTGCGGCTGACCTCGGTGGCCTCCATCGTGGGGCTGCTACGCCAGATGCACTCACGCGCGCGGGGAGGCGCAGGCGCTTGCCGCTATTACGGGAAGGACGTGAGCGCCCTGCTCGCGCATCCGATAGCGCGGAGCATGACAGGCCAGGAGCTGGCCAACCGTATAAGCGGCTATATGACCGAGTCGCATCTCTATTTTGTCACTCTCAACGATCTGCTGTCGGTGCCCGCGACCGGTACCGAAGATGCACATGAGGCGGTGCGCGCTTTGTTCGCGCCATTGCCGGGGGGAGATGACCCGGCTCGGTTGGTGGAGCATGTGTGCGGCATCCTGGAGCTGGCTAAACAGGTCACTGCAGCGACGGAAGGGACAGAAGAAGGGAAAGCTCTCGAGACAGTGCATATAGACAGGTATCTGGAGGCCTTCAGGGAGTTCGGCACGCAGTGCGCCGAATATGGGATACGTATGTCCTCTCGCACGGCTTTGTCCATGGCGTGCCGCCTGTTGGGCACGGACACGGTGTCCATGCAGGGTGAGCCGCTCACGGGCCTTCAGATCATGGGTATGCTGGAGACGCGCGCGCTGGATTTCGACTATCTGATAATACCCTCGATGAACGAGCGCGTCTTTCCGCGCAAGCTGCGAGGCCGCACCTTCATCCCCGACGCGTTGCGCCTGGGTTACGGCATAGCGACCACCCGTTTTCAGGAGGAGATATTCGCCTACCACTTTTACCGCTTGATAGCCCGCGCCAAGGAGGTCTATCTGCTGTATGACGCCTCGCAGGGAGGACTTAAAAGCGGAGACCCCTCGAGATACCTGCTGCAGCTTCGCTATCTGTTCGGGGACCGGTGTCCCGTGCAGAGGGTTTCGGCACGCTTCAGGCTGGCAGCCACAGCGCCGCGCGCCACACACGAGGCGCAGAAGAAGGGACCGGCAGAGGAGCTGTTGGACTCATACCTCACTCCGTCCACGGGAAAGCGGCTCTCGGCTACCAGCATAAAGGATTATCTGGCTTGTCCGTTGAAATTCTATTTCTCGTATGTGCTGGGGAAGAAGGTGGACGAGGAACCCACGGAGTTCATGGGAGCCATAGTGATAGGGAACGTGCTGCACGAGACCATGCAGTATCTCTACGACACGCTATCCCCGTCGGTGGAGAATCCCGCCACGGTGTCTGCGGAGACAATCAGAGGCTGGCTGGACGGCACTCTTCAGGTCGGGGAGTTCCGGGACATACGCAGCGTGGCCGCGCATCTTATACGAAAGCACTACATGCCTTCGGCAGACGAGGCCACGCCGCTTCCGGGAGACGCGCTGATAACACTCGACATGCTTGAGCAGCAGGTGAGATGGTGCCTTGAGGCGGACATGAGGCTCGCTCCTTTCGAGTATCTGGCCTCCGAGTGGAAGGTCCCGGCTACTTACCGACTGGCAGACGGACGGCAGGTGAACATGACCATGATCATAGACCGTCTGGACCGTGTCACGGCCCCGGACGGAGGCAAGCGGCTGCGCATAGTGGACTATAAGACGGGAAGCGACAACACGTGCTTCAGGAAAGTGTCGGACCTGTTTGATCACAAGGGGGAGCACAAGGCCATCTTCCAGCTGATGCTGTATGCCGAGCTGCTTACGGACAATATGCCCTCTCTGGTGCGCGGAGAGCCGATAGCGCTCTCCATTTACAAGTCGCGCCAGCTGCTTTGCAACGATTACGCCACGGCTGTCAGGCAGGGAGAGCGGGAGGTGTATTCGCACCTGGCACTCTCGGCTGAGTTCAGGGAGGAGCTTGAC
>URZM01000175.1 GCA_900552315.1 uncultured Bacteroidales bacterium | reverse complement strand
TACGGAATCGCGGTGTTGTTGATATCCTGCGAGGTGAGCCCGAAGTGCACGAACTCCTTGAACGGCTGCAATCCCAATCCGTCCATCTTCTCTTTGATCAGGTACTCGACCGCCTTCACGTCGTGGTTGGTCGTCTGCTCGATCTCCTTGACCCGGAGCGCATCGGCTTCGCTGAAGTCGCGGTAAACGTCGCGCAGCTTCTCCATGGCGGCCGAGTATGAGTCGCACGCCTGCGTTATCTTGACGAGCTGCATCCCGTCCAGCGTCTGCGTCACCTGGCGCGAGAGGTGCGTGTGGTCCTTGTCCACTATGGCCGTGGGCGTGTTCTCGGGCAGTCCGCTCCTCATCTCCGAGACCAGGAAATAGCCCAGCAGCACGGGGAGCGCGAACATGGCGAACCAGTACAGCGGGCGGCTGGCCAGCTGCCTGAGGGAACGCATGAATATGGCGATAAATCCGGTTTTCATCACTGCTGCTCTCTGTTGCGCCGAGGCGAGGAGGCATTTACCCCGGCCTTGGATTCTTTTATTTCTTGTCCACGCCCTCGTATATGGCGCTCATGCCGGGGAGCATCCCCTCCACCTTCTCCAGCGGGCGGGCCTTCACCTGGAAGGTGCGCGCGTCGAAGGAGCCGGTGGCCTTGGTGGCCTGCCAGTTGGCGTAGGAACCCATGTCCTGTATGAAATACACCTTGGCCTTGACACTCTTGTCGAGGGCGGGGATGCGCACGTTTATCACCGAGCCGTCGCGCATGTCCTTGAGCAGGGTCTCACGCACGTTGAACACCAGATAGGTGTCGTCCCTCTGCAGGGTCATGATGGGCGCTCCGGTCATCACCAGCTCGCTCACGTGCGGGTATATCACGGTGATCTGGCCGTCGCAAGGAGCCGTCAGGTACTGGTCCTCGAGCATGGCGTCGGCCTCCTTCACGCCGCCCCTGGCCACGTTCACCATGGCCTGCGCGGCACGCTTGTCCTCCTTCTGGGCCCCGGCCTTGGCCAGCTCCCACTGGCTCTTGGCGGCCTCGGCCCCGGAGGCGGCGGCGTCATACGCGGCCTTGGCCTCGTCGCGCTTCTGCGCCGACACCACCCCCTTGTCGAAGAGGTTCTGCATGCGCTGGTACGTCTTCTCGGTTATGCCCCTCGCGGCCAGCGCCTGCTGGTACACGTCGTAGGCCGACTGTATGATCTGGCTGCGCGTGCCCGCGTCCACCTTGTCGTTGGTGGCGGCCGCCGCCTGCTGCATGGCCGTGGCCTGCTCCAGCTTGGCGTCCATCACCGAGGAGTGTATGTGCACCAGCGTGTCGCCGGCATGCACGTACTGCCCCTCCTCCACATACAGGTCCACCACCCTTCCGGGCAGTTTGCCGGAGATGCGTATCTCCTCGGCGTCCGCCTGTCCCTGCACCGTGTCCGGCGCGGGCTTGATGCGCAGGAAGCCGATGACGGCCAGCACGGCGGTGGCCGCCACTACTAACAGGATGGCGATGACCAACTCTCTCTCTCTCTTGCCCACCTGCTTCTGCGTGGGGGCGGCGGGCGTCGTGGTCTGTGTATTCTTCTCTTCCATACTTGCTTTATATCAATAGTTCATGGTGCCGAGCACCTTGCTCAGGTATACGCGGCAGAGCTGTATGCCTATCTCGGCGTCGATGTACTCGGAGTGGGCCTGCAGCCACGCGGTCTGGGCCGCCGTCACGTCGTCGGTGGTGAGCACGCCCTCCTTGAATCCGTACTCGGCGTTGTGCAGGTTCTCGTCGGCCTTGGCCAGGTTGGCCTGTGTCATGTCCAGGGTCTTGCGGGCCTCGTCGAACTTGAACTTGGCCTGGTTCACCTGCAGGTCCACCAGGCTCTCGGCGTCCTCCAGCTGCAGGCGCTGGGCGCGCGTGGCCGAGCGGGCCGCGCGCAGCTTGTTGTAGTTGCCCCCCCAGTGCCAGATGGGCACCGTAAGGGTGGCCCCCAGGTGGAATCCTCCGCCGAACCTCTTCTCGAAGCCGTCTATCGTGTTGGGGTTGGAGAATCCCCACGCGGCCACCACGGCCAGCTTGGGCAGCATCTCGGCGCGCGCCAGCTTCTCCTGCTCCTCCAGTATCTTGATGCCGTGGCGCATGGAGGTCAGGTCCTGGCGCCGCGAGTATATGCCCTGCTTGTCGAACTCGGCTGCTGCGGGCATCTCCGGGCGCGCCTTCAGCTCCTCGTCCTCCAGGGTGAACTGGCTGCTTATGGGTTGTCCGCACACCTGCGCCAGCGCCATGCGCGCCAGCGAAAGGCCGTTCTCCACCTTGGTGAGCGTCACAGCCGCCTCGTTGCACTTCACGTCCACGCTAAGGCAGTCGCTCTTGGTGGCCACACCCTCCTTGTACATCTCGTTCACGTTGTACTGCAAGGTGTCCAGCAGGTTGCAGTAGCTCTGGGCCAGGCGCTGCTTCTGGGCCAGGCTCACCACCGTCCAGTACGCCTCGTCCACGGAATATATCACGTCCTGCACCGCCGAGTTGCGCATGGACACGGCCAGCTGCTCGGCGTATTTCGTTATCTCGTTCATGGCCCTTATGGCCCCGCCCATGTACACCGGCTGGGTGAGGGTGAACACCCCCGCCACCACGTTGTGTATGTCATAGCTCATGGCCTCCTTGGGTATCACCGCCACCTCCGTGGGGATGGGCGTGCCGGTCTTGGGATCCGTCACAGGCATCCCCGTGGCCGGGTCCTTGAGTATGTTGTACTCATAGCTCATGGTGGCCGGGTTGAAGCTCATGGTGGGGAGCTTGGCGTCCGCTCCGAGCAGGGCTATCTTGTGCTGGTTGTACATGTATGTGGCCGAGAAGTCGACTCCGGGCAGATAGGCGGCCTTCGCGGCCTTGCGCGTGAAGCCCGCACCCACTATGTTCTCGTCGGCCACCTTTATCACCTTGTTGCTTCTCAGGGCCATGTTGCGGCACGAGTCGAGCGACACGGCGCCTTGGGCCTGCAGCCCCAGCGCCACGGACACGGCCGCTATCGTCAGATACAGTTTACGTAGCATAGAGTCTTCGGGTTATATACGGTTTATGCGTGGTGCAACGGGGGATTCCCCCCTCCTAAATGAAAAGACACGCGAAATTACCCAAAAGTTGAGAGTCGGCCAACAAAAAGGAAAAACAGAACAATTTTTTCGCCGAAAGTGCAAAGCCTCAGTGTCGCAAAACGCCAAACCCGCCAACGCCTCCCCCCGGGTCGGACAAGTCAGACGGGTCGGACGGGTCAGACAAGCAAAAAACGAGCCCCTGGCCCTGGTGCGGGGCGGGGACTCGGTGCCTGTGTTCCGGAATCCGGATATGTTATGAATCGTGACGGGGGTCAGGATGGGTCATCAGCGTACCATCACCTTGGCGTTGCCTGCGGGGGTGGCCACGATGTAGAGACCTGCGGGGAGCTCTACCATGCCGCTCACGCCCTGGGCCGCCATACGGCCGTCGATGGTGTAGATGTTGCCTGCGGTGAACATGTTCACGCCGCCCTGCACGCCTATGGCTACCGCGTTGCCCTCGGCTGCTACTGCCTCGATGCCGCTGGTGACGCCCTTGGCCATGAAGGCGTTCTCGATGATGTTGCGGTCTTTGTTCACGAGCATGGCCACGATGCTGTAATTCTCAAGGTTCTTCACCTTGCTGACATCCACGGTGGTGGACCAGTTGACTGTCTCGCCTTTCTTGAACTCCGTGATGGAGGAGCCGGCTGCGGGAAGGTACTGCGAGCCGGGGCGTGCCACGTCGTCGAACTTCATGGCCACGCTGGCGGGCTTGTTCTGCCAGCCGTAGGCGTTCACCTGCTGGCCGCTGAAGCCGTTGCTCTGGCGGTAGGGTCCTACCTGGTCCTCGACTATGGTGTAGGAGATGCCGTAGTTGTTCTTGTCATCGATGGCCGGGGTCACGTTCACGTTCAGCGTTACCTTCTTCTCGTCCTCGGTGGGGGCCACGGTGGCCTTCACCTCAGCCATGGACTCTACCTTGAGCCACTGGGCGATATACTCATCCAGGTAATCGGGGCTGGGATACACGCTGTTCTCGAAATGACGCATGATATACGCCGAGGGGGCGCCGGCGCCACCCTGGGCTTTTATGATGTCGGACACGAACTG
>URZM01000174.1 GCA_900552315.1 uncultured Bacteroidales bacterium | reverse complement strand
ACCACGCTTCTGCGTGATATCACCGTGCAGGTGGGGCGCACTGGTGCGCTCACGCCTGTGGCCGAGCTCGACCCGGTGCGGGTTGCTGGCTCGGTGGTGGCGCGCGCGACGCTCCATAACAGCGATGAGGTGGCGCGCAAGAACTTGCGCATCGGCGACACGGTGGTCGTGCGCAAAGCGGGCGACGTGATCCCCGAGGTGCTCGGTCCCATCCTTTCGCTTCGTCCTGAAGATTCGGTGCCTTGGCAGATGCCGATGACTATCATGACGAATACGGTGACGTAGCGGTTGAAGGCCACGATGGCTGCTATGGCGTTGTCGCCGCCGTATTGCAGGAGTGAGTTGTTCATGAGGGCGTTGATGCCGGCGTTTGCGAGGTTTATGAGGAAGGGGGCCATGCCTATCATTAGTATTGACTTGACGATGGGCCAGCGCAGGCGTGTGGTGTGGGGCTTGAATGAGAGTTCGTTGGCGGGGTTGAAGAAATGTGAGAGGACGAAGAAGGCTGTGATGGCCATTGATATGTCAGTGGCGAGTGCGGCTCCCCAGATGCCCCATCCGAACCCGAAGAGGAAGAGGGGCGCGAGAATGGCGTTGAGGACAGCCCCGAGGATGTTTGTGGTCATGGCTTTGCGGGGGTAGCCGGTGGCGCGCATGACGTTGTTGTAGGAGAAGGTGAGGTTTATGAGCACCATGCCGGGTATTATCCAGCGCATGAATTGGCGGGCGTATGGGATGGAGGCGTCTGAGGCTCCGAAGGTGCGGAGTATCGGGTCGAGGAATATGAAGAATGTTGTCATGTACAGGACTCCTATGATGAGGGTGAGCATGACGGAATTGCCGAGAATCTGCTCGGCGCGAGGCTTGTCTTTCTGGCCGAGGACTATGGATATGCGTGTGGCGGCTCCGGCTCCTATGAGCATGCCGAGCGCTCCGGAGAGGGTCATTACGGGGAAGGTGACGGCTATGCCGGCTATGACGTTGGGGTCGCCTATGGCGTGGCCTATGACTATGGAGTCTATGAGGTTGTACAGGGCTGTCACGACTGTGCCGATGACTGCGGGGAGGCTGTATTTCCAGAGGAGTTTGCCGAGTGGGGCGGCTCCCAGCTCTTTGAGCCTGTCGGCTTTGTCTGTTTCTTTCATAATCCTTCGGTGTAAAATCTTGCAAAGTTAGTAAAAAAAACGGAAACCGTGTTTCTGGACAGCATGAGGGCCCCAGGCTCAGGAATAGTTCTCGAGCGTTTTGAGGAGCTGGTCCTTGACCATGAGGACGAGGGGGCGGGGTTCGAGCACTGTGATGTCTGGGCCTATGCCGACGAGGTCGCGCACGAGGTCGGGGGTCACTTTCATGCGGTATGTGAATATGGAGCAGTCGCTGTAGATTTGCTCGGACTGCGAGGGGTGCAGGGGCAGGGCGCGCAGGTAGTTGGCGTAGTATGGCTTCACGCGCAGCTTCACGGTCTGGGTCTCGCCGTGGGAATAGGTGATTCCGTATATGTCTTTGAAATATTCTTCCGGGTCGGGGGCGGCGGGCATGGTGAATGATGCGGTGGTGATCTCGAGGTCCGAGATGCGGTCGAGAGCGTAGGTGCGCACGGAGCCGTCGCCGTGGCGGGAGCCTATGACGTACCATCGCTGGCGGTAGAGGCGGAGGAAATAGGGGGAGAATGTGATCCCTTTTTCGGGGAAGGGGCGTGTGTAGCCGGAGTATGTGAAGCGCACGGCCTTGCATTGGCGTATGGCGTTGATGAGGGGGGAGAGGTGGCTGCGGGCGGAGGGCACTTTCTCCACTACGATGCGGGAGGATATGTCGCGGGCATCGGTCATGGCGTGTCGCAGTGCGTAGGAGTCGAGCATCCAGTCGCGGAAGGCTTCGCCGCCGGAGCCTTGGGGTTTCTCTATATAATATTCGTAGGCGGAGTTGCAGAGTATGTCTATGCCGAACAGGCGCTCTATGTCTCGGCGGTATGTGAAGAATGTGCGGTGCGGTATGGGGTTGCCGTCGCTCAGCGAGGAGCGCAGCCAGAGGTCGGAAAGCTCGGCGCGGGTTATGTGTCCGTGTGCGTTGATGGTATCGATGATCCAGATGTATTTGTTCAGGCTGTCAGAGCGCATGGTGCTGGGTGGGATTGGTCTGTGCAAAAGTAGTGAAAAAACTCGGACGGGGCAAATGGGGGAGCGTGGCTCAGAGGGGAATTGTATAAGGTGAGTCGGCGAGGGTGTGCAGGGTGAGGGCGGCGCGGGCGGCAGCTTCGCGCCATCGGTCGGCCTGGTTCGGATATAGGCCGGGGGCGAGGATGAGGCGGGAGGGGGTGATGCGGCGCAGGACGCTGTCGGGATGGCTGTCGCAATTCTTGCCGACAATGAGTATGTCGGCTTTCATGTCCGGGACGGCAGGGCTGTAGGGGAGGCGTGTGTCGAGATACAGGATGGAGGTTTCGGGCAGGCGGAGCATGGTTGCGGAGCCGTCTCGCAGCAGGTGGGCGCGGGTCTCTCCGGAGCGGGTGTGGCGTATCTCCATGCGGTCGTAGAGGCATGGTATGGCGAGGCTGTCGGGAGGGGTGTTGTCCGGAAGCGCTATGGCGGCCACAAGGACTCCGAGCATGGTGGTGAGCGAGACGATTCCGGCACGGCGTGAGCGGGTGGGGAGCCAGTAGAAGAGGCACAGGGCCGCGAGGATGGCCGACACCGGTATCAGCCAGTGGGGGTATAAGGAGACCTGCGCCGAGTCCAGGGAGGCTATGGCCCCGGCGCTGCCGTCTATTATATGATAGCCTTTCTCGACCAGAGCTCCGAGCCAGGAGAACGGTATGCCTGCGGCGTAAAGGGCGAGGTAGAGCAGTGCGCATGACATGAACAGGGGGAGCAGGGGGAGCAGCACGAGGTTCAGCGGGAGAAAAAGGAGAGGGACGCTGTGGAAATGCCAGGCGGTGAGCGGCCAGGTCACCAGGAAGATGGCGCAGGGTATGGCCAGGGCCGAGATTATGCGCATGAGGAGGCGGTTGTCTTTCGTGACGGGGAGCGTGCGGGCCAAGGTTAGGATGGTGAGCGTGCACAGGAAGCTGAGCTGGAAGCCAGCGTCGAAGAGCGCCCTGGGGTCGAAGAAGAGAATCAGGCAAGCGGCCAGGCACAGGCTGTTGAGGGTGGAGCCGGGGCGTTGCAGCATCCAGCCGCCCAGCATGCACACGGCCATGACGCTCGCCCTGACGACGGAGGGACCCAGGCCTGTGAACAGCGCGAACAGGAGTATGCCTGCGCCCATGAGGACGAACCGGAGCGTGCGCGCGCCTGCCAGGTCGAGGGGCATGAGGAGCCAGCCGAGCAAGAGCAGGATGATGCCGACATGGAGGCCGCTCAGGGCCAGTATGTGGGCTATGCCTGCTGCGGCGAACCGCTCGCGGGTGCCGGGCGATAGGGACTCCTTGTCGCCGGTGAGGAAGGCGCTCAGGAAGGCTTTCGTGTCCCGGTCCAACGGGGTGCTCCATATCAGGGACACGGCCCGGTATCTCCATTCCAGGGCCTTGAAGCGCAGGGAACTGTCACGGCCCGTGACCTTGATTTTGGAGGCTAATGTGGAGGAGGTATAGTCTATGCCCCGGGCATACAGGAATTCGGCGTAGCCGGGGTCCGGAATGTCATTGTCGTTTACCGGGGAGGCGTTCAGACGGAACATTATCTTGTCGCCGGTCTGCGCGTCGCAGACGCCGGTGCGGACGAGGACCTTGAGGGGACGCACCGACTGTTTCCGCCCCATGTCGGATATGAGCGCCTCCACCTTCACCACGAGCCGGTCGCCGTCGGTGGCGCTTGTGGCGTCGGTCACCACGCCCGTGGCATATTGGGCTGACACCTCGTCCGGCCCGGTTGAATCTGTACTGCTTATGGCGAGTATGCCGAGGAGCAAGAAGGCGGGTATGGCCAGGAGCCACAGGGCGTTGCGCTGACTGTACAGCAGCCTGGACTTGCGCGTGCCTGGGCGCAGAAAGAAGGGCAGACACAGATAGACCGCCGCCGCGATGACCGCCGCGCCGCACACGGCCACACCGGGCCAGGACGGTGCGTACCGCCCATAGGCAATGCCTGCCGCAAGCGCCAGGGCGGGCGCGGCCAGCGGGGTGGTGGACATGCGTGAGCTGAGTTCGGACATGGCGCTTCTCT
>URZM01000173.1 GCA_900552315.1 uncultured Bacteroidales bacterium | reverse complement strand
TCACCCTGAACTGGAGCGCTCCGGCCCCCGGCACTACAGCCAGCCGCACGGTGGAGAGCTTCGAGGACTACACGGCCTACATCATAGACAACATAGGCCCGTGGACCCTTCAGGACATAGACGGAGAGAACGGCACATACGGCATCAGCTTCGGCGGCAGCAAGGTAGAGTTCATGAACGCCACCTATCCGCACGCCTGGCAGGTATGGAACCCGGCCAAGTGCGGCATGTCGGCAGACGACATAGGCCTTGACGCACTCATGCCCCACAGCGGCGCGCAGTCCCTGGTATCGTTCCAGGACACAGACGGCCAGAACGACGACTGGCTGATCTCGCCCGAGCTGAGCGGGGACGCCCAGACGGTGACCTTCTGGGTACGCACCCCCATCCCCAACAACGGCATGGAGACCTTCGAGGTGCTGTACTCCACCACTGACCAGAACATAGAGAGCTTCACCAAGGTCGAAGGCCTCAAGGAGGAAGCGTTCATCAACTGGGAAGAGGTGGCCGCCTCCCTGCCCGCAGGAGCCAAGTATTTCGCCATCCGCCACACATCGGCCGGCAAATACCTGATAGCAGTGGACGACATATCGTACATCTCGAAAGACGCGCAGCAGGAGAACCTGGTTGTGAACGGCTATACCATCTACCGCGACGACCAGAAGCTGGCCAGCGTCGACGCAGGCCAGACGACCTACACAGACTCGAAAGCAAACGGAGCGAACCACACCTACGCCGTGACGGTGAACTACACCCAGGGCGAGTCCGGCTACTCCAACATCTATTCGAGCAGCACCGGCCTTGACGGCATAGCCGGCGGGCAGCCCGCAGCCTATGGGCTCAAGGGCGCGATAGCCGTGCGCAACGCCGCAGGCATGAAGGTGACGGCAGTGTCCGCCGACGGCAAGCTGGCCGCCAACGGCACAGCCTCCACTGACACCGAGAACATACCGGTACAGGCCGGCGTGTATGTGGTCAGCGTAGGTGACAAGACCTTCAAAGTGGTAGTGAAGTAAAGTACTATCAACTGAATACACTGATTCCCCGCCATCGGCAAGCGGCGGGGGATGAGATGGGGGCGGCCCGTGAGGGTAGCCCCCATTTTCATGCAGGAAGGGTCCCTGGACCGAGGTCCAATGATTTTTATCCTGATTTTTAGGGCTTAGGATTGATTAATTTGCTAACTTTGCAGCGTCAAAACCGCCCGCCGTCCGGCAGGCGGCGTTGACCAGCGCACATAGATAACTCATAATCAACAACATAAACCTCATGTTAGAAAATACCGATGTAAAAACATTAGACCGGGTGGTTGTCCGCTTTTCCGGCGACTCCGGCGACGGCATGCAGCTGGCCGGTAACATTTTCTCTAACGTAAGCGCAGGAGAGGGGAATGAAATCTCCACCTCCCCGGACTATCCGGCAGAAATCCGCGCCCCGCAGGGCAGCCTCTCGGGCGTGTCAGGCTTCCAGGTACACATAGGCAAAGGGGTGCATACCCCCGGCGACGAGGCCGACGTGCTGATAGCCATGAATCCGGCGGCCCTGAAGACGAACCTGAAATTCCTGAAAAAAGGAGGCATCATAATCTGCGACTCCGACACGTTCCGCGACGCAGACCTCAAGAAGGCCCTCTACACCACCGACGACCCTGTGAAGGAGCTGGGCATCAACCCGGACAACATAATGCTCGTGCCCATGACCACCCTGCTGAAGGAGACCCTGAAGGACTCCGGCATGGACCCCAAGAGCATAATGAAATGCAAGAACATGCTGGCCCTGGGCATAGTGTGCTGGCTCTTCGAGCGCGACGTGGACGCCGTGCTGCGCAAGCTGCAGGCCAAGTTCGCCAAGAAGCCCGCCGTGTACGAGGCCAACGCCAAGGTGATACGCGCCGGCTGGGACTACGGCCACAACACGCACGCCTCGATGCCTACATACCGCATAGAGACCGAGCAGGTGAAGCCCGGCACGTACACCGACGTGAACGGCAACACGGCCACCGCCTGGGGCCTGATCATGGCCTCGGAGAAGAGCGGACGGCCGCTGTTCCTCGGCTCCTATCCCATCACCCCGGCCACGGACATACTGCATGAGCTGGCCAAGCGCAAGGACCTGGGCGTGAAGGCGTGCCAGATGGAGGACGAGATAGCCGGCGTATGCTCGGCCATAGGCGCCTCCTTCGCAGGCTCGCTGGCCGTGACCTCCACCTCCGGCCCCGGCCTGGCGCTGAAAAGCGAGGCACTGGGCCTGGCGGTGATAGCGGAGCTGCCGCTCGTGGCCATAGACGTGCAGCGCGGCGGACCCTCCACCGGCCTGCCCACCAAGACCGAGCAGACGGACCTGATGCAGGCGCTGTACGGACGCAACGGCGAGAGCCCCCTGTGCGTGGTTGCCGCCGCCTCTCCCACCGACTGCTTCACGATGGCCTTCGAGGCCGCGCGCATAGCCATGGAGCACATGACCCCGGTGATACTGCTCACGGACGCGTTCATAGCCAACGGCTCGTCGGCGTGGCGCATCCCCGAGGAGGAGGATTTCCCGACCATCAAGCCGCATCTCATAGACCCGGCCAAGGTAGGCGAGGCCTGGAAGCCTTACGCCCGCGAGGCCGGCAACCTGGTGCGCTGGTGGGCGCTCCCCGGCACTGAAGGGTTCCAGCACCGCGTGGGCGGCCTGGAGAAGGACTTCAAGACATCGGTTATATCCACCGACGGAGCCAACCATGAGAAGATGGTGCGCACGCGTGCCGAGAAGATAGCCCGCATAGCCGACGACATCCCGGCCCTGAAGATCCAGGGCAACAAGGAGGCCAAGACGGTGCTCGTGGGCTGGGGCGGCACTTACGGCCACCTGCTCACCGCCGCCAACGAGCTGAACGCCGAGGGCGTGCCCGTGGCGCTGGCCCATTTCCGCTATATCAACCCTCTGCCCAAGAACGCGCTTGAGGAGCTGGCCAAGTATGACAACATCATAGTGGCCGAGCTGAACACGGGCATGTTCGCGGACTACCTGCAGGGCAAGATGCACGGCAAGGACATACGCCGCATCAACAAGATAGAAGGCCAGCCCTTCCTGGTGAAAGAGATCACAGACGGCGTAAAAAACATTCTTAACGACTAAGCAAAGCCATGGAAAACAATTTTCAGCCCTCAGACTTCAAGAATGAACAGAGCGTGCGCTGGTGCCCCGGCTGCGGCGACCACGCCATCCTCAACGTACTGCATAAGGCCATGGCCGACCTTGGCGTGGCTCCCCACCAGACGGTGGTGGTGTCCGGCATAGGCTGCTCCTCGCGCCTGCCCTACTACATGAACACCTCCGGCATGCACACCATCCACGGCCGCGCGGCCGCCATAGCCACGGGCGTGAAGACGGCCAACCCGGAGCTGACCGTGTGGCAGATTTCGGGCGACGGCGACGGCCTGGCCATCGGCGGCAACCATTTCATCCATGCCGTGCGCCGCAACGTGGACATAAACATGCTGCTGTTCAACAACAAGATCTACGGTCTGACCAAGGGTCAGTACTCCCCCACCTCAGCCCGCGGTTTCGTCTCCAAGTCAAGCCCCTACGGCACCACCGAAGACCCCTTCATCCCCGCCGAGCTCTGCTTCGGCGCTCGCGGCAACTTCTTCGCACGTGGCATTGACGTGGCCCTGGACACCACCCGCGAGGTGCTCGCCGCCGCCGCACGCCACAAAGGAGCATCCGTGGTGGAGATACTCCAGAACTGCGTGATCTTCAACAACGGCATCCACTCGTGCCTGACAGGCAAGGATGTGCGCTTCGAGCATACCATACACCTGCGCCACGGGGAGAAGATGCTCTTCGGCGACAACAACGAGAAGGGTCTGGTGCAGGACGGCTTCGGCTTGAAGGCCGTGACCGTGGGCCAGGACGGCTACACGCTGGACGACGTGCTGGTACATGACGTGCACACGCCCCAGAATTTCCTGCACCAGCAGCTGGCCATGATGGACGGCAAGGAGCTGCCCCTGGCCATAGGCGTGATCCGCGACGTGGAGGCTCCCACCTACGAGACAGAGGTGGCCCATCAGGTAGAGGAGGTCAAGGCCAAGAAGAACTGGAAGGGCCTGCGAGACATGATACTGCGCACCAAGGAGACCTGGCTGTGCGCTCTGTCCACCGGCTTTCTGATGCTGGCCCAGATGGGCATCATGACCCAGCTGGTGGCCCGCAACATTGAGGTGGGCATTGCCCCCGATCT
>URZM01000172.1 GCA_900552315.1 uncultured Bacteroidales bacterium | reverse complement strand
GTCGAACTCCTCGGCGGGATTCACGCGCCTTGGCGCTTCCCACTTGGATATGGAGAGGTCATCCTGGCCACCCTGCCCGATGCTCAGGCAGTCGAAATGGGTGAAGGTGTATTTGTTGCACCTGGCGCGGAAGGAGATCTGCACGAGCTGTCCGGCGTATTCGGAGAGGTCCACGCGTACTTTCTGCCAGCCTTCCTCGCCTCTGGCCCATTCGTTCACGGTCTTGCGTGCCACCGATGTCCAGTTGCCGGGGCGGCCTATCTCAATCTCGAAATCGTTGATGTCCTCGCCGCGAGATGTGATGTTGTATATGTAGAAAGACATGTATGGGTCGCGCTCCGGAAGGAGAATCTTGCCCATCATGAGGCGAGACTCGCTGTCGAGATACGCCGACTCCATGAGAGCCATGCCTTTGTCACCGTCCATGCAGGTGACACCGGCGTTGTCGGTGTAGCTGAATCCCCATTGGCACAGGCCTTCGATTCCCTGGGATACGAATATCGCCTTGGGATTGCTGTTGGCGAAGGACTCGCTGAAAGGCGCGGTGTAGGGGGCGCCCACTATGATGACCTTGCCGAGCAGTCCGGGAGAGCCACCTTTGGAGGTGCGGGCGCGTATGCCGTAGAGCATGGGCGCCTGCAGGGCGGTGGGCTCTTTCGCCTTGTGGGTGTAGGAGAGTCCCTGGATGCCTGACTCCACCGCGTATTCCTTGTTCTCGGAGGGGTCGTAGGTGAACAGGTCGTAGGTTATCAGGTCCGGGTTGATGGGGAATCCGTCATAGTCGGTGGAGGGAGCTTCCCATGTGAGCAGCACGGTGCCGTATGTGTCGGTCTCGCGCATGTCGAAATTCTCGGGCACGTAGGGACGGTTCACGCCGAAATAGGCCACATCCTCCGCCTCGCGTCCCAGACCTTGGGTGTTGGTGGGGTAGACGGTGTAGAGATGTACACCCTCGGTCATGCCCTGGTCGGTGAAACGCACGGTCTTGTTGGGGGTGGTGGTCGTCGTGTACACCGCCATGCCGTCGCGGTAGACGGTGTAGTCTATGTTGCCGTAAAGAGGCTCGCCCTTGAGGGTGACGGAGGGGGAGACGAATGATATCTCGCCCTTCATGGCCCCCATCTTGTCGGGGGTGATTGTCAGCTCCAGGGCCTTGTCAGGTACGCCCGGGTTTATCTTGTCGGAGACGGAGAAATTGTCTACCAGGATGTTCTCATTGCCTTTGGCGTTCCATCCGAAATAGTATTCGCCTGTCTGCTCGATCCATACGTAGTCCTTGAGCAGGACGGCGTTGCCGTATCCTCCTCTGGGGACGTATGCGGGCACGGCTGTGCGTGTCATGGCCTCGATGGTGGGCTCCTCGCCCACGCACAGGGTCACGGTAGAGGTGGAGTTGCCGGCGGTGTCGTCCTTTTCGAGAGAGGCGGTGTACTGGACCTTGTAGAAATATCCACCCTCGAGGTGTATGGGGGGAGTGATCATCCAGTCGTCCATGTTCTTGTCGAACGAGTAGCAGCGCGCGTGACCGTTGTATAGGCTCCAGGAGAAGCCGTCCTTCGCAGGGTCGATGACTGTGTAGCCCACCAGGTCCTTCGAGTATGTGAAATCGTTGTGATAGGGGGCGGTGAGGATGCAGACGGGGAACTCCACGGTCACGCCCCTCTTCCTGGCCCATGAAGGGTGTGAGGGTGTAGACGATCTGCTCGCCGAGCTTGGCCTCGATGTCGAGGCTCTGGGCCGAACCCGGCTCGGGAGCGTCTATATTCGCCAGCTCCTCGCCGTCCTTGTAGACCTTGATGGCGGTGATGGCTGTGAGGTCTTGTCCGGCCACGCTCTTGGTGGGCGCGTTGAACTGGAGCTTTGCCTTTGCGGGGTCTTCCGCATCGAACTTCACGGTCAGGTTCTCTACGGCGGCGGGAAGCTGCGGGTCCACCTCAGTGACCGAGAACGTATAAATCTTGAAGCCGCTGTAACATCTCTCGTCAACCCAGGCGTTGATGCCGAAGAAATATGCGCCGTCTTCCTCCACCTGGAAGAAACCGGTGTGCTCGGTTCCGCCTCTGTTGTCGATACCATTCTCCAGGAACTCTTCGGAGATTGTGATGTCCATGTCTTTCGAGGTATTGGACTTTCCGGCTTTCACCACCACGTGGTAGGGACGTCCGTTGCTTGTGATGGCGGAGTGGATGTTCACTTTATAGTGCTTCCCGGCCTCGAGTCTCACGGAAGGCGTGATGGCCCAGTCGCCGTCTGTGTCTCCGCTTCCGATACCTAAGTGATCAGAATTGGCTACTACAGAGAATTGGCTGTTGTCGTGATCCTCGAAACTTGTCTCGTAACCGGACTCCACCGACGAGAATGCGAGGTTGTAGGGCATGTCGTTGTTGATGGCGATAAGGTTGGAGTAAATGCCCTGCGAGGAGATGGCGCCGTCAATCTCGGTGATGAGCTCGTACTGGAAATTGGCGGGGAAGTCAGATGTCACCGAGGGGTCTGTGCAGGAGGTGTCGGTGATTCCGGACGCAATCACCTGGCCGCCGGGATAACGCTTCACTGTGTAGGTGGCGCCTTCGGCGGGGTCGGCGTCCCAGGATATTCTTGCCGTGCCGTTGTCGTAGACGGCGTGCATGACGTATTCTTTCCAGAAGATGTTCTTGTTGTTCTCCACCTTCTTGCGGTCGGCGATGGTGGGAGCGTTGAGTATCGTGCCTATTGTGCATGTTATGGAGGCCTCGTTGCCCAGGCCGTGGGAGTTGCCGCCCATCACGGTGATCTTGGCGGGGACTGCCTGTGTGCCTTTGATCGAGACGGAGTATTGCTGTCCGGGCACGGGGTTGTCGATGCGGTGGACACGTGTGCCGTCAAGCAGGATGTCGATGAATGTCATCTCTGTGACTGGTTCCCCGACCACTGTGGTCGCGGGAGCCGTGAACGTGACGGTGGCCTGCTTGCGCCCCTCGGGGTCGGGGGTGGCTGACAGGTCGGTGGGTTCGGATGGCAGCGAGAGGTGGGTGCGCTTCACGAGCATGTTCTTGTTCACCTTGTTGAGCATCATCTTTCCGGCTCCACCCAGACTGGTGCAGTGGAACATGATAGTCTGCACCCCGCTGTTTTCGGGCACGAAATAGATGGTATATGCCTTGCCGTCGTTGTCTCGCCAGTATTCGAGGGTCTGTTTTGCCAGTATTTCCTGACCGGCGCGCGCTCCTTCCAGGGAACGTTCCTGGGCCAGGACCACGTTGAAGCTGCCGTTGCCTTTGGAACGTTCTTCATAGGAGCTGGCCTTGAACGTGAGCAGGTAACACTCGCCTGCCGTGAACTCCATGGGAGGGAGCAGGAGCCAGCTGTCCTGGGGGTCGGTGTTCGGGCTGGCGTTGGACCCTGTCTTCGAGGGCATGCTCCGGAACCTCCAGTCTCCGGAGTCTGACTCGTAGCTCCAGCCCTTGGTGAAGCTGTTGCCGCTCAGGCTCACGAAATATTCATACCAGTCAGAGTTGACTGAACCCATGCGGAAACCGAGCTCCGGCGTCCACGGCAGTGGCATCGGGTCGGTGTTCGCCGCGCTTGCCCACGGGGCGCACCATATGGCCGACATGAGCAGTAGCAGAGTGATGTAGAACTTTCTCATACTGTTGATAATTGATGGTTTAAGATGTTTTTTAGATGTGTCGTGTCTTTGGAATGATTTTCATGGATATGAAAAATCCGACATCGGGGATGGTCTGGCACGGGTACGGCACGTATGTTGCCGAGAGTGGGTCAGGCTCTGCAGATGTCGGGGTGAGTCAGAAAATATGTAAAGGCGGGTGTGTGGAGAGGGAATATGCGTGTCCGTGTTGTCTTCGGACGGGTTGCAGCTTCGTGAGCGTCAGTGCATACGCTGAAAGGTCGGTGGAAAGCCACGAGAATCCTGCGCCGGAAAGCCGGGGAGGCTGCCAGGGGATGTCTGCGGCTTGATGAGTGCCCTGCCAATTATCGACTCACCAAGCCGGCTACCAGCCAGTCGAGATTGAGTCGGCAGTGCGACAAGCGTATGTAGGATAACTGAGATGTCATGCGCTCAGGTAGATTATGATTAGAGAGATTTTGCGATAGTCTCGCATCGCGGGTCAGAGACCCGTTTGCTTTTCATTTGCAAATATAGGCATTTAATTTTTAATGTGCAACAAAATCTGTGAAATATTTTTGATTTTAACATTTCACGGCGTGGATGAAACTCCCTCTCGCGCGCGTACCTTATAAATGCAAGGGTAAAACGTGTCGGACATGTCGGACATGTCGGACTGGTCGGAAGGGTCGGACTGGTCGGACAAGTGGGAGGGGG
>URZM01000171.1 GCA_900552315.1 uncultured Bacteroidales bacterium | reverse complement strand
ACACCGAGGCGTTCAACCGCATCATGGCCGTGTTCGCCATGCCCAAGAAGACCGATGAAGAGAAGGCTGCACGCTCGGCCGCCCTTCAGGAAGCCACGCTCTACGCCACGGAGGTGCCCCTGCGCACCATGCGTGCCGCATACGAGACTTTCGACGTGCTGGAGGCCATGGCCAAGAACGGCAACCCCGCTTCCGTCAGCGACGCTGGCGTAGGCGCCCTCGCCGCCCGCTCAGCGGTACTCGGCGCTCAGCTCAACGTCGGCATCAACGCAGCCGGGCTGAAAGACAGGGCCAAGGCTGACATCCTCCTGGCCGAAGCCGCTCAGATTGCCGAGAAAGCCTGTCTCCGCGAGGCTGACATCCTCAGGACCGTCAACGAAATAATCGACAAATGATGAACTCACTCATCATAAAGAACGCAACCATCTCCACCCCTCTGGGCCGCTCGGCCCGGAAGGGTGGGCAGATGGCTCATCTCCACACCATAGAGAACGGTGCCGTAATAGTGAAAGACGGCATCATCACCTACGTGGGCCCGATGTCGGATATGCCCGCTGTGGAGAACCCGGAGAATTATCAGGTCATCGACGCCGCAGGACGCGCCGTGCTGCCCGGATTCGTGGATTCACATACCCACCTTATATTCGGCGGCTACCGTCCCGACGAGTTCGAATGGCGGCTCAAAGGTGATTCATACATGAGCATCATGGAACGCGGCGGAGGCATCCAGAGTACCGTAAACGCCACAAGGGGCGAGAGCGTGGAAGCCCTGGCGGCCAAGGCCCAGTGGTTCATCGACCGCATGGTGCGCATGGGTGTCACCACGGTCGAGGCCAAAAGCGGCTACGGGCTTGACACCGAGACGGAGCTGCGAATGCTCGAAGCCATAGACCGGTTGGCGCAGGACCCGGAGCAGAAGCTCAAGGTTGTGGCCACGTTCCTCGGAGCGCATGCAGTGCCCAAAGAGTATGCCGGGCGCACAGCCGAATATGTGGACATGATGATAGCCGAAATGCTTCCCGCCGCAAAAGGGAAGGCCAGGTTCTGCGACATCTTCACGGAGAAGAACGTGTTCGAGATCGAGGACTCACGCCGGTTCCTGAAGGCTGCGCGCGAGGCCGGGTTCAAGCTCAAGCTGCACGCCGACGAGATAGTCCAGCTCGGCGGGGCCGAACTGGCGGCGGAGCTGTGCGCGGTGTCGGCCGACCACCTGCTCCATGTCAGCGACCGGGGGATAGCCGACATGGCAAAGGCAGGCACAGTGGCCACGTTGCTTCCGCTCACGGCCTTCACCCTGCGTGAGCCATACGCCCCCGCACGCAAGTTCATAGACGGCGGCGCGGCTGTGGCGCTCGCCACAGACCTCAATCCCGGCAGCTGTTTCTCCGGCTCGATACCCCTGACCATAGCCTTGGCCTGCATATACATGCACATGAGCATCGAGGAGACGATAACGGCCCTCACACTCAACGGGGCCGCCGCAGTGGACATGGCCGACCGAACCGGCTCGATAGAGACCGGCAAGGACGCCGACATCATAATACTTAATTACAACAACTACAGGATGCTGCCCTACTACGTAGGCATGAACTGCGTGCGCACAGTCATAAGCCGCGGACGGGTGGTAGCCGAAAACGACTAATTTGAAATATCATGGCAAAACTTGAAATCTACGAGATAGGCTCGTCGGAACTCACATACGACCTCATAGAGAAAATCCTCAAAGACAAAACCAAGCTCGTGCTCTCAAAGGAGGCAATAGCCAAGATAGAGCACTGCCGCAACTACCTGGACGTAAAGGCAGTGGAGAGCGACAAGCCCATATACGGCGTAACCACCGGCTTCGGCTCGCTCTGCAACCGCTCCATCACGCCCGAGCAGCTCGGCACACTCCAGGAGAACCTGGTGAAGAGCCACTCCTGCTCCATCGGCGTGCCCGTGGACGGGACCATCGTCAAACTGATGCTACTGCTGAAGGCACATGCCCTCTCCTTCGGATTCAGCGGCGTGCAGACCGAGACCGTGCAGCGCATCCTCGACTTCTACAACAACGACATCCTGCCCGTGGTCTATGACCGAGGCTCGCTCGGCGCATCCGGCGACCTCGCTCCTCTGGCCAACCTCTTCCTCCCCCTCATAGGCGAAGGCGAGGTGATGCACGACGGCAAGCGCTTCAAGGGTTCCGAGATTCTGAACATATTCGGATGGCGCCCCATCAAGCTCAAGAGCAAAGAGGGGCTGGCCCTGCTCAACGGCACCCAATTCATGAGCGCCAACGGCATCAAGACCCTCATAGACGGATGGCACATGGTACATTGCTTCGACGCTATCGGAGCCATGAGCCTCGAGGCTTTCGACGGCCGCATAGAGCCTTTCTTCGCCTGCATACAGGACGTGCGTCCGCACAGAGGCCAGAAGGAGACAGCCGCCAATTTCCGCAAAATGCTCGAAGGCAGCGAAATCATAGCCCGCGAGAAAGCTCATGTACAGGATCCCTACTCCTTCCGCTGCATCCCGCAGGTACACGGCGCCGTGAAGGACGCCATGCACCATGTGACACATGTGCTACACACCGAAATCAATTCCGTCACCGACAATCCCACGGTGTTCCCCGACATGGACCTGGTGGTGAGCGGCGGCAATTTCCATGGCGAGCCCCTCGCCCTGGTGTTCGACTATATGGGCGTGGCGCTTCATGAGCTTGGCAACATATCCGAGCGTCGCGTGGCCCAGCTCATCCTTGGCCTCCGTGGGCTGCCCGAATTCCTGGTGGCGAAGCCGGGTCTCAACTCAGGCTTCATGATACCCCAGTACGCGGCCGCGTCGGTGGTGAGCCAGAACAAGATGTACAGCTTCCCGGCCTCATGCGACTCCATCGTAAGCTCCAACGGTCAGGAAGACCTTGTGTCGATGGGCGCGAACGCCGCCACAAAGCTGCACAAGATAATCGACAACCTCAAATACATCGCCGCCATAGAGCTGATGAACGCCGCCCAGGGTCTCGATTTCCGCGCTCCGCTCAAGTCCTCGACATTCCTGCAGCACATCAAGGACGAGTACCGCAAGGTAGTACCCTTCGTGGAGGACGACGTAGTGATGGCAGACTACATTGAAGACACCATGCGCTTCCTCGAGGAGTTCGACATCGAGATGCCGGCCTGACGCCAAGCATCGTTACTATATGCGGCTTGCCCCATGATCTGCATGAGGGCAAGCCGCAAAACTAAATAAAAATCATGACACTTGACGACCTTCGCCTGCGACACTCGGTGCGTACATTCAGTCCTGAGCCTATTGACCCCTCGCAGATACGCACGCTTAACGCCGTAATCACAGATATAAACACACATCAAAGCGGGATGCACTTCCAATTGGTGACCGACTCGCCGGATCCGTTCAAGGGATTCTCCAAAAGTTACGGCATGTTCCGAAACGCACGCAATTACGTGGCATGTGTGGTGGACACATCGTACTCCAACTATCTGGAACGCGGCGGCTATTTCGGCATGCAGATACTGATGCGCGCCTTCACGCTCGGACTCGGCACATGCTTCGTCTCGGGAACATTCTCGGCAAAGGCTGTGGAAGCGAGGGTACGGCCGGGCGAGGAGTTGCTGTTCCTGATAGTGTTGGGCAAAGAGGCTGAAGACGGACATGCCACGTTTATGGCTTCCCTCATGCATAAAGTGAGCCATCGCCACTCCGGCCTGACACCGATGGATTTCCTCGACACAAAGCTGCCCTGGGAGAAAATATGCGACGCGTTCCCGCTGCTGCTCAAAGGGCTGGAGGCCGTATCCTACGCCCCTTCTGCCATGAACAGGCAACCTGTCGGGATTCTCATCAAGAAAGCCGCAGACCCGTACAACCCGCTCGACACCGGCAGGAAGAGCGACAAGAAACTGCAACACAGGCAGGACCTCAGCTCGCGCTATGACAGCCTGCTACATGAAGTCTCGGAACCTACGATCCAGGCAGAGGCAACTCCGGCCCACGGGCTTATACTCCAAGCCTATGTGCCGCAAAAAAAGGCCGTACAGCTCATAGACCTCGGCATAGCCATGTACAGTTTCCAGGCCGCCTGCCCGGGCTCATGGAGCTGGGGCAATCCTGCCACGTTCCTGCCCGCCGACTGACCGTAAGCCCGCTCAAGACATACTATACTCCTCCCCTGTTTCCACTTTAGTGCGAGACAGGGGATTGCCATATAAGTTTTTTTTATTAACTTTGCAATCCCGATTCAGGGGACAGGACACACCAATCCCTGGAATATTCAGAAAACTTACAAATATCAAGCATCTTATGGAGGAGCAGAAAAAGATTAAGTCGGCACTCGTGTCGGTGTATCACAAAGACGGGCTTGACCGCATAATAAAACTTTTACACGAGAACGGTGTGAAATTGATTTCCAACGGTGGTACCAAATCTTTCA
>URZM01000170.1 GCA_900552315.1 uncultured Bacteroidales bacterium | reverse complement strand
CCGTGCCAGCCATTTTCCATAGCGGGTGTCTCCAAGAAAAAAAGCCTTGGGCGTGAGACCGGTTTCAAAGACAAGACTCAGGGTACGCTTTTTTTTGATGTCGCTGAAATCATTAGCCGTCATCGTCCCAAGGCCTTTTTCTTAGAGAACGTGAAAAATTTAATGTCGCACGATAAGGGCAACACTTTCACTATTATAAAAGGTACCTTGGAAGAGTTGAATTACTCATTGCATTATCTTGTGATGGATGGCCAGACTTATGTGCCCCAGCATAGAGAAAGGATAATGATAGTGGGATTCAACAAGGATTACTTTCATGGGAAGGAGACATTCTCATTCCCTGAGCAGGCCAAGGCAACCCGATGTATCAAAGATATTCTCGATATCTCTGTTGATGAAAAATATACGTTAAGCGACAAGTTGTGGTCTTATTTACAGAACTATGCAGAGAAACACCGAGCCAAGGGTAATGGATTCGGCTATGGATTGGTTGACTTGGACGGAATATCTCGAACCTTGAGCGCACGTTATTACAAGGATGGATCGGAAATTCTCATACCTCAAGGAGAGGGGAAGAACCCGCGAAAACTTTCGCCAAGGGAATGTGCAAGACTCATGGGCTATCCTGACTCATACCGTCTTGACCAAGTTTCTGATGTACAGGCATATCGTCAGTGTGGAAATTCAGTAATAGTGCCCCTCATTACCGCAGTGTCGGGACAAATAATAAAAACTATCAAGGCATATGGATGACATATTGAGTAAAGCAATAAAAAGCGTAAGAGAGTCTGAGGCTGCTTGGTGCCGATTTATTACGGGGAACGACACTGGCGCTACCGGGAGCCATCAGGCGGGCTTTTATGTGCCGAAATGTGCCTCCAAACTTTTGTTCGACACTCCAGGCGTAAAGGGAGAGAACAAAGAGAAGAACGTGAAAATCCTATGGCAAGACTCGTTCTTTACAGAAAGTTGTATGAAATATTACGGGCAAGGAACCCGCAATGAATACCGGATTACCCGCTTCGGGCGAGGATTTCCTTTTCTTCAAGATGAAAATATAGGGGACTTGCTTATAATAGCGAAATTTTCTGAAGAGGACTATGTTGGATATGTGCTTAGCTCAGAGGATGCCATAAACGAGTTTATGGCCGTATTCAACCTATCTCCTACAGAGACGAATCAGCTGATAGATGTCGTGGGGAGTACGCCACCGGATGTCAAGTTGCAAATACTTTTTGAGAGATTTGCCAGCGAGTACACGGATTTCCCTGATACCAGTGTGATGGCATCGGGCGCTCGTGAGTGTTATAGGAAGGCACATAGATGTCAGGACTCAATGATTGAGAGCAGGCCGGATGAGATTATTGTCGAGTGGATAAATACGGAATATGAGCTTTTCCGATTTATGGAGGGACGATTATATGCGGATGTAACCCAGAGGCCTTTTGATTCAGTGGACGCATTCATACAGCGAGCCAATCAAATCTTGAATCGTAGAAAATCCAGGGCCGGGAAATCATTGGAAAATCATCTCGCAACCATATTCGCCCATCATGAGCTGGAATTCGAGGAGCAAGTGGTGACTGAGGATAACAAAAAACCTGATTTTGTTTTTCCAAATGGGGATAGTTATCATAATATCCATTTCCCTACGGGGTTGTTGACGATTCTTGGAGTGAAGACTACATGCAAGGACCGCTGGCGTCAGGTGTTGACAGAGGCGGACAGAGTAGATGTAAAATATCTCTTCACACTACAGCCGGGTATTTCAAGCAACCAACTCAGGGAAATGAGGGATTCTAAACTTGTCTTGGTTGTTCCGAAACAGAATATAACCACCTTCCCTTCGGAGTATCAAAGGGATATCAAGGATTTGTCGTGTTTTATCGAGATAGTTAAAAACAGGCAGAGGTTGATGCCAAAACAGTTCTTGATGAGGAGATGAAGGGATACAGGACGGTATTGTCGGTGGCCGGGTCGGACTCCGTGGGGGGCGCCGGTATCCAGGCAGACATAAAGACTTGCACGGCGCTTGGGGTGTATGCCATGACGGCGGTTACGGCCCTTACGGCCCAGAACACCACCGGGGTGAGCCGCGTGGCCGCCACGGAGCCGGAGATGCTTCGCGCACAGTTGGATATGGTGCTGGCGGATGTGCGCCCCGATGCGGTGAAGACAGGTATGATTCCTGATGCTGACGGTGTCAGGACGGTTGCGGATTATATACGGCGTTTTTCTTTGGACAATGTAGTGGTGGACCCTGTGATGGTGGCCACGAGCGGGGACAGCCTGTGTGCCGAGGACACGCGTCGGGCCTTGCTCGAGAGTCTGTTGCCTTTGGCGCGGGTGGCGACACCCAACATGCCGGAGGCAGAGGCGTTGACGGGGGTGGAAATCACTGACCGGGCCTCGATGCTCCGTGCCGCGCTCGAACTGTTGCGTGCTACCGGATGCGGCTCGGTGTTGCTGAAGGGTGGTCACGGACTCGAGCGTTGCGGCCATGCCGACCTGCTGCTTTTGGGTCCTTCAGAGTTGAGTGGCGAGGACGCGGCGGGGCATTTCGCCGAGCCTGTATGGCTTGAGCATCCTCACATAGATACGCGCAACACGCATGGGACGGGATGCACCCTCTCTTCGGCAATCGCCTCGCTGCTGGCCCGTGGCCTTGGCGTGGAGGATGCCGTGCGCGGGGCCGTGGACTGGCTCTCCGGAGCAATAGAGTCCGGGGCCGGATATGCGTTAGGAAAAGGACATGGCCCGGTAAACCATTTATACAGAATTAATTATGGAGATAAGAGTTAACAGTAAGCTGCGCAAGCTGGATTGCGGCATGAGTGTGGCGGAGCTGCTCCGTGCGGACGGTGTGCCGTCGGCAGGGACGGCTGTGGCCGTGAACGGCAAGATAGTGCGCCGCACGGAGTGGGAGGCGCGCCTGGTGTGCGAGGGTGACGACATAATAATCATACAGGCTGCCTATGGAGGCTGACAGGGGTTGGCGGACGGTGGTGTTCACCACCCCGGGGGAGTGCCCGGACGAGGCTCGGGACATCGTGCGGATGCTCCGTGAGGGTGTGGCGGACATAGTGCATGTGCGCAAGCCCGGGTGGCCCCGGGAGCGGCATGCGGAATTTCTGCGCCGTGTCCCGGAGGAGCTGCATCCGCGCCTGCGCCTGCATGACTGCTTCGGGCTGCTTGAGGAGTTTCCCCTGATAGGTGGGGTGCATCTCAACAGCCGCAACCCAGAGGCTCCCGTGGGGGCACGCCACGTCTCGCGCAGCTGCCATTCGCTTGCGGAGGTGGCTGAGTGCGGCGATGGGTATGATTACGTTACGCTTTCGCCCGTGTTCGACTCCATATCCAAGCCCGGGTATGTGTCGGGGTTCGACCACACGGCTCTGGAGGGGTCTATGGCAGCTCGCAGGGTCATAGCGCTCGGAGGGGTGAGGCCGGAGAGCTTCCCCTATCTCAAGCGACTGGGTTTCGCCGGGGGCGCCATGCTCGGATATATCCGGGAGGGAGGGGACGCGGCTATGGCCCAGACACTCAAGTATAACCGCATGGTCCGGAATTTCGGGTTGCAGCTCATAACGGACGCGCCGGACGCTGGGACCACACTTGTGCAGATAAGGGGCGCGTTGGCCGGAGGCTGCCGCTGGGTGCAGATACGCATGAAGGGCGCTCCGGAGGCGGAGGTGGGCCACGCTGTGGCGGAGGCGCGGCCTCTGTGCGAGGCTGCCGGCGCCACGCTGCTTGTGGATGACAATGTAGAGATAGCCCGGACTCATGGCATAGGCGTGCATTTGGGCAAGAACGACATGCCTGCCCCCGAGGCCCGCGCCATACTTGGCCCGCATGCCATAATCGGAAGCACCTGCAACAGTGCGGAGGACATCGAGGCCGTGACCGCCGCCGGGGCGAGCGACTACATAGGCCTGGGGCCGTTCCGGTTCACAAGGACCAAGAGCAACCTGGCTCCGGTGCTCGGCCCAGAGGGTTACAGGAGGCTTGCCGGAGGCAATTCCCCTAAAAGATTACCCGTGGTGGCCATAGGCGGCATCACTCCTGCCGATGTCGGCACGCTGCTCGAGGCGGGCGCGGACGGCGTGGCGGTGAGCGGCGCTATAGCCCATGCCGCCGACCCGGCGCAGGCCGCACGCGTCTTCATGAACGAGATAAACGACCATATCATCGAAATCAACAAACATACCATATAGACATGGAAGATACACTTAAAATCGGTCCGCGCGGGTTCGGTTCGCGCCTTTTCGTAGGGACCGGCAAATTCTCCTCGCCGGAGGTGATGCTGGAGAGCGTCCTCGCCTCGCAGAGCGAGATGATCACCGTGGCCATGAAGCGTGTGAACATGCTCAACGAGGCCACGGACGATATGCTCACGCACATCAACCGGGAGCATGTGCAGCTGCTGCCGAACACGAGCGGCGTGCGGGACGCCAAGGAGGCTGTGC
>URZM01000169.1 GCA_900552315.1 uncultured Bacteroidales bacterium | reverse complement strand
CTAAAAAGCTACCATACAATAATGAAAACACAGATAAGAAGAAGGGCGGCTTCGCTCCTGGTCCTGTTCGCCACGTTGCTGTGCTGCGCCACGGCGCGGGCCCAGGTGAAGCTGTATATCTCTGATTTCACGGTCAATGATTACAACCCGGTGACCGTAAACATAATGCTCGACAACTCGGTGCCGGTGCTTGGCTACAGCTTCAACATCGAGATGCCCGACGCGCTCGAGATAGTGCCCGGGTCGGTGGAGAAGACCACGGGGCGCTTCAACCAGGGCCAGACGCTGACCTACAAGAACGGCGTCTTCGGCTGCGTGTCTATGCAGGATTACGCTTTCTACGGAGAGAACGGCACGGTCGGCACCTTCCAGGTGCGCGCCAAGAACGGCGTCATAGGAGATTCCAAGAAGGTGGACATCACATTGAGGAACCTCACTGTAGTGGGTCAGGATTTCAGCAACACGGTAAAGATACCGGTGCAGACCACCACGGTGACTTTGGAGAAAAAGACCGTCCCAGTGGTGCTGACCCTCTCCGCCGCTCCGCAGAGCTTCTTGGTCAACCCCGGCGGCGTGCAGCAGATAGCCGTGGCTATGGACAATGACGTGGACGTGCAGAGCCTCCAGATGGACATAACGCTTCCTGACGGGTTCACTTACAGGAGCGATGGCGGCAACATATTCCAGCAGACCGCACGCCTTAGCGGCGGCGCGACCATCACTCCGCGTACCGATGGCAACAGGACCCGCCTGGTGGTCATAGACATGATGGAGAACCGGATACTCACCCCGGGCAACGGCGATTTCATGACATTCGAGATTGTAGCTCCCGAAGATTTCGACGCTGAGAGCGCCCAGGTCATGATTTCCGGCGCGCAGGCTTCCGTTAATTTCAACACGGTCGACATAGCACCCGTGACCATGACCGTGGTAAACGGGCACACGGCCTATGCCAAGGCTCAGGCCGAGATCACCGAGCTTGAGCGTCAGCTCGCCGAGGCCCTTCAGTCCATCGCCACGGAAGCTCCCGATGTGAAGGACGAGTTTCAGGGTGAGGAAATCACCGCAGCCATCGAGACCTTGAGGCAGGCAGTCGAGGCTGCGTATGCAGACATGACGCTCACTCCTGACTATGACAATGTCATGGCTCCCGCCGCAGGCATCGAGGAGTCCATCGCCGCCCTTGTGGTAGCCGCCAAGGCCGCCCAGAAGGCTCATGACGACGAGGTTGCCGCCGAGGCTGCGCGCCAGGAGGCGTACAAGAACGCCAACGCGGTTGTGGCCGGTCTGGAGCAGAAACTTTCCGAGGCCCTCGCCACCATCGCGGAGAGCTGCCCGGACGTTAAGGACGATTTCAAGGGAGAGGCCGTGAGCGCATCTATAGCCGCTATGCAGAAGGCCATAGACGAGGCTTATGTCGGCAAGACCATTGTGGAGAACTATGATGAACTCGTGGCTCCCGCCGCAGGCATAGAGACAGCCATCGCGCAGCTTGTGGAGGACGCCAAGGCTTCCCAGAAGGCATTCGAGGAGAACGCCCGCCTGGAGTCGGCACGTCTGGACGCCAACTCTGAGCTGGCTTCGCTCGACAAGGCTTTGGCAGACGCGTTGGCCGAGATCGCTGCCCAGTGCCCGGATGTCAAGTATCTCTTCCCCGGCACCGAGATCCAGCAGCAGATCACTGTGCTTCGCAATGCGGTGAACGCCGCGTATGACGCCAAGACCCTCGCCGATGAGTATGACGAGGTGATGACCCCTGCCGCCGCTATCCGCGACTCGATAGCAAAGCTCGTGGAGGACGCCAAGGGCGCCCAGAAGAAATTCGAGGATGAAGCTGCCGCCGAGAAGGCTCTGCTCGAGGCTTACAGAAACGCCAACGCCGGTATCGACGCCCTGCGTGGCGCGCTTGCCCAGGCTTTGGCCACAATCGCCGAGACATGTCCGGATGTGAAGGATGACTTCAAGGGCGAGGAGATAGAGAAGAGCATAGCCGCGCTCAAGGAGTCGGTGAAGGATGCCTTCGACACCAAGACCTTGACGGAGGATTACGACAAGGTGATGGCTCCCGCAGCCGACATAGAGGCCGCTATCGCGAAGCTGGTGGAGAGCGCCACCGCCGCGCAGAAGGCTTACGAGGAGGCCGAGGCCGCTCGCCAGGCTGCGAACAAGGCCGCTTACGAGGCTGACCTGGCTGCCATAGCGCAGCTCCAGGCAGAGCTCGACAAGGCGAAGGCCACAATCGAGCAGCAGTATCCCGGATATGATTTCGGGTCTGAGTATGATGCTATCAAAGAAGCCATAGAAGAACGGAAGAATCGTGCCGATGACGAGTACGAGAGCGTTGCCGAGGAGGGTGTCTACGACAATGAGGTAGATGCAGAATCTGTCATGGAGATGATTGCCAAGATGATTGAAGACGCCAAGACCAACGGCATCGACATGATTCTCGGCGAGGAACTCACTGACTCGGACAGAATATTCACTCTCGATGGCATGCAGGTGGCTCGTCCACAGAAAGGAAAAGTCAATATTGTAGTCAAATCTGACGGGCGAATCCTTAAAACGTATGTAAGATGAAGTTAACATGTAAGGAGAGAAGCAGGTATTGATTCCACAAGCCTGCTTATGCGGAAAGGTGTGCAATATGTGAATATCGCACACCTTTCTTCTTTGTGTATCTTAGCGGTTTCCTTGCTGCTTCGTGTGGCACCTTGGGCGCCGGGTTTGGCGCGGGCTGCCTTGCAAGCAGGGGAGGCCTTATTTTTTCTCTTTCTGGAAGGTCTTGCACCAGGCGGTGATGGGACACTCGTCGCAGAGCGGCTTACGGGCCTTGCATACATAGCGTCCGTGCAGTATCAGCCAATGGTGGGCCGTCGGCAGCAGCTCGGGGCTTATGTGCCTGACGAGTGTCTTTTCCGTGGCCAGAGGGGTCTTGGAGTCATTGGTGAGCCCGATGCGGTTGCTGACCCTGAAGACATGGGTGTCGACCGGCATGGCCGCTTTTCCCCACACTACGGCGAGCATTACGTTGGCGGTCTTGCGTCCCACCCCGGGCAGAGTCACGAGCTTGTCAATGTCGCCCGGCACCTCGCCTCCGAAATCTGACACGAGCTTGCGGGCGGCGTTCACAAGGTGGCGGCTCTTGTTGTTGGGAAACGTGACGCTGCTTATGTATGGCAGCACATCCTCCGGCTCGGCGGCAGCCAGCCGTGACGGGTCGGGATAGGCTTTGAACAGGGCCGGGGTCACCATGTTCACCCGTTTGTCGGTGCATTGCGCCGAGAGTATCACTGCCAGCAGAAGGTGGAAGGGGGAGTCGAACTCGAGTTCCGTTTGCGGAGAAGGCATAATCTCCGAGAACACGGTGATTATGCCTTCGTATCGTTCTTTTAAAGTCATGCTCAGTGGGCGGCTTTGAACTCGTCGAGGAACCGCACGTCGTTCTCCGAGAACAGTCGCAGGTCCTTGACCCTGTATTTAAGGTTGGTGATTCGTTCCACTCCCATGCCGAACGCATATCCGGTGTATACGGAGGAGTCTATGCCGCATGCCTCGAGCACGGCTGGGTCCACCATGCCGCATCCCAGGATCTCCACCCATCCGGTGCCCTTGCAGAACGAGCATCCTTTGCCGCCGCACAGGTTGCAGGAAATGTCCATCTCGGCGCTCGGCTCGGTGAACGGGAAATATGAGGGTCTCAGGCGTATCTTTGTCTCCGGCCCGAACATCTGTCTCGCAAAATAGAGCAGGGCCTGTTTCAGGTCGGCGAATGACACGTCCTTGTCTATGTACAGCCCCTCAATCTGGTGGAAAAAGCAGTGCGCGCGCGCCGAAATGGCCTCGTTGCGGTACACGCGTCCCGGACACACTATGCGGATGGGGGGTTGCGTCTTCTCCATCACGCGGGTCTGCACCGAGCTGGTGTGCGTGCGCAGCAACACGTCTGAGGGGTTCCTCATTATGAAGAAAGTGTCCTGCATGTCGCGTGCCGGATGGTCGGCTGCGAAATTCAGCGAGGAGAACACATGCCAGTCATCCTCTATCTCGGGACCCTCGGCTATGGTGAAGCCCATGCGCGAGAAGATGTCTATCATCTCACTTTTCACCAGGCTCAGCGGATGCCGTGTGCCGAGCGGCAGGGGAGTGGCCGTGCGTGTGAGGTCCATCGAGGCGGCGGAGTCCTCGCACGCGCAGACCGAGCACTCGCGCAAGGCGTTGATGCGCTCTGTGGCCAATGTCTTAAGCTCGTTGAGCTTCTGTCCAAGCTCCTTCTTACGGTCGGCGGGCACGTTGCGGAACTCGCCGAACAGGGATGTCACCAGTCCTTTCTTGCTCAGGTATTTGATGCGCAGCTGCTCCACCTCTTCGGGCGAGTTGGCACAGAGGCTTTCTATTTCTGCTTTTAACTCGTTGATTTTATCAATCATGGCGTGAATCTGGATTTGGGCGGGTAAATGTGGCCGCAAGCCGCACTCCGCTGATTTAGACTGCAAAAATACAAAAAAATCCGAAATCCCGCAA
>URZM01000168.1 GCA_900552315.1 uncultured Bacteroidales bacterium | reverse complement strand
CAGCCAAGCCTCATCCCCAAATCCCTCTCCGTGCTAAAATCATTTAAATCCAAACACTCTCTTAGAGAGTGTTCTTGATATGGATGACAGTATTTTGAGTGAGATTGAATCCTTGGAGGCCGGCTTGAAAAAGCAGTCGGCGGATTTCAGCGACCCTGTGGCGAAACTCATGGTGACCGCGTTGCTGCACCAGAGCGCGAAGGTTCGGGACTCGATAGCCGGGTTGCCGGACAGGATAGCCGAAAGGCTTTGCTCGGCCTTTGTCCCTGTAGACAAGGTGTCGGCCTGTCCGTCACTGGGTCTCGTGCAGTTAACGTTGAAGGCCCGGCGCGACATAGAGCCTCATGTGATAGCTGACGGCATGAGCCTTTCCTACAAGCTGGGGCCCAGACGCAGTCTGGTCTTTCATCCGCTTTACCGGACACTTGTGCTGCCGTATACGGCTGCACACCTTGTGGCGCCGCGCTCCGTGGACTCGGGGGACGGACACATGCGTGCTGTCAAAGGAACGGAAGGCAAGGTATGGCTCGGGCTGCGTATGGATTGCGAGGTGGAGTGTCTGCGGAACCTGTCTTTCCTTATAAAGGGCACCGGGGGAGTTCTGCCACGTCGGCTCGTGGCGGGCGGCGGGGAGACGGAGCTGTCTTTCGCTTCGGCGGAAAACATGGACATGATGTCGGTGATGGAACCCTTCGACTCGCAGCAGATGACGCCTCGCTTCCTCGAGGTGTGCGCCCAATGGCAGCAGGTGCTCAGGGGAGGTGATGGCGGCAGGCTCATATATGTGACCGACCCTCTTCGTGACAGGGACATGTTCAAGCGTCGCGCATATCCCAAGGTGTTCCAGCAGTTTCTGGAGAGCAGGGAACTTGACGGCTTCGACAATGACATATTGTGGTTGATGTTCGATTTCGGACCGGATTATGCTGTGCCGGACAATATTGAGATCCTGCCGTGCGTGGCCCCTGTGGCCAACGTGGAGCAGGGCGGTGTCATGCTCACTCAGTCTGCTCCAATAGCGAGACTCGACAAGGCAGACGGCTCATTCTTCCTCACGGCGTTGCAACCGTCTCTGGCCGCGCAGCGTCAGGGATTCGGATTGAACGAGGAGGAGTTTGTGATTCGGGATTTCGACACGGCGAGCTATGACGCGGGCAGGCTTTACCGAGACGCGCGCAACTTGTATAACAGGTTCATAGACGACTACCAAGCCTTCGTGGATTATCATGGCCTCAAGGATGGAGAGAGCGTCAAGTCCCTGCGCGAGACGGTGAACAGAATCGGGAAAAGTGTGCAGGGGGCCGCCGATGCTCCCAAAGCTTTCGACGAGGGTACGTATGCCATGCGTAACGTAAACCTCGCTGGTGTGGCGGCTCCGGTGAAAGTTAGCTATCTTACCACCTCAGGCGCTCTCGGCAACACGCCGGCGTGCGGGCAGGTCATGGAGAACAAGAAGGACGCGGCCCTGGAGAAAGAGGCCAGGGTGGTGTGCGACGCGGCCGGCGGACGTGACAAGGCGTCGCCGGATACCATGCACGAGCTGCTGCGTTACCATCTGATGACGGCAGACCGGCTGTATACACGTATGGACATAGACGCTTTCATGCGCATGAGCCTGCTGAGGGAGTTCGGCAAGGATGAGATGAGGCGCATATGCTATGACATCACGGTCCAGGGAGTGGGAGACACGCGTCGCCTCCGGCGCGGGGTGTACATAGACATAAGGTTCAAGGATCGCAAGAACTATGAGAAGGCCCGTGCGCGGAACCTGGACACCCTTTTGCACCGGCAGATAGAGGACAAATCCTGCCTGACCATGCCGGTGATTGTCTCACTGATAAATCTTGAGGAATGAAGTTGCCTCCTTTGAAGATAGACAAGCTCGTGGCCCTGCTCAAGGGCGAGGGACGGAAGGAGCTGGGCGTTTCGCTGACCGGGAAGTTGGGTGCGCTGGCATTTGTGCGTGAATGGGACAAGATCATACGTATCCTCGAATGTGAGATTGCACCGTTGCTGGCCAAAGGTTGTGAGGCCAAGGCTCTCGCTGCCCCGGCGGCCAGGCTCGCCAAGAGCGCGGGCTCCTTGTCCCTTATGGCGAGTCAGCTGTTGAGTTTCGTGCCCGGGCCGGTAGGGATAGTGTGTTCGTTGGTGAACGCCATTGTGTGTTTCAGCGCCGGGAATGTGCCTGGAGGGCTGTTCGAGCTGCTCGGATGTATACCTGGAGGCAAAGTGGCAGGGAAAGCCTTGTCGCAAGGCGCCAAGGTGTCCAAGACCGTCAAGGCATCCGGGGTCACCACTCAGTTGGCTTCGAAGTTCAAGGCTATTCTGGTGGAGATGGTCCAGAACAATGCCGCCCTGAGGAAAGCCGTGGAGAAAAGTCCGTTCCGCATTGAGTCCGTCACGGTGTTTATGAATAAATATTGCAAGAAGGCTGAGGTGCCTGCCCCGTCTCCTAAAATAAGCACTTTCAAGGGCGGAACGTATTCTCCACAGCCCGCTTCGGCCTTGGAGAATTCATTAAAGAATAAATTCCCCTCTACCGGCGGTAAGTCCGGGGCGCAGAAGCCTAACTCGATTTTCGGGAACAACGGCAAGTTGGACTCCGGGTATTCCCCTATGAACGCTCATGCAGGTCAGATGGAGGTGAAGAAATACGAGATGTTTCGCAGTACATACGGGGGGATGGATAAATTTTGGCCATGGTGAAAGTGAGATTTATATGTTTACTTGTGGCCCTGTCGGGCATGCTCACGTGTCGGGCGCAGAATGACCGCGACGTGTGGGCCTATATCGAGAAATACAAGGAAGCGGCGTTGGCCAATGAGCGTGACTATGGCATACCGGCTCCAATCATCCTGGCGCAGGGTATCCTGGAGTCGGGGGCCGGGAAGAGCCGCCTTACCCTGTCGTCGAACAACCATTTCGGCATCAAGGCGTTGGGCGGGTGGAAAGGCCCGGTACACAGGGCCAAGGACGATGAGCCTGGTCTGAGCCGTTTCAGGGTATATGCCTCTGCTGCGGAATCTTATAGGGACCATGCCCGGGTGCTGAAGGGCAGCGCGCGGTACAGGTCGCTCTTCAATTACAGCGTGTATGACTATCGGCGATGGGCGTACGGCCTCAAGAAGGCCGGTTATGCCACGGCTCCTAAATACGCAGAGGCCCTGATAGGATACATTGAACGTTATAAGCTCTACAACATCAACGGAGGAGCGAAGCTGCGCCCGGGCAAGACCGTGGTGATAACACGCTATGAGAATGTGCGTGTGCCTGTGTTCGCTGCGGATGTGGTGATGCCTGATTCCGTGATTTCGGAGGAGGAGAACCTGATAGAGGAGGCTGCCCGGAATTTTCTTGTCGAGGTCAACGATGTGCGCTGTACTGTGATCCAGCCCGGCGAGGACATCCACGCCATAGTGCGGAAATATGACATCCCGATGCAGGATATACTGAAATTCAATGAGGTAGGCTCTTCCAGACTGTTTGAAGAGGGGGATATCGTTTTCCTCGAGATGAAGAAGAAAAAATATGAGGGGTCTCAGGATGAGTATCAATCCAGGGGAGACGAGACCCTATATTCCGTCTCCCAAAGGTACGGGGTGCGTGTCCGGCAACTTGCGAGCATGAACGGACTTGGCGAATATGCCGTCCTTTACTCCGGACAAAAGATTTATCTTAAATGACATGCCGGACATAAATGCGATATATGAGTCAGGAGCGCTTTTCGACGGCCGTTATCGTCTGCTGCGTCCTCTGAGCACGGCAGGCGGCTCGGCTGATGTGTGGCTTGCCCTGGACATGAACACGGTGGAGAACCCGGAGGACGAGGCTCACGGCACGCGTGTGGCCATAAAGGTGTACCGTCCCAAGAACATGATAGACATGGAGGGCGAGTTCCAGTTCCGAAGCGAGTTCAGGAAGGTGTTCAATTGCCACCATGCCAACATCATACAGCCCGCCAATTTCTCGGTGTATGAGGAGATGCCTTATCTGGTGCTCCCCTACTGTCCCGCCGGGTCATCGGAGCTGTTGATAGGGGAGATGCGCAATGAGGAGGACCTGTGGAAATATATCTATGACGTGGCCTCAGGGCTGGCTTACCTGCATGCGCACAATCCGAGAATCATCCATCAGGACATCAAGCCGGCCAATGTGCTGATTGACGACAACGGCCACTATGCCATAACGGATTTCGGCATAAGCGCGGCCATGGGAGGGGCCGATGTGGTTTCGGAGGACGAGAGCGGAGGCACTTTCGCCTATATGGCTCCCGAGCGTTTCGCCGACTCTGCCGTGCCTATGCCGGAGAGTGACATCTGGGCTTTCGGAGCCACGGTGTATGAGCTTGTCACCGGCGAGCCTCCCTTCGGCGACGATGGGGGCAGCCGGCAGGGCAAGGACACCCCGGTGCCTGAGATAGGGCAGAAGCTCTCGGCTACGGTGAAGCATCTTGTATATGCCTGCCTGAACCATGACCCCGCCAAGCGGCCTGCCGCGCAGGACATTGTCGACATGGTCCTGAAGCGGCGTTACGCGCGTACCAGGAAGATTATACTTGTGGCCTCGCTCGCATGCGTGGCTGTGGTGGCCGCGCTGTTCGGAGACAAGGAGTGTGATTATAATTGTCCCATGACATTGCAGTCATCGGAGAC
>URZM01000167.1 GCA_900552315.1 uncultured Bacteroidales bacterium | reverse complement strand
AACTTGCAAGTCTTTATAATCAGTGGGTGGAACTGCAGCCACTTTCATCAAGAAAGCAATACCTGCTTAGTCAGCGTTTTACCGTTGATTACAATTTCAACAGCAATCATATCGAGGGCAACACTCTGACATACGGTCAGACTGAGCTGTTGCTATTGTTAGGGAAAGTCAGTGGAGAAGGGAATCTGAAAGATTATAATGACATGAAAGCCAGCCAAGTCGGCTATGAAATGATGCGGGAGGCTGTAAATCTTAAAGACACGCCGTTAACACAGAATTTCATCCGTCAACTGCACAAGGTATTGCTGCGCGAGGATTATACCGTGTATCGCAACCTTCCCGGAGGCGTTCAAACGAGTTATGTAATCCATGCCGGACAATACAAAACACGACCAAACAGTGTCATTACCCGCTATGGCGACCGATTCGAATATGCCTCGCCCGAGGAAACCTCGGCTTTGATGTCGGATCTTGTGGACTGGTATAATATTGCGGAAGAGTCCGGAGAGTATACTCCGGTAGAACTTGCCGCCCTATTCCATTACAGATATATACGGATACATCCTTTTGAAGACGGTAACGGACGAATCGCACGGCTGTTGGTGAATTATATACTTGCCCGTCATGGCTGGCCTATGATTGTGGTGCGCTTCCGTGATAAATGGAGGTATATAGAAGCATTACATAAGAGTGACCTAAAAGTCGGGCCGGAGCCTTCGGCCGGTGCACATGCCACAATCAAACAAATCACGACATTTCTCAATTATTTCAAGCATCTTGTTGCAACTGAATTAAAATACAATATTGACTTTGCGACCGAAACATCGCCGGATGTATGGTGGTACGACGGCAAAAAGATTGTATTCAGGAGTCCGTCGACTGCAGCAATACTGAAGGCGATTTCCGAAAATCCGGAAATTACAGTGGACGAGATCGCGGTCCGGGCAGGCATAGTGCCCAGAGCGGTAAAGAAACAGCTAAGCGGCATGGTTGAAAAAGGTTTCATCCAACGAAGCGGGACAGATAAGAATTGGTATGTTTTCGCCTCGCAATCGATCTGATTCCTAATTGCTAATTCCTAAGTAAGTATTCAAATTTAAACGATATCAGTAAGTGGTCTTCGATATTTATCTTTTATACTTTCTGCGGCTTCTTTTTGGCCGTTTGAACTTTGTCACTCAGTCGCATACGCCTGTATGCTCCTTCGTTCCGCAGCCCAACCGGCTCAAAAACAACCTCGCACAAAGTATAAATTAAATTTGAACACTTACTTAGAATTTTATTTGTCCTGTATGTAGCGGTGGATGGCCTTGGCGGCTTTGCGGCCGGCTCCCATGGCGAGGATCACGGTTGCGGCTCCGGTGACGGCGTCTCCGCCGGCGAAGACTCCGGGACGTGTGGTGAATCCGTCCTCGTCGGCCACTATGCAGCCTCGCTTGTTGGTGTCAAGGCCTTTGGTTGTGGCCTTGATGAGGGGGTTGGGGCTTGTGCCGAGTGCCATGATTACCACGTCGCAGTCCATGCGGAATTGGCTGCCGGGCTTCTCTACGGGTGAGCGGCGGCCTGAGGCGTCGGGCTCGCCCAGCTCCATCTCCACGCAGTCTATGGCTACCACCTTGCCTTTCTCGTCGCCTATTACGGCCACGGGGTTTGTGAGCATGCGGAACTCTATGCCTTCCTGCTTGGCGTGGTGCACCTCCTCCACTCGTGCGGGGAGCTCGGCCTCGCTGCGGCGGTAGACTATGACGGCTTCGGCTCCGAGGCGCTTGGCGGTGCGCACGGCGTCCATGGCCACGTTGCCGCCACCTACCACCACGATGCGTTTGCCTGAGTAGATGGGTGTGTCGTATGCGTCATCGTAGGCTTTCATGAGGTTGGCGCGTGTGAGGAACTCGTTGGCGGAGAACACGCCGTTGAGGTTCTCGCCGGGTATGCCCATGAAGCGGGGCAGGCCTGCGCCGGAGCCTACGAACACGGCGTCGTAGCCTTCGGTGTCGAGCAGGTCGTCGATGGTGAGGGTGCGTCCTATGATGACGTCGGTCTCTATCTCCACGCCGAGGTCCTTGACCGCCTGCACCTCCTTGGCTACGATCTTGTCTTTGGGGAGACGGAATTCGGGTATTCCGTATACGAGCACTCCGCCCACCTTGTGGAGGGCCTCGAATATCTTCACCTCATAGCCCATGCGTGCGAGGTCGGAGGCGCATGCGAGTCCGGAGGGGCCGGAACCTACGACGGCCACCTTGTGTCCGTTCTTCTCGATGAGGGGAGCGGGCATCTCGGCGGCATGCTCAATCTTCCAGTCGCCCACATAGCGCTCGAGCTTGCCGATGGCCACGGGCTCGCCCTTTATGCCGAGCACGCATGACCCCTCGCACTGGCTCTCCTGGGGGCAGACGCGTCCGCATACGCTGGGCAGGGAGCTGTCCAGTGCTATCACTGAGGCTGCCTTGGCCACGTCGCCCTCGTTGAGTGCGTGGATGAATCCGGGTATGTTGAGCCCTACGGGGCAGGCCTGCACGCATCTGGGCTTGGGGCAGTTCAGGCAACGTGCGGCCTCGAGGGCTGCCTCTGCGGAGTCGTATCCGTAACAAACTTCTTCGAAATTGGTGGCGCGGCGGGCGGGGTCCTGCTCACGCACCGGTGTGCGGGGTGTCTTAACTGCCATGACAGGAGCATTTATGTGTTTCAGGGTTAGTCTTCTTGTTGTCTCTATACATGTTCTGGCGGCGCATGGCCTCGTCGAAGTCTACTTTGTGTCCGTCGAACTCGGGGCCGTCCACGCATGTGAAGAGGGTCTTGCCGTCCACGCTGACGCGGCATGCTCCGCACATGCCTGTGCCGTCCACCATGAGTGCGTTGAGGCTGACCATTGTGGGTATGCCGAGTTTCTTTGTGGTCATGGCTCCGAATTTCATCATGATCATGGGGCCGATGATGACGCAGTGGTCGAACTTGCGTCCCTCGTTGTTGACCATGTCCTCCATCTTGGCTGTGACCAGGCCGTGGAACCCTGCGGAGCCGTCGTCGGTGCAGAGATGCACGCGGCCTACCTTGCTCATGGGCTCCACATAGGTGAAGAGGTCCTTGTTCCTGGCTCCGATTATGACATCGGCCTGGACGCCTTGCTCGTGCAGCCATTTCACCTGAGGATACACAGGTGCTGTGCCTACGCCTCCTGCCACGAACAGGATGTTCATCTTGCGCAGCTCCTCGACGGGGATGTCGAGCAGGTCAGAGGGGCGGCCGAGGGGGCCGGCGAAGTCGGCGAAGGAGTCACCCTCGTTCATTTCGCAAATCTTGCGTGAGGAGATGCCGACTATCTGTGTGACGATGGTTACTGTGCCTTTGTCGGCGTCGTAGTCGCAGATTGTGAGGGGAATACGCTCACCCAGCTCGTCGGTGCGGACAATGATGAACTGTCCGGGCTTTGCGGCCTTGGCCACGCGGGGGGCGTGGACCACCATCTCGAAGATGTTGGGGGCGAGTTCCTTTTTTGATAGAATCTTAAACATTGTAGGTATTAGGTTTTTGGTAATTTTTTGGGTTGGGGAACCCGGGGTCGGACGGGTCAGACGGGTCGGACGGGTCGGACGAGTCAGACTTGTCAGACGGGTCGGACACCGGGGTCGGGATTGGGGCAACATCGCAAAGCGATGTCCCTACAGGGTCGGGGATCGGTCGTGACTTTTCAGTCTATGATGTCGAAGCCGCAGTAGGGACGCAGCACCTCGGGGATGACTATGCCTTCGGGTGTCTGGTTGTTCTCCAGGAGGGCGGCCACTATGCGCGGGAGGGCCAGGGCCGAGCCGTTGAGCGTGTGGCAGAGGTGTATCTTCTTGTCGGAGTCGCGGTAGCGGCATTTCAGTCGGTTGGCCTGGTAGCTTTCGAAATTGGAGACGGAGCTTACCTCGAGCCAGCGCTTCTGCGCGGCGCTCCATACCTCGAAGTCGAAGGTTATGGCGGAGGTGAAGCTCATGTCGCCGCCGCAGAGTCGCAGTATGTGCCAGGGGAGGCCGAGCTTGTCGAGCAGGGACTGCACATGGCCCTTCATCTCCTCGAGGGCTGCGTATGAGTTCTCGGGCTTCTCTATGCGCACTATCTCCACCTTGTCGAACTGGTGCAGTCGGTTGAGTCCGCGCACGTCCTTGCCGTAGCTTCCGGCCTCTCGCCGCCAGCAGGGGGAGTAGGCGCAGTTTTTCTTGGGAAGCTCGGCCTCGGGGATGATCATGTCACGGTAGATGTTGGTGACAGGCACCTCGGCGGTGGGTATGAGGTACAGGTTGTCGAGCTGGCAGTGGTACATCTGGCCTTCCTTGTCGGGGAGCTGTCCCGTGCCGTAGCCGGAGGCCTCGTTTACCACGAAGGGGGGCTCCACCTCTATGTACCCGGCTTTCCAGGCCTCGTCGAGGAAGAACTGCTGGAGCGCCCTTTGCAGACGCGCGCCCTTACCTATGTAGAAGGGGAATCCGGCTCCGGTGACCTTTACGCCCAGCTCCCAGTCTATGATGTTGTATTTGCGGGCGAGTTCCCAGTGAGGGAGAGCGTCGTCGGGGAGCTGCGGCATGGGTCCTCCGGTCTTCTCCACGACGTTGTCGTCGGCAGACTTGCCGAGCGGCACGGCCTGGCAGGGCGTGTTGGGTATGGAGAGGAGAATCTCCTTCATCTTGTGTTCCACATCGGCGAGTAGGTCCTGGATACCTTTCTGGGCGCTTTTCAGCTCGGCCACGCGTGTTTTCGCCTGCTC
>URZM01000166.1 GCA_900552315.1 uncultured Bacteroidales bacterium | reverse complement strand
GCGTGGGGGGCAACGTGGTGGAGCGCAAGGAGCGGTATGGACAGACCCTGATGGCCGGGGTGAGGTTCAAGCTCTATTGACCTGACACCATATATATATTCACAATCCAAATGACTTTTAACCATATAAGTAAAATTATGAGTAAAATGTATCTCGCGGCATTCGCCGCACTCGGAATGTCGCTGGCGTCATGCAGCAGCGACGAACCTGAAGCAGTGGGACCCGGCATGGACACGGAGGTGTCGGAGACAGAAATCGAGATGAGCGGCGTGGTAAAGGCCGGGACACGCCTGGAGATAGACAGGCATCTCGTGATACCCGAAGGAGAGAGCCTGACGCTGGAGCCCGGCGTGACGCTCATCATGAGTGCTGACGGCGTGGGCATAAACCATGTGCCTATAGAAATCAGGGCCGAAGGCAACCTGTACTGTCTGGGCACCGAGCAGAATCCTGTCATCATAAGCGTGGACGAGGAGCTGCGCACGGAGGGCAACATGTTCAAGGGCCTGTGGGGCGGCATAGTGGCCACCGCCACGTGCCAGGAAATGGTGATAGACCACGCCGTGATAGAGTACACAGGGGGCCAGGTGATAGAGAACTCGCCGTCAGCCACCATGGGCATCTATACGGCAGGGGACGACGCCTATCCAAACATCACTACGGTCAACACCCAGGGCAAGTACGTCATAACCAACTCCATAATACGCAACGGGTGGAGTGACGGCATATATCTGATGGGAGGCGAGGCTATAGTGGCCGGGAACACCTTCAGCGCAAACGGATACAGCGGCGCCGAGGCGGTAAACGTCAAAGCGGGAGTGAAGGCGGACATAGCTGGCAACATAATGTTCAGCCCCAACACCAACGGTCTCAAACTCTCTTCGTCCGGACAGAGCGAGACGCGCTCACAGGCCAAGGCCAACGCTTACAACAACACGATAATAAACGCCGGCTGGCGACGTGACGGCGAGAAAGGGGGATGTGTCTATGTGGAGAAGAACTGCCTGGCCAATGTGGTGAACAATCTCATGGTGAACTGCAAATTCCGGGCGATGACCCCCTCTTACAAGAACCCGGACTCGCCCGACGGAGGATATGACGACAATTCCGTTATAGACTACAATTTCTACGCCTCCGGCAACCAAACGAGCTCGGTGGTCTATCCGGAGGAGAGCAGCGTGTCGAGGGCGTGGGAGGGCTATACCTACAACCACAAGAGCTACAGCCCGGACATAGACACACATTCGCGGATTTCGGGGCCTGACAGGCTGCTCGACCCGTCGTTCGTCAATTTCCCCATCGGGTCGATCGCGCTCACGTCGTGCAGCTATGACCCGTCGTGGGATTTCCATCTCACTCCCGGCTCGGCGGCTCTGAGCGGCGCAGCGCCCGCAGGGACGTTCACCCCGTTCTTCGCCAACGGGCTCACGGTGGGCGGAAAGACGTATCATTCTCCGGCCCTGCAGGCGTGGTTCGGAGCATCCGGAACCAAATAAAACACTTAAGAGAAATGAAAAGACTGATAAGAAGCCTCACTGCGGCGATATTGACCGGCTGCGCCCTGTGCGCGCATGCCGAGACCGACTGGAGCTCCCTCGAGAGCGACGTGAACCTCATCATAGCCAATGACCTGGGCCGCAACGGGGCCCATCTGCAGCGGCCTGTGGCCGAGCTGATGGGAGATGTGGCGGAACAGGCGGACGCGGAGGCGGTGCTGGCGTTGGGCGACGTGCACCATTACCTCGGGGTGGAAAGCGTTTCGGACCCGCTTTGGATGACCAATTTCGAGACGGTGTATTCCCATCCGGAACTACAGATAAGCTGGCTGCCCGTGCTGGGCAACCATGAGTACAGGGGCGACACGCAGGCCGTGCTGGACTATTCCCAGGTAAGCCGGCGGTGGGAAATGCCGGCGCGGTATTATTCGCATATTTTCGAGAATGATGGCACGCGTGTCAAGGTGGTGTTCATAGACACGGCACCGCTTATAGACAAATACCGTAACTCCGCGTCCGAGTATCGCGACGCCGCCGTGCAGGACATGGAGGCCCAACTCCGTTGGCTCGACAGGGAACTCGCCGACCGAGAGGGGGCGGAGTGGCTGATAGTAGTGGGTCATCATCCCGTATATGCCTACACTGACAAATCAGAGAGCGAGCGCACGGACATGCAGCGTCGTGTGGCCCCGCTGCTGCGGAAACACAAGGCAGACATGTATGTGTGCGGACACATACATAATTTCCAGCATATCCGGGAGGAAGCATCGGACGTGGACTATATAGTGAACAGTTCCGGCTCTCTATCGCGCAAGAAGACAGGGCATGTGGAGGGCATAGAGATGACCGGAGGAGAGCCATCGGACGCAAGCGCCCACACAGAGTTCTGCGACGGGAGGGAGGGGTTCTCCCTGCTGAGCGCAGACCGGGACACTCTGAAATTATACATGATAGACCACAACGGCAAGGTGATTCATACTGTGAGCCGAAAGAAATGAGGCATCGGCACGGACTGCGCAGCGGCGTTTGAACGCACAAGCCAGCCATCTCCGGCCTTCAGCAGGGACTAAACGCTACTGCCGAAAGCCGGAGACTCTTTTGCCCGGGCACGTGGCATGGGGTCAATGTAATCTTCCGGGAATAGTCTATAGGTGCGGGGCTCTGACGCGTCCGCGAGCTATAATCTGGAGGAGTCCAATCCTCATTCCGGATTCAGAGAGTTTTCAGATTTAAACCGGATTAAGATTCTATAAGGATTATATAGTTGTCCTTGATTTCATCCCCAAATCCCTCTCCGTGCTGAAATCATTTAAATCCAAACGCTCTCTCAGAAAACATGGGGATTTGCGGGTTTGAAAAAATTTTCCTAACTTTGCGGTCTCAAAGAATAGAGTTACGCTGCTTTGTACCAACATTGACCCTCAACGACATAGCAGCCCCTTATTTTGAAAATATATGCAAAAGAGCAACCCCCCCTACGACTGGATTTTCGAGTCCAGTTGGGAAGTGTGCAATAAGATAGGCGGCATATACACCGTGCTTTCCACCAAGGCCAAGGAGCTTAAGAAGGTTAACGGCGGCCAGTTGATTTTTGTCGGTCCGGACGTTTGGAGCGAGGAGAATCCGTGTCCTGTCTTCAAGGAATATCCGACTGTTTTCAACCGTGCGTCCATGCGCCTGAAGCTGCCGTATGGCATCAAGGTCCGGACAGGCCGCTGGCTTGTGCCTGGCGAACCTTATGCGATACTCGTGGATTGCGGCGAGGTGTCGTCTCATCTGCCGGACATCTATGCGAGGATGTGGGAACTTTATGGAGTGGACAGCCTGCACGCATACGGGGATTACGGCGAGGGATGCGCCTTCGGGGTGGCCTCTGCGGTGGTCATCAACGCGATGGTGAAGCAGCTGCACGCGGATCCGCGCCGTGTGATAGCTCATTTCGATGAGTGGACTACGGCAATGGGTCTGCTGTGGCTGGAAGACAAGAATCCGGAGATTGCCACGGTGTTCACCACTCACGCCACGAGCATAGGGAGAAGCATCTGCAGCAACGGCAAGCCGCTGTATGACTATTTCGAGGGTTATCACGGCGACCAGATGGCCCGGGAGCTGAACATGGAGAGCAAACATTCGCTGGAAAAGACAGCTGCGCGTCAAGCCGACTGCTTTACAACGGTGAGCAGGGTCACGGCCCGGGAGTGCTCAAAGCTGCTGGATGTGGAGCCGCAGGTGGTGACCCCCAACGGATTCGAGAACGATTTCGTGCCCAAGAGCAAGGCATACACTATGGCGCGGTCAGCCTCGCGGCGCAAGCTGTTGGCGCTGGCCTCGGCGCTGACCGGGCGCCCCATAGACAACAACGCGCTGCTGGTGGCGACATCAGGGCGCAACGAATACCGCAACAAAGGGATAGACCTGTATATTGACGCCATGGACCTGGTTCGCTCCGAGCACAAGGGGCAGGACATAGTGGCGTTCATCATGGTTCCTGCCTGGAGCGACAAGCCGCAGCCTGGGCTCAGGGAGCGCATGAGCGGACGTCCCGGCGAGTCGCCGGCGCTGAATTTCGTGTCGCACCGTCTTCACAATGAGGAGAGCGACCTGATATTCCAGCGGTTGAGCCAGATAGGAGGCAACAACAATCCGGACGCAAAAGTGTTGTTTGTATATGTGCCGTGCTATCTTGACGGGCGCGACGGTGTGCTGAACATGAGCTACTACGAGATGATGCCGGGACTTGACCTGACGGTGTTCCCGTCATATTACGAGCCGTGGGGCTACACTCCGCTTGAGAGCATAGCGTTCAGCGTGCCTACAGTCTCGACGGACAAGGCCGGGTTCGGGCAGTGGATCATGGATGACTTCGACGCTACTTTCGAGGGCTGCGGGGCGGAGGTCGTTGAGCGCAACGACCACAATTACGAGGCGGCCAAGTATGAGATAGCGCAGAAGGTGCGGTTCATGTCGATGCTCGACGAGAAGGAGAAAGGCCCTATACGCACCGTGTCGCACCGCACGGCTGCGAAGGCTGCGTGGAAGCGTTTCATGGCGCATTACCAGGACGCCTACAAGACAGCGCTGAGCCGCCGGGACCTGCGAGTGCCTGCGGAGGGCGAGACGGCTCAGGGCGAGACGGTCGCGGGAGAAGAAAATGTAAATGAAAAAAGTGTAGATTAAGAGGTTGTTTAAAAAGAAACGTTAAAATTTGGGGCGGATATTTTTTAGATAAAAGCCTTTCAAGCCGCAGGAGCATAGCTGGCTATGTGACCAA
>URZM01000165.1 GCA_900552315.1 uncultured Bacteroidales bacterium | reverse complement strand
CGTGCCGGACTCCCCGGTCAGCTCACGCGTGCAGCTGAAAGCGAAGAACGCAAGGTAGAGCTGCAGGAAATAGCACCCCCAGATGGCCAAGGTGTACAGGCAGAAGGCCCCGCGCCCTTTCATGCGCGATATGGCCGCGAAGCCGCCCCACACCTCCTTTGCCGCACGGCCCAGAGCGCGTACAGGCTTGGTGTCGCGCAGCAGCCGCAGCAACCCTCCGCACAGAAGCAGGCCCCCGGCGAGCAGTATCCAGAAGCGGGGAGAGGAGGCCAGGCCGGCCAGGGACGCTCCTATGGGGTATTTGTCAAGAAACAGCATTATCTGGTCCCGGGCCAGAAGCATTGTCAGCAGCAGCAAGGTGAAGACCGTCAGCGTGTCCGAGAGGCGGTCGGCCACCATGGACCCTAACACCTTGGTGAACGAGGCGTGTTCGCGGCGTGAGATGTACGTGCATCTCCATACCTCCCCCAGACGCGGGAAAACGAGATTCAAGGCGTAGGTGCCGAATATCGAGCAGCACAGGGCCGTCAGCGGAGGGTACACCTCCAGGGTGCGCAGCTGAAGCCGCCAGCGAAGCGCCCGGAACACGTGTGAGAACACGCTCACGCCCATGGCCAGCAAAATCCACTTGTAGTCCACGCCGTGGCGTATCGTGGCCCACAGCTCGGCGAAGTCGATTTTCGAGAACATGTACCACACCAGGGCCACGGTTATGGCCAGCGGTATGGCGAGCTGAAGGGCACGGCGCAGCGGCGACCCCTTGCGGGCTTCGGCGGTATGTTCGGCTTCTTTTGACATTAGAGAGCAAAGTTACACAATCTTCCGCATCCGTGCAAACCCAATTTTCAGATTATGGAGAGGGCAATCGGCGTTCCGCTCACTTGCGGTTGAAGTCGGCGGGAATCTCGCCCCAGGTCTCGGTCTGCCATTTCCTCAGTGGATTGGTCAGCTCGTGGGTCTGAAGCCAGCGGTCGGCGCGCTCTATCACCTGGCGCACGTATGCGTTCTCAGGGGTGGGGGCTATGTGGGTGTTGGCCCTTCTGTGGCGCACCCATCCCTGGGCCGTGCGTGAGTCCGAATATATGGTGCGCCGCCTCTCCCCCCGGCCCGCGCACCAGGCCAGGGCGTGGACTATGGCCAGGTACTCCCCTATGTTGTTGGTGCCTCCCTGCGCCGGGCCGAAATGGAACAGCTCGCGGCCTGTGGCCAGCGATACGCCACGGTACTCCATGGGACCCGGGTTTCCGGAACATGCCGCGTCCACGGCTATCCCCTCTGTGTCTATTTCCGGAAACGCCGAATAGTCCATCACCACCGGCGGCCGCCTGAACAGGTTGAGCAGACCCGACGCATCGTCGCTCCCGGCCCGGAACGCCGCCACGGCGGTCTCGTAATTCGGGTAACTCTTGAACTTGGCTCCGGGAAACGTGGCCACCTGCTCCTCGCAGTCCTCCCAGTTGTCGTAGATGCCGGGCTCCACGCCCGCCCACACCACGTAAAATTTGCTCTTCTTGCCCATGCTTTTTCCGAATTTGCCGCAAAGTTAGTTAAAAAAGGTGTATGCGAGGGTGTGTTCGGGATTTTTTGAGTAATTTTGCGGGTCAAGCTCGCGTGGCTTCCCTCCGGAGGGCGTGACGGGCTTGTCTCAACATTATTTTTACCTGGAATTATGAAAATAGCGATAGTCGGATACGGCAAGATGGGCCATGAGGTAGAGGCGATGGCAAAGGCTCGCGGCCACGAGGTGGTGAGTGTCATAGATGTTGATAACCAGGCGGATTTCGATTCCGAGTCTTTCCGGTCGGCAGACGTGGCCTTGCATTTCAGCTCCCCGGACTCCGCGTGGGATAACATCAAGAGATGCTGGGCCGCCGGGATTCCCGTGGTCAGCGGCACCACCGGATGGCAGAACGAGCTGATATGGGATGAGATCGAGTGCGCCTGCCGTCAGGGCGCCACTTTGCTTTGGGCTCCTAACTTTTCCATAGGCATGAATGTGACCAAAGCCGCCTCCCGCCTGCTCGCACGTCTGCTCAGCCCCTATGAGGAGTATCAGGCCAGTGTGCATGAGGTGCACCACATGCACAAGAAAGACCATCCGAGCGGCTCGGCCATCCTGCTTGCCAACGGCATTGTCGAGGAATGTGGCCGATATGACGCCTGGATAGAGCAGACCGACAGACGTGTGCCCCACAATGCCATCCCTGTCTCATACGAACGGGAGGGAGAGGTGCCCGGAATGCACGAGGTGACATGGGACTCCCAGGAGGACACCATAACCTTGTGTCATCGGGCCAAGAACCGAAAGGGCTTCGCCCATGGGGCGGTAGTGGCGGCCGAGTGGCTCGCCAAAGCCCCCAAAGGACATCTCTACAATATGATGGACGTACTTAAAACTATGATTTGATGGCTGATAACCAATCTGACAACAATTCTGCGCCCCAGAGCGGGTTTGACCGCTTCAAGGCTGATTTCATAAGGCGCTGCAAGGACAACACGAAGAAGCGCTGGATACGTTTCTCCATTGTCTCCGTCATTTTCTTCCTGTGGGTGATATGGCTGGGCAATCCCTGGGTGGGGTTGCTGTGGCTGCTCCTCTTCGACATATACATCACCGGATATATCCCCTTCACCTGGTGGAAGAGGTCCAAGAGCAAGGCCACGCGCACCGTCATGGGATGGGTGGACGCCATCGTCTACGCCCTCATACTGGTGTATTTCATATTCGCGTTCCTGGGTCAGAACTACCAGATACCCTCCTCGAGCCTGGAGAAGACCCTGCTCACGGGCGACTACCTGCTGGTGAACAAGGCCGTGTACGGCCCTCGCGTGCCCCAGACCCCCATACATTTCCCGCTTGCGCAGCACACCCTGCCGCTGCTGGGATGCAAGAGCTATGTGGACGCCGTGCAGTTCGACTACCACCGCCTGCCGGGCCTGAGGGGTGTCGAGCGCGGGGACATCGTTGTGTTCAACGCTCCCTGCACCGACACCGTGGCGCTTGGCGTGCCCTCGGAGATGGACTGGTATCATCTGGTGTATCAGTTGGAGCAGGAGCGGAAGATCCCGGACGCCCGCCGGTTCATAATGGACAACGAGGCCACCTTCGGCAAGGTGGTGGTGCGTCCCGTGGACCGTCGCGAGAATTTCGTCAAGCGCGCAATCGGTCTGCCCGGAGAACGCCTCAAGATTGTGGACGATTTGGTTTATATCGACGGCAAGCCCCTTGCCGAGCCTAAGTTCGTGCAGCATAACTACATAGTGCCGGTATCCGGCGAGATAATGCCTGACCAGTGGGAGGAGATCGGGGTGGCTATAAAGGATGCCGGCCTGCCGCGTACTGAAGGCGACATCACGTTCTACGATGTACCGCTGACATCCGAGGCCCTCGCCGCAATCAAGAATTTCCCGCAGGTGGACGGCGAGATACAGCGCCGCAGTGCCGTGACCGCCCCTTACACTTACGGCATATTCCCGCTGTGGGGCAACCCGGGCTGGAGCCTCCAGAACATGGGTGAGCTGTGGATTCCCAGGCAAGGCTCAACCCTGCGCCTCACACTGAACAACCTGCCGGTCTATCGCCGCGCCATCGAGGCCTACGAGGGCAACAAGGTGGATGTGAAGGACGGCAAGATATACATCAACGGCGAACAGAGGGACTATTACACCTTCAAGCTCGACTATTATTGGATGATGGGCGACAACCGCGACAATTCGGCTGACTCGCGCTTCTGGGGCTTCGTGCCTGAAGACCACATCATAGGCACTCCCGTCACGGTGCTCGTCTCCTTCGACGGGGAGAAAGGCTTCCCCTCCAACATACGCTGGAACAGGGTGCTCAAGACCCCCAACCCGGACAAATGACCGGGTTGCCGATACCATATCTGGCCGGTGTCGATTGGTACCGCTCTTGGTTCCGGTCGACGCTCGGCCTGGAACAGGCTCCCGTGCGCGTCTCCTCCCTGAACAGGGGAGTGATACGCGGCGCGTGGGGCGAACAGACGCTGACCGTGCCCATAGAGGGGGGGCGCAGGCGCATGGCGCGGACTCCTTACGGGCATCTGCGTCTGAGCGAACATGACGACTGGCGGCACAAGCACTGGCAGGCCATCACGAGCGCCTACGGGGCTTTCCCCTATTTCCCTTATTTCAAGGACGAGCTCGCCCCGGTCTTCACAGCCGCCTGCACGCTCCACGCCCTGAACCAAGGGCTTCACAGCGCCTTCCTGCGTTGCAGTGGCCTTGACGCCTTGGCGGCGTGGATTCGCCAACATGGGCGCCCTGCGGATTCGCGAGCCTCATGTACCACTGTGCCCGGACACGTCAGCGCCCTTGAACTGCTTTTCATGTACGGCCCAGAGACCGTTTTTTATCTTATATAGGATATGACACACCTCTCCCTGAATATCAAGTCCTTGGTGCGTGTCCTGCTGGTGGCTCTCGCCTTTTTGCCGTGCGCCCTGCCGCTTCAGGCCCAGGACGACGACATCCTGCATCCCAAGCTCACGCTACGGGAGTACAGGGGCTATTACCACATAGTGGACGAGTATGGCGACACCATACGCATGACCATCATCAACGATTTCTACGTCTATCCGGAGCTGCGCTTCAAGAACAAGAAGGAGGAGGATTTCTATTGGAAGACGGTGCGTGACGTGCGCAAGGCGCTCCCTTACGCCAAAATGGCTTTCAACACCTTGGTCGAGACCTACGAGTACATCCAGACCATCCCGAACGAGAAAGAGCGCGAGGCGCACCTCAAGAGGCTGGAGAAGGACATCTTCGAGAAATAC
>URZM01000164.1 GCA_900552315.1 uncultured Bacteroidales bacterium | reverse complement strand
ACGAGGTGCGCCGCGTGGGCCGCGAGCTGGGCATCAGCCCCAGGCTCATAGGCCGTCACCCCTTCCCCGGGCCCGGTCTCGGCGTGCGCATCCTCGGTGAGGTCACAGCAGAGAAAGTGCGCATCCTCCAGGAGGCGGATCACTATTTCATCCAGGGACTCATAGACAACGACCTGTACGACAAGGTATGGCAGGCCGGAGCCGTGCTCCTGCCCATCCGCTCCGTCGGGGTCATGGGCGACGAACGCACATACGAGAACGTCGTGGCCCTGCGCGCCGTCAACTCCACCGACGGCATGACAGCCACCTGGAGCCACCTTCCCTACGATTTCCTCGGCTCCGTAAGCAACGAGATCATCAACAAGGTCCGTGGCGTGAACCGCGTGGTCTACGACATCTCCTCCAAGCCCCCATCCACCATCGAGTGGGAATAATCCCCTGAGATTCGAGAGTTATGCTCTATGCTCATTGAATGTACGGAAACTCACTTGCCGCTTTCTCATGATAGCGGCAGGTGGTTTCTGTTTTTTTCGACAAATTATTGATACAATGCGTTCATTAAAATAATTATGGCACAGAAAAATCAATCCACAAGACTGACTCGGCAGCATAAGCATACCCATGGTGTCATAGGTATATTTGGCGATGATGCCAAGATACATGATATGGCAGTCGGGCGAGTCTCCCGCCTTGTGCTGTCGCAGCTTCAATTGGATTTCCCGAATTTGACGTTCCGACACAGGAGCAGTGTCCGCAAGGAGGAGATAAATGAAGCTCTGCGTAAAGTCGACTCTGCTTTAGGACAGACGCTATTTGTCTCCAATTCCAATGTCATGCCCGATGGTGGTTTGATTGAGGTGAAAGATGACCATGGGGATTGGCGTGTGGTGCTGGTTTCTGAGGCAAAGCATCAGGGCAAAGACATAGAGAACATAAGAATCGGGAAATTGGTCGGGAAAAATGACGACCAGGATTTGATGGCGGCCGGAAACGCTGTGGAGCGTTCTCACAAGAACATTTCTGAAATCGCCAACCTGATGCTTGGGGAATCTCATTTTCCTTATGTTTTGTTTCTGGAAGGTTCCAATTTCCTGACCGAAACCATATACGTCACCAGACCGGACGGTCGTGTTGTTGTATTGGAATACAATTCCGGATTGCTCAATAGATTGGATCGCCTGACAGCTGCGAATTATGGCCTGCCCATCAATGCGAATCTGTGCAAAAACAGGTTTGTGCATCATAAGGAAAAGACGATAATGCTACAGGCTGCCTCCATCTACACACAAGGAAACGGTGAAAGATGGGATGCGAGGGACATGTTCAGGATTATGATGGAAATAGCACGGACCTCATTGCAAGTGATTTATAGCGATTTGTTTAATCAGGTCTCAAATTATACCGAAGGGAATATATGACACGACGAGCCACAAATGCGCTCTTGCACAAGGCGAAGGGTGCGAAAAGCGATGAGTTCTACACGCTCTATGAGGACATCGAAAGAGAGCTGGGCTTCTATTCGGATTGCTTCAGGGGCAAGGTGGTCTATTGCAATTGCGACAATCCTGTAGAAAGCAATTTCTTTAAATATTTCTTCCTGAATTTCAGGCATCTTGGCTTGAAGAAACTTATAGCCTCGTTTTATGTGCCTCAGGCTTTTGACCTGTTCAGTTCCTCTGTAGTTGAGCATGGCGGATATGTCGAATGTACAGAACAGGACCTTGATGCGGATATGGCGAGTCTACCCGTCAAGTATTTTAAGGGAGACGGTGATTTTAGAAGTCCGGAGTGTGTAACTTTGTTGCAAGAGGCCGATATAGTGGTTACAAACCCTCCTTTCTCCCTGTTTAGGGAATTTGTGGCACAGTTGGTGCGTAACCAAAAGGGATTCTTGATTATAGGCAATATAAACGCGATCACCTATAAGGAGATTTTCCAGTTGATACAGACCGACCGGGTTTGGCTGGGAGTTCATCTCGGCAGGGGCATATCTGGCTTCAAGGTTCCGGACCATTATGAGATGTACGGCACTGAAACGTATGTCTCGGATGACGGCGACCACATTATATCTCCGAACAATTGCTTGTGGCTTACGAATCTGGATGTGCAGTCCAGACATGATATACTGAAATTAACGAAGGTCTACAAAGGAAATGAGAGCTTTTATCCCAGATTCGACAACTATGACGGCATCAATGTTGACAAAACCCGAGACATACCTATGGATTATGAAGGAGTGATAGGCGTTCCGATTACTTTCCTGCACAAGTATAATCCGATGCAATTTGAGATAATCAGGTTTAGAAAAGGAGATGATGGCAAGGATCTTTCAGTCAATGGTAAATGCCCATATTTCAGGATATTAGTCAAGAATAAGAAGCCCGTACGCTCGACATACGGTTTTACATGATACTAAGGCCGGGATAAGTATTGAAATATGAGTTGGATTTATTTGATTGTGGCCGGGCTTATGGAGGTTGCGTTCACCTTCTGCCTCGGCAAGACCAAGACCGCTGTGGGTGACGAGCGCCTATGGTGGTGGGGCGGTTTTCTCGCCGCGCTGGCCCTCAGCATGTTCCTGATGGCGAGGGCTGCCAAGGAGCTTCCCATAGGCACCGTCTATCCCGTGTGGACAGGCATAGGCGCTGTCGGTGCTGTGCTCGTGGGAATATTCTTCTTCCACGAGCCGACAAATTTCTGGCGCATCTTCTTTATATTCACTTTGATAGCCTCCATAATAGGTCTGAAACTCGTCTGAACGATGGAACGTGGAATGCGTAGATTCAAGCAGAAGCTGAATCCGGATGATGTGGCCGAAATACTGACTTGCGGCACCAATGCGATACTGTCCCTGGTCGATGTCGACGGCGAGCCTTATGGCGTCCCTATCAGTTTCGTATGGGATGGTTCCGATTTTATATATATGCACAGTGCTGTGACCGGCCGCAAGATAGAATGTATCCGTCACAAGGGGCGTTGCTCTTTGTGTGTGGTGGCGCAAGATGACGTGGTGCCGAAAGAGTTTACCACTTATTTCAGAAGCGTTATTGCGGAGGGAGACATACACATAGTGGATGACGTAGAGGAGCGGATTTCGGCTCTTCGTATGATAGCTCTAAAGTATTCTCCCGGTTTTGACAGCGCCGGAGAGATAGCTGAGTGTCTCGGACATGTCGCGGTACTACGAATAAAAATAATCTCAATCTCAGGCAAAGAAGCTATCGAGCTTGCGCGCAGACGATGACAGATATGGATGAAATCACGATACGGCGCTCCACCCCAAGTGACCTGGACACCATAATGGAGGTGTACGACAAGGCCAGGTCCTTCATGAGACGCTCGGGCAACCTCACACAATGGGTGGACGGCTATCCATCCCGCCGGCTTGTGGAGGAGGACATCACGGCCGGATGCGGCTACGTCGGCACTGACCGGGAGGGTAGGGTGGTAATGGCCTTCGCCTTCATAATCGGCCCGGACCCCACTTATGCCGATATAGACGGGGCATGGCTCGATGACGAAGCCCCCTACGGCACCATACACCGCCTCGGCTCAGACGGCACGCACGTCGGAATGCTTCGAGCATGTGTGGACTGGTGCGCGGCACAATGCGCCAACCTGCGTCTCGACACACATGCCGACAACTGGCCCATGCGGCGCGGCGTATCTCGCCTCGGCTTCACCCGTTGCGGCATAATCCGCTGTATGGACGGCACTCCCCGCATAGCCTACCAACGTCTGCGTCCCTGCTCTCCCGCAGACGTTTACTCATTGCCTGCCAAGGACCGTCCCGGATAATCCTATTAACGCGAGTTCGGAATAACACAAGTAAAAATGGTGTCCCTGCAAAGATGCATATAGTCTCCGAAATATGCAATAGGCTGAAAAAGCATCGTGTCTGTTTTTATTACATCTGACGTATTATCACCGACAGGCTCATAGGTCCATCCACGGATGGACCTATGAGCCTGTCGGTGTCTATGGTGCGAGATTCATTCGCCTATATATTCGTTGAAGAACTTTTCGATTTTGGAAAAGGGGATGATGTTCTTTTGATCGTAGAGGTCGGTGTGGCTTGCGCCGGGAATGACCATAAAGAGCTTGTTGTTCTCCTTGCCGGGGGGTACGGTGAGTTTCTTGTAGGCGTCGCTGCCGAAATAGAAAGAGTGTGCCTTCTCCCCATGAAGAATCATTATGGCGTTCTCAATCTCGGCGGCACGGCTCATCAACGGGAAATTAATCCACGGAATCGGAGATGTCGCGTTTCGTCCGCCGTTGGAGTTGAGCGAGCGGGGATGGTAGCCCCGTTTGGTCTTGTAGTAGTCGTGATAGTCGCGGAGGAACTTGGGAGCGTCATCGGGCAATACGTCGGGCACACCGCCCCCGAGCCTGGGAGTGCCTTTGATGTAGTCTTCCGTGCGCTGGGCAGCTAATTTCTCGCGAAGCGCGTTGCGTGACTCCGCACTGTCATCGGCGTCGAAATAACCGTTGGCGTTCACGCGGCTCATGTCATACATCGTTGATGCCAGAGTAGCTTTTATTCGCGGGTCCGAGGCGGCAGCGTTGATGGCTATCCCTCCCCACCCGCAGATACCGATAATCCCTACTCTCTGAGGGTCAACATCAGGATTGGCAATAAGATAATCTACGGCCGCGCTGAAATCCTCGGTGTTGATGTCGGGAGAGGTCATGTAGCGAGGGGCGCCCCCGCTCTCGCCGGTAAACGAGGGGTCGAAGGCGATTGTCAGGAAACCACGCTCCGCCATCTCCTGTGCATACAGCCCTGCCGCCTGCTC
>URZM01000163.1 GCA_900552315.1 uncultured Bacteroidales bacterium | reverse complement strand
CGGCCGGGAACTCGTTGGTGGTGATCAGCACCGTGCGCTCCTCCGAGGCGTTGTCAATGCTCTTCTCGTCCTTGTCCCAGTTGATCACGGCCTGGAAGCGTGCCGAGGGAGCGAGCTCGTAGCTCGGCGTGAAGGACATCTTGTACGTGGCCGATGCGTCCACGGGAAGGCTCTCGCCCTTGCAGGTGGCCACCTTCTCGCCGTTGCACAGCAGGTCTATGCTGTACCCCTCGGCGACCTTGGTGCCTCGGTTGGTGACATATCCGGCGAAGATGCCCTCATGGCCGAAGGTGATGGCGCCCGGTGCGTCGAACTCCCTCATCTCCAGGTTGTAGTCCAGTGCGTCTCTTACCTGGATAAGGTCTATGTACTGTGAGTGCCGCCAATCATCCGGGCCGGACACGCCTATCAGGCCGAAGGCTACGAAAGGCTTGCCGGTGAGCTCCTTCAGGCTGGCCTTGAACTGAAGCCATCCCTCCGGTTCCGACTCGTTGTACTTTATGGTGCCCAACGAGTGGAAATCGCCGTAGTTGTCAGTCCAACATACATCTATCTTGTTGTCGCTCGGCACATTGTAGTACCATATCGAGATGGTCGGGTTCACGGTCTTGCTGAAATTGAAGCGGCCTGTGTAGATCGTCGAGCTTTCGCCCGCGCCCTTGGGCATGAACACAGCCATGCCGTCGTCGCCGTCGTAGGAGGCCACCTCTATGCCGTCCTTGGTCGTCCACCAGCTGGTCTCGGTGGTGGAGGCTATGCCCCACGGCTTGTTGATCATAAAGCCGCTGGGGAACGACTCGGTGTAGGGAAGGCTGTGGAAGCCCTCGCCAAGCACTATGCCGTTGGAGCCCATGCCGTAGCTCATGCCTGCCGCGCTGCTCGCGAACACCTGGTAGCTTACTATGCGCTGGTCGCCCACCTCGAAGCTCGAGAGGTCGTCCGTGCATTCCGTGCCGCTGATCTGGTAGCCGATTATCGACGAGTCATTGCGGATTATGGTGTAGGTCAGCGCCTCGGGGTTGATATAGCCGATGCCGTCCTGGCCCTTGGTGGGTGCCTTCCAGCTCAGGTGTACCGTGCCCTGCTCGGTGATCTTGGCGGTGACGTCGGTCACCACGTCGGGCACAACCACGCCCGTGTATGCCTTGGCCTTGCTCTCCAGGCCCTGGCCGTTCTCGTTGTAGGTCTTCACCATGAAGGTGTTGTTGCCCTGCGCGGTGGCTACCGTCTCGCTTATCTTGGCGCCGGGCGCGGGCTTGTCTATGGTCTTGGCCAGCTCGCCGTTCACCCAGATCTCCGCCTTGTCAAGCGACGTCAGCGGAGTCTCGTTGATGGCCGTCGTCGGTGTGTTGAACGTCACGAGCGCTTCAAGGGCGCCGTTCGCGCCGGGGGTCACGCTCAGGTTGGTCGGGGCCGCAGGGGCGGTGGCCAGGCCGGCCTCCGTCACGCTGATGGAGTGTATCTCGATACGCATGTACTGCGGCTCGGGGGTCATGCCGTGGAAGCCGAAATGGTAGATGCCGTCGGTGGGAACGGCCACGTAGAACTCATGCGTGAAGTCCAGGTCGTAGTTGGAGTGGTCGTCGCTCTCGAGCACGGTGGGCTCCATCACCGTCTTGGTCATGTCCTCCACGTCTGTGCCCGTGCCCATCTTCACCTCTATGGTCTCGGGGAATTTCCACTTGCTGCGGGTGGTGAACTCCAGCTTGTAGGTGCGGTCGGCGCTCAGCTTCAGGCCCGGGCTCATCAGCCAGTCGTCCTTCGGATTGTTCCAGTCATAGTCCAGGGTGGCGCACACGTGGTTCTCGTCATACACCCACGTGTACTTGTCGCCGTGTATGTTGTGCACCGTGTACATCACCCATGTGTCGGGGCTGCTGAAATCCTCGCTCCAAGGTATCGAGCAGTAGCTGCCCGTCACCACGGAGTTGGTCACTGCCGTGGCGCCTGCCAGCGTGCCGTGATACGGGGTCACGGTGTATGTGTACACGTGCATCTCCTCGGCCGACTCTGTGTCCGTGTATTTGGTGTCCTTCAGGCCCTGTACCAGGGTCTTGTTGTCCTGGTTGCGGGTCACGGTGTAGGTCACGTTGGCGGGGTCGAACCATCCGCCGTTCTGGCTCTCCGTGGGGGCGGTCCAGCTTATCTCCACTCCCCCTTCGCCCTTCTCGGCCTTCAGGTTGCCCACGGCCACGAGCGTGTCGGGGCCTACGTACACCGTCACGTCGGCGCTCAGGCCCTGGCCCGAGGCGTTCGTGGCGTATACCTCGAAATGATGGTAGCCCGCTGTCATCTCCAGCGGCAGGGACACCTGGGCCCCTGCGTTGGCGCTCCCTTTCTTGAACTCAGTGCCGTCCACTCTCACCACATAGTCCAGGCTGCCCGTCAGCGACGACCCGTCATAGGTCACGGTAGGCATCGTGAAGGTCAGCGTGCCGGTGGTGGCTCCGTTGCTGAACGTGGCCTCGAGCCCCGTGGGGGTTCCCGGTGCCTTGTAGTCCGTCTCGGGCGCCGGCACATAGATGCCGAGCAGGAGCTCCTGGTCCGGATACATGTTCACAAGCGTGGCGCGGCCCGTCGTGAGGTCTATCGTCCACAGGCCCGTCTCGTTGCTGTTCAGCTCGGCCGACAGGTACATGTCGCCGTGCACGGCGTCGTAAGTCATCGACTGGGGATAGGGCGACACTTCAAGCCCCGTGGCGCCGACTTTCGTCTTCGCGCCGCTGTGCTTGTCCACCTTGTAGAAATCGCCTGCCGTGTCTATGGCATAGAACTGGCCCGTGTTGTCGGCCCCCACGGCCACGAACTTGCAGTCAAGGTCGCAGATGGCTATCTTGCTGTAGCTCTTCACGTTGTACTGACACCACTGGTAATGCTCGGTATTATAGTTGTTGTCGGCAGGGAAGCAGCCGAACACCTGGTTGCTCACCGGATCCACCGCCAGGTCTATCGGGGTGTCGCGGTAATAGGCATAGCCCGTGCCCTTCTTCACCCACGTGTCCATGTCGTACTGGTAGATGTTCGTCCAGATGGCTCCAACCTCGTTGATCTCCATGTTGAAGCTGTAGTAGCTGTTGTTGTGCACGAGGCCGTTGGCGTTGGCGTACAGGTCAGTGGAGATGGCCATGGGCTCGAAGCTGTTGCCCTTCAGGTCATAGATGTAGATGCCCGGCTGGTCCTGGTCCAGCAGCGAGCCGCACACGGTGAGTGTCTGCTCCTTGTCTGCTGCCTGTTTCGGCAGCGAGCGCATGCCTTGGCGTGTGGCGCTGGTGCTCAATACTCTCTTCTCGCTCTTGAGCATACGGTTGCTCGGCGGCAGCTCCGTTGCGTGGCCGCTTGGCGGCAGATAGCGCTGAGGCATCTCGGGCGCCTTCTGCGGAGGGGTCTCCGCCTGCGCTCCGAACACTGTGCACACGCCTGCCAGAATGGCGAAGGCGGTGGTTTGTAAATAGTTCATACGCATATTGTATTTAGGGTAAAAAGTGTGTCGTCTTTTCTGTACGGCAGGTCTTGCGGCAGGCCTGGGTGTAGATTGGATGATGTTATGAATTCGTTTACGGCGCTAAAGTTAGCGCTATTTTTTGAGAGATGTGTTAATGTGGGTTAAAAAAGAGTGTTTTTATCCGATTTTTTAACCTTTGAAATTGATTTTGTATGGTATGTTAATTGAATTTTTGGACGTAGGTTTAATCGATGTCTCCCCTGTGTGCTTAACATCATGTTAAAGTCGCCCCGGATGGCGGCGTTGATGTCATGTTAAAACGGTAGTGGCCTCCCCGATTAACATCATGTTAACTCCGGCCTTGCTGCGGCAGCTCGGTATGCGCGCCTCGTTTCCCTGCACGCCTCGCCCCCTGCGGCTCCCGGGCCCCCTGCGCCTGGACCTCGCTCTTCGCTTTTCCATATTTTTGGGGGCGGGTGTTCCACCCGCCGCCATTGCTCTGCGTCTTATGCTGCTTGCTCTGCGTCTTATACTGCTTGATGACACCTCCTATATAATATAGGTGAGACGCGCGGATTCACGGGGAGGGAGAGGCGCGCTCCCCGCCGGGTTTCCTTACCGCTCGTCGAGAAGCGTGCGGCGAAGCCGCGAGAGGTGCTGGGGGGTGATGCCCAGGTAAGACGCCACCACATGAAGCGGCACCTCCTGCACTATGGTCGGGATCTCCTTCAGCAACGTCAGGTAACGCTCCTTGGCCAGACCCGTGCTCAGCTTATGCTTGACCTCGAAGAAATAGAGCTGCGTCTGGGCCAGTCGCAGGTTCCAGCGGGCGAACTCAGGGCTGCTCTCTATCAGCTCGTCGAAATAGCGCCGCTTGATGCGCACCAGCTTGGCCGGGGTGCAAGACTGGAAATTATAGAAAGAGGGCTGCTCGCCGAAATAGGTGTGGTAGTTGATGAACATAGTGGGAAGCGTGGAGAAGAACGCCGTCTTCTCGCGGTTCTCGTCCCAGTACCAGCACCGCAGAATGCCTTCCATCGTGATGTACACGTCCGGATTCTCGTCGCCCGCCGCGATGACGGTATGCCATTTGCGCGTCTGTATCACGCGCCCGTGGCTCAGGAATTCGTCCATCACCTCATCGGGAAGGGCATAGTCACATTCGAGCTTGAGCATCTCCTTGAGGGTCTCCTTCTCTTCATTTGTTATTTTAGTGGGTCTCATGGCGGTCTTTTGTTTTTTCTTATAAGTTGGGATGTGTGCCGGGAGAACGGTGCGTGGTATCCGCCTATAAAGTTACGGCTTTTTCAGACAATACACAAGTCCGAGTGCTTTTTTTTAAAGATTTTATGCAAAAAAGCCGATACGGCTCCTATTTTTTAATATA
>URZM01000162.1 GCA_900552315.1 uncultured Bacteroidales bacterium | reverse complement strand
ACCGCCTCAAAAACAACCTCGCACAAAGTATAAATTAAATTTGAACACTTACTTAAGAGCAAAGACATGGACATCATACTCTACCCCTTCTTCCAGCGTGCCCTGGCCGCCGTGGCCATAATCTCCGTGGCAGTGGCCATAATAGGCGTGTACATCATGAGCCGGCGCATGGTATTCATCTCAGGAGGCATCACGCACGCCTGTTTCGGCGGCCTCGGGCTGGGCTACTGGCTCGGCGTAAACCCCATAGCCATGGCGGCCCTGGCGGCCGTCGCAGGCTCCCTGGGAGTGGAATGGCTCGGCTCACGCCGGAAAGTGAGGCAAGACTCAGCCATCGCCGTGGTCTGGGCCACAGGCATGGCCCTGGGCATCATGTTCATCTTCATGACAAACGGATATGTGCCCGAGCTGAACTCCTTCCTGTTCGGCAACGTCCTCACGGTCACCGCCTCCGACCTTTGGGCCTTCGCCGCCTTCACATGCCTGCTCATAGTGATATTCATATTCTTCTACCGCACCATAGTGGCCGTGGCTTTCGACCCGGACTTCGCCCGCGTCTCCCGGCTCCCCGTCAAGATCGTGAACTACGCCATGACCGTATTCGTGGCCGTGGCCATAGTCCTCACCATACGCCTCGTGGGCATCATGCTCCTCATGAGCCTGCTCTCCCTGCCACAGATGATAGCCGAGACCCGCTGCCGCAGGTTCTCCTCCCTCATCTTCGCATCCACCGCCATAGCCCTCGCAGGCGGCGTGGGCGGACTGTTCCTGGCCTATTTCATCGACGTCCCGGCCTCCGCCACCATAGTCCTGCTGCTCGTGGCCATGTACGCCGCAGCCTCTTTCCGCCGTTAAAAACACTTGCTATGAAAAAACTGCTTCTTACCATTTGCGTCCTGATAGCCGTGTGCGCCCTGCACGCCCCCCTGAGCGCCGACACACCACGTCAGCAATCCCTGCGCAGGCTGGAGGAGCGCGCCGACTCCGGCGACCCCCGCGCGCTCTTCTGGCTATCATCCATGTATGAGCGAGGCATAGAGGGCTATCCCCGCGACTCCGTCCGCGCCCTCGCCCTGCTCCGCGCCGCAGCCGACAGCGCATACGCCCCGGCCATGAACTACCTCGGCTACGCCTATGCAGTCCCGCTGCTCGGCGTCAGGCAGGACCCCGACAGCGCCCTGATGTGGATAGAGCGCGCAGCCATGAGCCCCGAGCCGGACCCCAAGGCCTTCAACAACCTCGGCATGCTCCTGCTCACAGGCCGCCACGGCGTGCGCCGCGACTACGGCAAGGCCCGCTACTGGCTTGAGAAAGGCAGCGAGCTGGACCTGCCCACCGCCTCCGCCTCCCTGGCCAGGATGTATCTCGAAGGGCTCGGGATGCAGCCCGACACCGTGCAGGCCCTCCGCCTGCTGCGCCGCGCCGCAGCCAAGGGACTCGACGATGCGGCCCGCGAACTCGCCTCCCTCGTGCTCCCAGCCACAGACACCCTCTCCTCCTCAGCCAGACTCGATCTCGCGCTCCCTTATTACCACGACCGCATCTGGCCCGTGGCCATACCGCTGATACAGAGCGCGGCAGACTGCGGCGAACCGCTGGCCATCGCCATCATGGCCCAATGCTACGCTGAAGGCACAGGCATCCCCTACGACTACACCCGCGCCATAGACCTGTATGCCAAAGCCGCAGCCATGGGCGAGCCACACGCGCAGTTCATCATGGCCGAGACCCTGCAGTCATTCCCAGACCTGCTCGACCAATACCCGACACTACAAGACGCCCCAAGCCTATACGAAGCCGCCGCAGAAGCAGGCGTATCGGACGCCACCGAAGCCATCGCCCCCCTAAGGCCCTGACCCGCCCTGCTGTACGGACGCGATTAATCGCGTCCCCACCGACCCCAGCCGTCCAACCCCCTACCCAGTCCGACCAGCCCGCCCTCCCCGGCCCACCATCTCCCTTATTTCTCTCATACCTCTCATATCTCTCATACCTCTCACCCCTCTCATATCTCTCAGTCCGCCCTCACAACCTCCCTACGCATGCCCCCCATGCCGGATATTTTCATTAACTTTGCACCCATGGAAGCAGACAAGACAATCCACATGCTCGAGCACGCAGGCATAAAGCCCACCTCCAACCGCATACTCGTGCTCCGCGCCATACTGCGCAGCGACAGGCCGCTGTGCCTCGCCGACCTGGAAACCGAACTCCAGACACTTGAAAAGTCAAGCGTGTCACGGGTGCTCTCACTGCTGCAGACACACGGAGTGATACACGCCATCGAAGACGGACGAGGAATAACCCGCTACGAACCCTGCTGCGGAGACCACTGCCAAGGCGGAGACCACAAAGACAACGGCTCCGACCTGCATGCCCACTTCTACTGCGAACGCTGCCACAGGGTCTACTGCTTCCCCGCCATACAGACCCCCTCCGTCCCCCTACCCGAAGGCTTCACGACCCTTTCCATCAACTACATGCTCAAAGGCATCTGCCCCGACTGCCAGAACCGCCGCTGACGCCACCCATTCCCGCCCCAGCTGTCCCGACCCGACCCGTCCACTGCTGTAGGGACGCGATTAATCGCGTCCCCACCGTCCCGTCCAAACCAACAAGTCCGACCTGTCCGACCCGTCTGACCCGTCCGACCTGTCCGACCCAACCCCACCGACCCGTCTGACCTGTCCGACCCGATTCGCGGAGCGAATCCACAAAAAAAGCCCCACGAAATGCGAGAGGAGAGCAAAATGCTCTCCTCTCGTCTTCGTGGGGTAGGTCGCGAGGCACGACTACCGCAACGCGGTTGCATACCCCCCGTCCCCGTCCAATTCATATCATACCCCTGAATTTCTCAGAGATATGTAAGGTTCACCTTGGCGAACTCCAGGTCATTCTTGGCACGCTCAGCCAGCTTGGAATCCAGGCGGATAGCCTGGCGGAGATTGCTCAGGGCCATGTTCTCGTTATTGGTGCGGGCACCCAGCACAGCCATCAGATAATAAGTCGTGGCGTCAGGAGCGGCGATAGAGCTGAGAGTATTGCGCGCGGCAGAATAATCCTTGGCCAGAATCTGCGCGAGAGCCGCGTTGTTGTTCTTGGCAGACCCGAAAGCGTTCACGGCAGCCGGTATCTGGCCCTGGCTCAGATAATACACACCCAGCGCGTCACCAACCTCAGGCACATCCGAAGCCGCGCCGAAAGCCTGGTACGCGTCGGCATACTTGCCCGACAGCATCTCAACGAGACCCTTGTTCATCTCAGCCTCATGATTGCCCGGCTTCAGACGGAGAGAATGCTCGAAATTGGCGAGCGCGCCATCATAGTCACCCGCCACATACTGAGTCAGGCCAAGATTGTTGAAACCGCGATAATCTGAAGGGAACGTCTGGCAAGCCTGGTTGTAAACCTCCATCTTCTTGTTATTGTCACCCGTCAGGGTAGCTATATACAGCATCTCATCTGCCGTCAGGGCCGAAGGATTGCTGTTGAACAGGCTCACCAGCTCCTCATTGCTCTTGCCGATGACATTGATCGAAGCCATCACGCGGCTGTAACGCAGCTGAGGCAGGATCTGGTCCGCCAGCTCGTCGAACACACCGGCCAGGTTGCGGATCTCCTTCTCACGCAGCTCCGGATCGCTCTGGGAATTCAGCACATAAAGGATCAGGTCCTTGTCCTGAATATTGCTCTTCTCCACAAGCTGGCGGAAACCCTCCCAGTCCTCAGGAGTGAAATTAGACGTCAGCTCGCCGAACTCCGTGATCTTGTCCTTCTTGAGCTGAGACTGCACAAGCGCCGTGGTGTTCTTCTCACGCTTCTCGGCCAAGGCCTTGTTGAAATCATACGTACCCTCCGGCGACGCATACGAGCTCACCGTGATGTCCGCTATCTCCCGCTTCGGGTCAGCGGCAGCCTCCTGCAGCTTCTTGCCCAGGTCCACATAAGCCGCGCCCTTGGTCTCCGTGCTGCGGATATTCGCCTGGTTGATGAGGAAATGGATGTCCGCGCTGTACTTCTCGTTGATCACCTTCTGGAAATTGTCAGCCGCCGTGGCCGGAGTCACGGTCGCCGCGCTCGCCAAGGTCGAGGTGGCCACCACACCTTGTCCCACCTTCACGCGAGGCAACACATACTTCTTGCCGTTCTGGTCCACGGCGAAATCCAGATACAGGTCGCTCTTCGCCATCTCCGGAGCATACTGCACCGAGAACGGGATGTTCACCGTACCACCGTTCTGATAATTCACGACAGTGCCGTTGGCCCTCACATTCTCACCCTGGATAGTGTAAGGAGCCGAAGCCGTCTCACCCGTGGCATACACAAGCACCGGGGTCACCTTCACCTCAGCGTTCTTCACCATGAACTTCGGCGGGATATTGCCGCTCACCACCGCAGGCACAGTCTGGCCCTGCACCTCCAGAGGAGTGGGGTTCACCAAAAAAAAGTCACTCTTGAACTGAGAGAGCTTCTTGCTGCAGCCCGTAGAGCCCACCAAGATGGCGAGACCCGCCGCAGCGATTGTCAATTTTCTGTCCATATAGTTAAGTTTTATATTAATTGTCTGGCTATCAAGATATTCGTTCACAAGCGCCGACCCCGGGAGGCCACCACCCGCAAAATAGCGGATAAAGGTAATCAAAAAAAACGGAACAACACCCACGGCAAGCCGAAAACCCGTCCGAAAAAATAAAAATTCCCCTCCCCGAAAAAAATCTTCCAAAAAATTTGGAGGAATAAAAAAAGAGCCGTAACTTTGCACTCGCAAAACGGAGATGTCCACAAGCCTGAACCGCCTCAGAAAGGTCGCGCCAAGCAAGACGGCATCCCGGTAAAAGCGCAAAATGACTCCGTAGCTCAGTTGGTAGAGCAAATGACTCTTAATCATTGGGTCGAG
>URZM01000161.1 GCA_900552315.1 uncultured Bacteroidales bacterium | reverse complement strand
ACGGCAAACGCCGCTGATCCATCCCCATACCCTTAATCACACAGGCGCCGCGCCGGGACCACCTCCCGCGCGGCGCCTGCGCCATTTCTCACCTCGTCCGACTTGTCCGACCCGTCGGACCCGTCTGCCTCGTCCGCCGCCACCCCGCCACCCCGCCACAAGGGCACAAAAAAACCCCGCCCGAAAAGGGCGAGGCCATTGTGGGTTTGTAGCGCCGGACGCTTTTACTTGGCGTCGTGAGGCAGCACGTTGATGAACTTGCGGCCTTCCTTGCCCGTGGTGAAAGTCACCACTCCGTCGATAAGGGCGAACAGGGTATGATCCTTGCCCATGCCCACGTTCAGTCCGGGATGGTGCTGCGTGCCGCGCTGGCGCTTGATGATGTTGCCGGCTTTGCACTTTGCTCCACCGAAGATTTTAACGCCGAGGCGTTTGCTTTCTGATTCGCGGCCGTTCTTAGAACTACCGACACCTTTTTTATGTGCCATTTCTGTGGAGTTGGTTTAAGCGTTTACGATATTTTTAACTAACACCTTTGTGAACTGCTGGCGGTGACCGTTCAGACGACGATAGCCTTTACGGCGTTTCTTCTTGAAAACAAGCACCTTGTCGCCCTTCACGAGGGGCTCGAGCACCTCACACTTCACTGCTGCGCCCTCTACGGTGGGCACGCCTACCTTGACGGCACCGTCGGCTTCCAGCAGAAGGACCTTGTCGAAGCTCACAGCCTCGCCTTCCTTCACATCGGCGCCGAGATGATGTACATACAGATACTTGCCTTCTTCGGCCTTGAACTGCTGTCCTTTGATTTCTACTATAGCGTACATGCTAAGTTATTGATTTTTAAGTTAAACCGTTGGGCGGAGGAACGCCGTTCCCCACTTATTTGAGCCTTGGCGGCATGAATAGCGGTGCAAAATTAGTGATTTTCCACCAATCTGCAAAATCCCCGCGATTTTTTTATCCCTGATTCTCAAAGTTTTTGTAACTTTGCGCTGTGGAAGCCGGGAGCCGCAAGCCCCTCACCCCTTAAAAAATCTTAAACATCCCGGAGGCTCGCAAACCTTGGTCCCGTTTCCACGTCCTACCTTATATTAACGTACACGACTATGAAGCGTTCCTTATTATTTTGCATACTGGTCCTGGCGGCCATAGCCATGCCTGTGGCTCTCAGCGCCGCAGGCAAGAAAGCCAAAGTGAATTTCTCCGAATACCGCTACGATTTCGGAAACGTCAAGGAGAAAAACGGCCCGGTGAGCCACGAGTTCACATTCACGAACAACGGCGACGGCAACCTGCTCATAATCGACGCAACGGCCACCTGCGGATGCACCAAGCCCGAATACCCCAAGCAGCCCATCGCACCCGGCAAGAAAGGCAAGATAAAGGTGACATACAATCCCGTAGGCCGTCCCGGTCCCATAGACCGCACCGTCACCGTAAAGACCAACGGGTCGCCCAAGAAAGTGCGTCTTAAGATTGTAGGCAACGTAATCCCCTGACCCCGCCATGCGTACAAGACATTTCCTTACCCTCGCCGCAGCGCTGGCCATATCCGGCGCCTACGCCGACAACCTGAAATGGCTCAGCACCGAATACGATTTCGGCACCATACGCGAAGAGAGCGGCAAGGCACACGGGCACGTGCAGTTCGTGAACCTCGGTCCCGAGGCCACTGTCATACAGCGCGTCAAGTCCACGTGCGGATGCACCGGCGTGGGGTACACCGAGGGCATAATAGCCCCCGGCGACACGGCGACCATCTGGTTTGACTACAACCCAACCGGGCGACCGGGCCGTTTTCTGAAACACGTTAAGGCATATACCGGCGTGGACAGCGACCTTACGTCCATCGCCATCAAAGGCACCGTGATAGGCTCCCCCCGGAGCCTTGACTCCAAATACCCCGTCACGGCCGGGTCCATGCGCCTGAGCGCCGACGTCATACCCATGGGCCACACCGTATGGGGCACGTCCCGCCACGAGTACATCCATGGCTACAACCAGTCCGGCGACACTCTCCGTCTAAGCTGGAAAGATGTACCCCCCTACATTTCCCTCGGGGCATCATCCCTGGACATCGCTCCCGGCGACCTGTTCACGCTCAGCGCATATATGAACACGCGCGACGGCGCCGAGATCGGCTCTCTTGACACACCCTTCATACTCATGGCCGACTATGGCGGAGAACACCGCGAGATTCCCGTGCATGTCACGGCCGACATAGTGCCGGACACATCCGCATACACCGAGCAGCAACTCAGGGACGCGCCATCCGCCACGCTGTTCCCCACCATAATAGACCTGGGAGAGGTGTCTTCCGCCAAGGCGATCCCCATCGAGTTCGCCGTAAAGAACGAAGGCCACACGGCATTGGCGGTCAAACGCGTGCACTGTCCGCAACTCCCAGGGCTCCTGAAAGTGAAATCCATGCCGAAATCGCTGAAACCGGGTGACTGGAAACCCGTCAAAGGCTCCGTAGACCCCTCACGGCTCCCTCACGGTAATTTCAAGATACCCATCGAGACCGTGACCGACGACCCGCTGCACCCCACCCGCACCGTGCATCTTATCGGCACCCGTCCCGAATGACTCCCGCTCTCCTCCCACCAACCACCACATCAACCTTATCAACCATGACCCATCCCGAAAACTCAGAAGAATACAAAGGCCTCCAGGTAAACAAGGGGGTCACCTCAGCCCCCACCGTCAATCCATACCGCAAGCCGCGCCGCGCCGCGCGCCAGCTCACCCCTGCCGAATATGTGGAAGGCATACTCAAAGGCGACGTGAGCGTGCTTGGCCGAGCCGTCACCCTCATAGAAAGCACCGCCGAGGCCCACCAGGCCATAGCCCAGGAGGTGATAGAGAAATGCCTCCCCCATGCCGGACACTCACGCCGCATAGGCATCACCGGCGTGCCCGGAGCGGGCAAAAGCACATCCATCGACGTCTTCGGCATGCACGTCCTCGGCAAGGGAGGCAAGCTCGCGGTCCTGGCCATAGACCCCAGCAGCGAGCGCACCAAAGGCTCCATCCTGGGCGACAAGACACGCATGGAGAAACTCAGCCAGCAGCACGGAGCCTTCATACGCCCCTCCCCCTCTGCCGGCTCCCTGGGCGGCGTGGCGCGCAAGACACGCGAGACAATCGTCTTGTGCGAGGCCGCCGGCTATGACAACATTTTCGTAGAGACCGTAGGCGTCGGCCAAAGCGAGACTGCCGTCCACTCCATGGTCGATTTCTTCCTGCTCATACAGCTCGCCGGCACCGGCGACGAGCTGCAGGGCATAAAGCGTGGCATCATGGAGATGGCCGACGGCATAGTCATAAACAAGGCCGACGGCGACAACATAGAGCGCGCCAACCTCGCCGCAGCCCAGTTCCGCAACGCCCTCCACCTCTTCCCCCCCACACCCAGCAAATGGATTCCCGAGGTCCTCACTTACAGCGGCTACTACGAGCTCGGAATCGACAAGGTATGGGACATGATAGACCGATATTTCGAATACGTCAAGCGAACCGGATATTTCGACCACAAGCGCCAGGAGCAAGAGAAATACTGGATGATAGAGACCATCGACGAGCAGCTCCGCCACAGCTTCTACTCCATGCCCGAGGTCAAGGCCCTGCTGGAACAGAAGGAGATGCGCGTGCTCAACAGCGAACAGTCCTCCTTCACCGCAGCCAAGGATGTCCTCGACTTCTATTTCTCCCGACTCAAAAGCTGACTCACCACCGTTCCACCTGTAAAACAAGAGGTTGTATAAAAATTATGGGAAAACGCATGCCTCCACCCCTCCCCCCCTCCACTCAAGGAAAAGGAGCCGACAGCAACAACCGGGAAAACGCATCACCCGTCCCGGCACGCCGGATACTCGTGAACGACCCCTCACGGCCCGCTCCGGGGAAACCCCGTCCCGCGCCAGGCAATGACAACGTCGTCGACATAGATTACGACGAGGTAGGCCGGAAGAGGAATCCATGGATATGGGTTATCCCCGGCGTCATCATCCTGTTGCTCGTGGGTGGCGGCATCTACGCCTATTTCTACATCAAGGAAAAGGAAGACCGGGAACGCAAAGAGCGCCTGGAGGAGAAAGAAGAGGAGGAGGCACGCAGACAGGCCATCGCCGCCTCCATCGCCGAAGCCGAGCGCCTGCAGGCGCTCGACGACTCGCTACGCCTCCATTTCAGCACACCCGACCTCGATTTCCTCGACCTGAAAGGACACGTGGCCTCCGTCCATACACGCATCGGAAACTCTGACGGCAACCTCGATGTCATGTCAATGCTTCTCAACGAGACCACGATCCAGTACGACTACGACGGCTCATTCACCGACCTCCCCGCCGACCTCGACCGTTACTCCACTGGCAGGCCCTCCATAAGCCGCAATCCCGGCGGCATGGTCAGCAGAATCATGTTCCGGCTCGACTACGGAGACGACACCTACACCCTCGACTGGAGCGGCAAACGCCTGACCTCCATCACCGACGCCACCGACGAAGGTTCCGTCTGGCGACAGACATGCTCATCAGGCACATCCTCGGCACCACAGACCGCCTCATACACCTACCGCAGCAGCGACGGGACATACACCACCGACCTCTCATTCACATTCACCTATTACGACCTGGACGAATACGGCAACTGGCGCAAGGCCGACGTCTCGGCCACCGGCTCCACCCGCTACGAGACCCAGGAATGGGACGACTACTACCAAGAATGGGACACCCGCACCCAGACCGAGCCCCTGAACTACACCTACACCATCGAGCGCTTCATCAACTACCACGAATACCGCCCCACCACCCCCTGATCCCTCCCTCCCCACAGTCACCCCCGTCCCCACGGCCTCTCGCCGATGGCTAACCACGACCCAAACGACCCCTCGGGACGATGGCTAACCACGACCACACGACCCCTCGGGACGATGGCTAACCACGACTCCCAGGCATGAGCCCCCGGAGGGGGCGTAGATTTTGTTAACCCCCGGCGTCCTCGCCGG
>URZM01000160.1 GCA_900552315.1 uncultured Bacteroidales bacterium | reverse complement strand
ACCCACGACCCAACCATCCTAAACGCCCAACCCCCAACCTACCCTCCAATCCTTCATTCCCAACCCCAATAATCTCCTCTCCCCATTTCTCATCCAAGCGTTCTCCCCGCCGTCGGACAAGTCCGACAAGTCTGACCTGTCCGACCCGTCCGACCCAGCATAAGCCCCGCGAGGGGCGCAAACCTCGTTAACCGGGTACGCTCGCGTGCCCGGCACCACGCCCCCGCGACCCACAGTCCCGGCGGGACTGTACAAAGCCACCCCCGTTTCGTACATTAACCCCCAAATTTCGTACATTCCCCACCCCACAAGCGCCCGGCAAAAAATTTTTGTGTAACTTTGCAAAAACAAACCACCAATTCCATGAAGAAAATCCTGACCCTGCTGCTCACCGTGACCCTCACGCTGACCGCCGTCGCCGAAACCCTCGACCAGCTACGCCAACGCGCCCAATCCGGAGACCCCGAAGCCCAATACCTATACGCTGAAGCCCTCAGAAAAGGCGGTTACGAAAACGATTCCATACCCAAGGACATCGCGGAGTCCCTCAACTGGTACCGCAAGGCCGCCGAACAAGGAGTAGAGCAAGCGCAAATTCATTTAGGCAAATGCTATGATTATGGACTGGGTGTAGAAAGCAATATGGCCGAAGCCATGAAATGGTATAAGAAAGCAGCCGACCAAGGCTCAGCCAAGGGACAATTCTGTTTAGGTGTATGTTACCAGCTGAGCAACAACCTGGCCGAGGCCCTCAACTGGTACCGCAAGGCCGCCGAGCAAGGATATGTCAATGCACAATTCAATTTAGGTTCGCATTATCAATCCGGTGACGGTATTACACAGAATTTATCCTTGGCCATGTACTGGTACCTCAAGGCAGCTGAGCAAGGTGATGAAAGCGCACTTAGAGAATACAATCAACTCTATGAGGCCGGGTATCGCCCATCGCCTGAACCCTGATTGTTAGACTAATTCAACCCTCCGTAGACTATTTTCACAAAGCCGTGTCAATGTGGCGGAGAACCAGCGCCGCAGGGAGGGACTCCAGGCAGCGCATGTCGCCGAAACGGCAGGGCTTGTTGCCGTAGATGGAACAGGGGCGGCACATCATGTCGAGCTGCACCGCGTCTTCACGGCGCTGGTGCCAGCCCATGAAGCCGCAGTAGGGGTGCGTCGCGCCCCACACGCTTACCACCCGCAGGCCCACAAGCGAGGCTATGTGCATGTTGGCCGAGTCCATGGAGAGCATCAGGTCGCAGTGGCTCAGCAGCGCCATCTCAGCAGGCAGACCAAGCCTTTTCTCTGCCATGTTCACCAACTGTTCCCCGTACTTAGCACGCCACTGCGCGAACACGGCGCTCTCCTCAGCTCCCGCGCCCATCAGGAACAGCTTATATCCGGGGCGCGAGGCAAGCTCGGCCACCACCTGCTCTAAGTGCTGGAGTGGATACACCTTGCCCGCATGCTGCGCGAAGGGGGCGATGCCTATCCATACCTCTCCCGCCTCCTTGGGCGGCGTGGCGGCTGCGAACAGAGCCGGGTCGGGACTCATAAAAGGCTTTTCAGGCAACCCCTTGACCAACCCGCGCCGGTAGGCGGCCTCGTCGAAGACCGACGTGAAGTCATCCTCCCTCTGGAGGCCCAGCCGCCAGAACACCTCGCGGTACTTGGCCCTCGAGGTGGAGAGGGGGAGCATCACCTTGCGACGGGCGCGCGTGAGCCTGCGCCTGCCCGCACGGTCCTTGTGAATCTTGGCCACACGCACTCCCGCCAAGCGCATGAACAGGCGCAGCAGCTTGGTGCGCAGCACGTCATGCAGGTCGGCATACGCGTCTATGGCATACTCCCTCCTCAACTCACGCGCCAGGCGGCGCATACCCCCCGCGCCCTCATATTTCTTGAGGTCGAGCGGCACTACGGTGAGGTTGGAGGGGGCGTTCACAAACAGGCTCGCGGGCAGCGGGCGCGTGGCGAAGAAGAACCGCACATGCGGATTGGTGCGGCACACGCAGTACAGCACCGGTATGCTGATGGCCACGTCCCCCAAGGCGGAGAATCGCGTCACCAGTACATTTTTCACATCCCCCTTCACCGCTTCTTGTAGAGTTCGGGATTGGTAGCCGGGTCGTTGTACAGCTTCATCTGGCGGTACACCTTCATGTACTTGCGGCCTGCGGCGATGTCATCGAGCAGGGCGTCGATAGCGCTGCCCAAGTCCTGACGCTGCTCCAAAAGCACGGCCAGCTTGCCGCGAGCCTTGGCGCGATGCTCCTCGTCAGAGTCCGTGCGCTCGGCCTGCTCGCGCATGTGCCAAATCTTCAGGGCCAGGATGGAGAGGCGGTCTATTGCCCAAGCCGGACTCTCGGTGTTGATGGTGGCCTCGGGCAGCGCCTTCACGTCAGCATAGCGGTTGCGGAACCAGGTGTCTATGTCCTCCACCATGTCCGTGCGCACCTGGTTGGAACGGTCTATGCGCCGCTTCAGCTGCATACCCTCGGCGGGGTCCAGGTCCGGCACGCGGATAAGGTCCTCCATGTGCCACTGGGCAGCGTCCACCCAGCACTTGGCGAACAGGATAGCGTCAAACGAACCCTCGGCGTAGGGCGCGGGAACGGGTGCGTCTATGGAGTCGGTGACGTGGTACTGAGCCACAGCCTCGTCAAATACTTTGTTGGCGTTTTCTGAAAATGTCATATCTGTTTATAGGTCTGTTGTTCTGAGTGTTATGTCGTTGTCGCCCACCGCCAGCTCCACCTGCGCCCCCTGTATCAGAGGCACGTTGGCCGGGATGTGACCCACCGGTGCCCCGAAGGCCACGGGGATGCGGTCGAGCACGCCCCATTCCTTGAGGCGGTGATGAATCATTGTGGCGGTGTCCGGAAAATTGCGGTCGGCCTTGGTGTCCGTGAACCGGCCCACTATCAACCCCTTGGCGCGGTCGAGCGCTCCGGTCAGGCGCAACTGCCAGAGCATGCGCTCAGTGGCGTAGATGGCTTCCGACACATCCTCGATGAAGAGGATATGCCCATCGCCCGCGAATATGTCGTAAGGAGTGCCGATCAGGTGGGACAGCACCGCGAGGTTCCCGCCGCGCAGCTCCCCCCGGGCTGACCCCGGCTTCCCGTTCAGCGGGTCCGGGGCAAACCGGTAGTCCATTTCCGGTCTGTAAGCACACAGGATGCCTGACAGAGCGTCGAGCACACCCTCGCCCCCTTCGGGGTCGGCGATATAGCGAGCCATGGAGCCATGCACCGAGGCCACGCCCGCAGCGAGCAGGCGCGCATGAAGGGCGCTCACGTCCGAGAACCCCACGAGCCACTTGGGCCGGGAGCGCAGCATGTCGTCGCCAAGCGAGTCAAGCAGATGCACGCACCCGTAGCCGCCGCGAGTGCAAATCACGGCGCCCACCTCCGGGTCTCGCCACGCCTCGGTCAAGTCCCGCAACCGCTCCTCCTCGCTTGCCGAGTATGAGCCGCAGGGGTCACCCACCGCATGTGGCATGACTTTCACATTGAATCCCCTCTTCTCCAGTCGCATCTTGGCCCCCTCCACGAACTCGGCCTTCACGGCGCTCGCGGGGGAGACAAAGGCCACGGTCTGGCCGGGGCGCAACGGTGCGGGATATATCATACGGCTCAGCGGGTCAGTTCACTTGCACATGTATTCCGGTCTCTCTCTCGATGCGCTCCCCTATGGTCTTCAGCTCGTCGGCAGGCACCTTCTCCAGCTGCTCGGCAGGGGTGGTGCGGTCTATGCTGTACAGCATCACCTCCGAGGGGCGGATCTTGCGGTAAGCCTCCATCAGGGCCTGCACCTCCTCTTCCGTGGTGTTGTCCACCCTCTTCCCTTCATGCTCGCCGCGCAGCATCATGGTCTGCACTATGCACTTGTCGCCGAAGGCGCTGAGCAGGTCCACCACCTTCTCCACGGTGAAGCTCTTCTGCACCGGGCGGTCCAGCATCCGCATGGTCTCCTCTATGGCAGAGTCCAGCTTCAATATGTTGTTGTCGGCCTTGGCCAGCGCCCTGGCCACCTCCTCATTGTCGATGCGGGTGCTGTTGGAAAGCACGCTCACCTTCGCCTCCGGGAAAAACTCGTCGCGAAGCCGCATGGTGTCCTCCAGTATGGCCGGGAACTCCGGATTCATGGTAGGCTCGCCGTTGCCGCTGAACGTGATCACGTCCAACCCCTGTCCATCGGCCCTCATTGCCTCAAGCTTGGCGCGAAGCTGCGCGCCGGTCTGTTCGCGTGTAGGAAGGCCCGACTTGCCGGGACCCTGCGAGTTGAAGCCCGCCTCGCAATAGAGGCAGTCGAAGCTGCACACCTTGCCGTCTGACGGCGAAAGGTTTACGCCCAGCGATATGCCGAGCCGCCGCGAATGGATAGGCCCGAACACGGTGCTGTGGAAAAGTATGGTCTGATTCTTGCCCATGGTTTCTATATCATTGACGCGGGCAGCCGCGACACATCCGCAAGCCGCCAGCACCCACAAAATTAGCAAAAATTCCCCACACCCCCAAATGCACTTGCGGGGTCGGAGAACATCATTTATCCGACGCGCCGAAATCCGCCGGGGTAAAGACTATCGACACCGGTTCGGACGCGCCGTCGGTCACCAGCAGGTTGAAATTCATGTTCGCCCCCGAGGTCAGCCTCACAAGCTCGTTCCAGACATCGCCATAGCTCTTCATGTTGGCCAGCCAAGCCCCTTTCAGCATACTCTTATTGAGCGCCACCATGGGCATGAGCTTGGCAGTCTCTCCCTCGAGCTTGATGAGACATTTCACCTCATCGCCCGCCAGGGTGAGCGACTGTACGGTCCACCCGTCATTGTAAGCCAACGGCAACTTTGCGCCGAACTCGGCCACACAAGCCTGCAGCTCCGCAACTTCCTGCCCTGCTCCGTCAACATTCTCCTGTGCAGCGGCCCCAAATACACCGGCCACGCCCAGAGCCAAACAAATCCACAATTTCCTCATGACATTCAAATTTAAATAGGGCCTCGCCCTCTATCGAAAAAGCGCCAGCCCGAATT
>URZM01000159.1 GCA_900552315.1 uncultured Bacteroidales bacterium | reverse complement strand
GCTCTCTTTCACAGAAGCCGAAGCCCGCATCATCGAAATGATAACCCCCTATATTAGCGGAGAATTCACTATCTCTGCCGTGAAAAAGACCAAAATCTCAGAAATTTTCTGGGACGAAAACGGCGATAAATTTTATATGGTGAAGGTCATGTTCATAACCCTCGACGAGAAAACCGCTGTTGAAAAAAAATCAGCCTCATTCATTCTGGTGCAGGCATCCGATTTCCGGAACGCCCTGGAAAATTTCGAAAAGGGCATGAACGGCACCATGGCAGATTTCGAGATAGCCTCTATCACCGAGACCCCGCTCATGGATGTTTTCCCGCTCAACGCACATGCTGAGGGTGCCCCCCGAGACAATTAACTGACCCATGGACATGGAAAGCACAATCGCACAACGCATCGGCGAGATAGACCGGCAACTTGAAAACACCAGTGCAAGCCTTGTGGCAGTCTCCAAGTTCCATCCCGTGGAGGCTATCCGTGAGGCATACGAGGCCGGGCAGCGCATGTTCGGTGAAAGCCGCGTGCAGGAACTGATTGAGAAAGTTCCCGCATTGCCCTCTGACATAAGATGGCATTTCATCGGGCATCTCCAGACAAACAAGGTAAGGGCGCTCCTGCCCCATGTCTCACTCATAGAGAGCATAGATTCGGTACGCCTCCTTGAGCTCGTGGACAAAGAGGCGCTGAAAGCGGGACTCACGGCAAAGGTACTGATGCAGGTACACGTGGCACGCGAGGAGACAAAAACAGGCTTTCTACCTGAAGAATTGCTCGGATATTTCCGTGCCAGAGGTTTCGAGACCTTGAAAGCGACCCATATCTGCGGAGTGATGGGAATGGCGTCCAACACGGAAGACATGGACCGGGTTCGTGCCGATTTCAAGGCGATACGCGGAATCTTTGACGAGATACTTGAACTTTGCCCCGACCTCAGAGGTTTTGACACTGTCAGCATGGGAATGAGCGGAGACTGGCCTGTGGCCGTCAAGTGCGGAAGCACGCTGGTGAGAGTGGGCACCTCTATTTTCGGGCCCAGGGAATACTGATTTTCACATGAAATATTACAGAGCTGACGCAGGACAATACACTGGACCCGGGACACGGACCCGCAACCTGCGCCAACCGGTAATCACAAAATCAAAATTATGAGCCATAAAACACTAAACGCAACCGGAGCGACACAGAAGACGAACCTGATGGCAATAGTCGTCATGTTCTTCCTGTTTGCCATGATCTCTTTCGTCACCAACCTGGCAGCCCCTCTGGGCACCATCTGGAAAAACTCTTACAGCTGGGCCGGCATGATGGGCAACATGATGAATTTCCTTGCCTACCTGTTCATGGGTATCCCCGCCGGCAACCTGCTTGTGCGCATCGGCTACAAGAAAACCGCCCTGTGGGCCATGGCCATCGGCTTCATCGGCCTGGGAGTGCAGTATCTCTCAAGCCTATTCGGCGGAGACATAGACATGTTCAGCGTCTCCGGCCAGGCAGTCAAGCTCAATTTCGTCATCTACCTTTTGGGAGCTTTCATCTCCGGCTTTTGCGTATGTATGCTCAACACCGTGGTCAACCCGATGCTCAACATGCTCGGAGGAGGCGGAGCAAAAGGCAACCAGCTTCTCCAGGCAGGCGGTTCCTGCAATTCGATGTCCGGCACACTGACCCCGCTTTTCGTCGGCATGCTCATAGGCACCGTCACCGACCGCACGTCTCTGACCGATGTGGCTCCGCTGCTGTGGATTGCGATGGCCGTGTTCATCATTTCCTTCATCGTGATACTGTTCGTGAAGATACCCGAGCCGAACCTGCGTGCAGGCAACGCCAAAGTCAAGTATTCTCACTCGCCTTGGAATTTCAGGCACACGGTGCTTGGGGTGATAGGCATATTCTTCTATGTAGGTCTCGAGGTCGGGATTCCCGGTGTGCTGATATTCTATCTCTCTGACAGCGAGGCATCCGGCATCACTCAAAACGCGACGGCAGTCGCCGGTGCCGTCGCAGCCGTCTATTGGCTCCTCATGCTGGTCGGCCGTCTGTCATCGTCAGTAATCTCCGGCAAGGTATCCAGTCGGACACAGCTTATATTCGTGACCGCCACCGCCATCCTGCTCGTAATGCTTGCCATATTTCTCCCCTCGTCGATACGCGTGTCAATGCCGGCGTATTCCGTAGAAGAAGGCTTCAACATGGCTGAGGTACCTGTCTCCGCACTCATGCTCGTGCTCTGCGGCCTCTGCACGTCAGTGATGTGGGGCGGTATCTTCAACCTGGCTGTAGAGGGCCTCGGGAAATACACGGCACAGGCTTCCGGCATATTCATGATGATGGTGGTAGGCGGCGGCGTGATGCCTCTGATACAGAATTTCCTGGCCGACTCTCTCGGCTACATGATGTCCTACTGGCTCGTGGTCGCCATGCTCGCGTACCTGTTCTATTACGCCCTCATAGGCAGCAAGAACGTGAATACCGACATCCCCGTGGACCTTGAGGAAGACAAAGACGTGCCTCTGGACCTGTGACACATCCTGCCTTACCATGACACGCGCCATGCCCGAGGGCAAGGAGGCGTGTGCCGAGGCTGGGCGCATCAAACAAATCCCGATACCTGAACAACATAAACCATTCTATCTAAAACTCAACAATGGATTCAACTCTTCAGAACCGCGCGGCAGACAACATGCGCGTGCTGATCGCGGCAATGGTCGAAAAGGCCAAGTCCGGACACCCCGGAGGCGCTATGGGCGGCGCGGATTTCACAAGTCTGCTCTTCTCACAGTTCCTGAACTATGACCCGGAAAACCCCACTTGGATAGCCCGCGACCGCTTCTTCCTGGATCCCGGACACATGTCGCCGATGCTCTACAGCGTCCTGGCAATGACCGGCAAGTTCACCATCTCGGAGCTGCAGCAGTTCCGCCAGTGGGGAAGCGTTACGCCGGGGCACCCCGAACTCTGTCCCGGGCGTGGCATTGAGAACGCTTCCGGCCCCCTGGGCCAAGGCCACGTCATGGCCGTCGGATGTGCCATTGCCGAGCGCTTCCTTGCCGCACAGTTCGGCGAAATCGTTGCCCACAAGACATACGCCTTCATCTCTGACGGAGGCATACAGGAGGAGATCTCGCAAGGAGCCGGACGCATTGCCGGACACCTGGGACTCCACAACCTCATCATGTTCTACGATGCCAACGACGTGCAGCTCTCGACCACGGTGAAGGAGGTGACCGACGAGGACACCGCAGCCAAATACCGCGCCTGGAACTGGAACGTGATCGAGGTCGACGGCAGTGACGCCACAGAAATGGCAGACGCCCTGAAAACCGCACTTGCCGAGACCGAACGCCCGACTCTCATCATAGGCCACACCATCATGGCGAAAGGATGTGTGACAGCCGAAGGTGACAGCTGCGAAGGCTGGGTAAGCACTCACGGACAACCGCTCAGCAAGGCAGGCGTGGATGTCGCATCCACCATAACACGCCTGGGAGGCGACCCGGAGAATCCATGGCAAATCTGGGACGACGTAGCAGCTCTATTCGCCCAGAGACGCGAAGAGCTTATGGCTTACGCCGCTGAACGCCATGCCCGTGAACATGAATGGGCTGCCGCAAATCCTGAACTGGCAAAACGCCTGAACGACTATATCCAGAATAAACTCCCCGAAATGGACTGGAACAGCATAGCGTACAAGGCAAACTGCGCCACACGAGCCACATCCGCCTCTGTGCTGTCCTATCTGGCCGAGCATGTGGGCAACATGATAGTATCCAGCGCCGACCTCGCCAATTCTGACAAAACTGACGGATTCCTTAAAAAGACACGCGCACTGACCCGTACTGATTTCGGCGGAGGTTTCCTCCACGCCGGCGTGGCAGAGCTCACCATGGCCTCCATAATGAACGGCATAGTACTGCACGGCGGCATGTACGCGGCATGCGGGACCTTCTTTGTATTCTCTGACTACATGAAACCCGCCATCCGTATGTCCGCGCTCATGGAGCTGCCCGTAAAATACGTTTTCACCCACGACGCTTTCCGTGTAGGAGAAGACGGTCCCACACACCAGCCCGTGGAACACGAAGCAGCCATAAGGCTCCTCGAACAGATGGACAATCTATCCGACAAGCCCTCCATACTGGTACTTCGCCCCGCCGACTCGGCTGAAGCCGTGGAGTCATGGCGCATGGCAATGGAGAACAATGACTGCCCCACAGTGTTGATATTCACCCGTCAGGATGTGCCGGACCTCGGCGGCGAGGACCGTAAGGCACAGGCCACCCTTACACGCCGTGGCGGATATGTCCTCAAACAGACAGGAGCGCCGGACTCACGTCCCGACATCATACTCGTGGCAGACGGCAGCGAGGTAAGCCTGCTTTGTGAAGTTGCCGACATGCTTGCCAAGGAAGGTGTGAACGTGAGGGTGGTATCGGTACCGTCCATCGGCCTGTTCCTGCGCCAAGACAAAGAATACCGTGATTCCGTGATACCGGAAGGCATAAAAATGTTCGGACTCACCGCAGGGGTTCCCTCCACGCTCTATCCCATCATGCGCGGAGACTGGAAGGTGTTCGGCCTGCAGCGCTTCGGTGCCTCCGCGCCTTACAAGGTGCTCGACGAGAAGTTCGGTTTCACCCCCGATAACATTTTAACTGAAATTAAACATTTTTTACATTAAGAGCGTTATATTCCAAAAAAAGTTGTAACTTTGCAGAACGGTAATTTAGCAAGCCGAGACATCATGTAATTATATATTGTTGATTTACTGATACTTAGGTCTCAGCAGACCGCTTTAATTAATCGTTTATGCAATATTGATTAGAACAATATAACTACAATTATAACGTAAATTATGAAGAAAGTAGCTTTACTCGCACTCGCATGTGCGTCTCTCTTCGGAGCTTCCAACGCCAGCGCGCAGGAGGTTAGTTATGTAGAGGACTGCAGTCAGGGCATTCTGGTAACCCCGATGAGGTCCAACTGGTTCATCACCGCTGAAGGTGGTGCCAACGTGTTGTTCTCCAACCACGACACAGAGGCCAAGTTCCGCCAGAGAATCGGAGCGTCCGCAAACATCTATATCGGCAAGTGGTTC
>URZM01000158.1 GCA_900552315.1 uncultured Bacteroidales bacterium | reverse complement strand
GGCTTGTCCTCGTCATGCCAATTCTCATTTCTTGAATATTCAGGTAAAGGGATAGGAATCGTTGTATTCGATGGTGCTTATTTTGCTGGTTTGCCTTTGCGAGGTGTGGCGGACTTCGGGGTGGCTTTCTTGGGAGAGAGGGGCTTCTTGGCGGGCGCGGGTTTCGGCTCCACGGGGGCGTTGTTGCTGTCGTCGGCTTCCAGGATATTGTTGCGGAGCTGGCGCACCTCTTTGTTGAGCAGCTCTATCTCTTGGGCCTGGTTGCGGATGGTGAGAAGCAGAGAGTTGAGTTCCTCGTTCTCTATCTCAAGAGGGTATTGGTCCTCTACCCTTACTATGAAGTCGGCCAGGACGTTCATGTAGTTCGTGAAGGCTGAGTAGGGACTCTCGTACGGGCTGAAAGATGCGTGCGCGCTTCCGTCGGCCATGTTCTTGGTGCTCATGTAGAAGAAATGGTCTGAGCTTTGCAGGTATTCCCAGTCTTGTTTAAGCCTACGGTCCGAGCACATGTTGACGCGCTCCGCTATGGAGTACAGCTTATCCAAAGCCTCTCTCTGGAGGAGGTTGCCTTTCCACGCCGATACGTCACGGGCCTCATCGGCCCAGGACATGGGGTAGGGCACGGAGATTTCGCTGACGGCCTTGAGCCTGGTGACAGCCTCCGTGGGTGTCATGAACGTGATGCCTTTATCGGCAGCGAAGCGTGGAAGCGCGCGCATGAAATCGAAGATACCCGTCTCTGCGGGTTGGAACTCGCCGAATGTCTCCATGGACATGAACAGGTTCACAATCTGCTGCTCCTCCGGGAGCGCCGCTATCCAGTCCATGTATTTGTCGGCGGTGAGCGGCCATTCGTGCCAGTCGGTGTCGGAGAAACGGCGGGAGATGTCGTCCGAGAGTTTGTCGTTTTTCAGCAGCAGCTTCAGCTTCGGGGCGGATGCGGCGGAATAGACATAGTCAGGGCTCTTCCAGCCGAGGATGTGCTTGGCGCCTTCTGTCAAGACGCCTTTGAAGCCCATGGAGGCGATCACGGCTGCTATGTCATCGTCATATATAAGCTCTGTGTTGCGTATCACTTTCGGTTCCTGGCCGAACAGTTCGTGTATGAGCCTGTCATGGCTCTTCACCTGGCGGATAAACTCATCGTTGTCCTCAAGGGAGGCGAGGGAGTGTGCGTAGGTTTCGGAAAGGAACTCCACGCATCTTGTGTCCGAGAGCTTCTTGAGCAGGTCTATGAACTCCGGCACATATTGTTGCAGTTGCTCTATAGCGGTGCCTGTGATAGAAATGGCGCATTTGAATTTGCCCTGGCTCTGCTCAATCATGTCGAGCAGCGTGTGGGCCATGGGGATATAGCTTCGTGAGGCGATGCGGGTTATGATGTCGTCGTTGGCGAAATCATCGTAGTAATAGTGGTCACGGCCTATGTCGAAGAAACGGTAGCGTTTCAGGCGGAAAGGCTGGTGTATCTGGAAATAGAAGCAAACTGATTTCATATTATATTTTGTGGTTGGGATTGGGGTTGTTGTGATTTATAGGGTTGTTCTTATCGGGCATCGGTCAGGGTGCGGTATATGTCTATCACCTTTTGCCCGGCCTTTTCCCAGGTGATGCCTTTCATCTCCTCGATGCCTTCCTGTTTCAGGCTTTCATACATGGCGGGGTAGGAGATGATGCCGTGGATGGCGTCAGCCATGGCGTCGATGTCCCAATAGTCTGTCTTGATCACATGGTTTAGAATCTCGGCGCATCCGCTCTGTTTGGATATGATGGAGGGCACGCCCATCTGCATGGCCTCCAGCGGAGATATGCCGAAGGGCTCGGATACGGACGGCATTATATACACGTCCGAAGCCTTCAGCATCTCGTACACCTGCCTGCCACGGAGGAAACCGGTGAAATGGAACCGGTCGGCGATGCCACGTTTGGCCGCGAGACGAATCATGTCGTCCATCATGTCGCCGCTTCCGGCCATGACAAATCGCACGTTGTGATTCTTCTTCAGCACCTTGGCCGCAGCCTCGACAAAGTATTCCGGGCCTTTCTGCATGGTGATGCGTCCCAGGAAGGTGACCACCTTGTCTTTGTTCTCGGGTTTGGGAATCGAGAGCAGGTCCTCGCTCAGAGGCACCACGGCATTATGAACTGTGGTGACCTTGGCAGGGTCTATGCCATATTTGTCTATCACGGTGCGGCGAGTCAGCTCGGAGACCGTGATGATATGGTCAGCGTTCTCCATGCCGTCTTTCTCTATGCCGAACACCGTAGGGTTCACGTTTCCGCGCGAGCGGTCGAAATCGGTCGCATGCACGTGAATCACCAGCGGCTTCCCGGTCACCTTTTTGGCATGGATGCCGGCTGGATAGGTGAGCCAGTCGTGAGAGTGTATCACGTCGCAAGGGATGGTGCGAGCTATGACTCCGGCCACTATGGAGTAATTGTTTATCTCTTCCAGGAGATTGTCAGGATAACGCCCTGAAAACTCTATGCAGCCGAGGTCGTTGAGCCGCATATAGTTGAAGTCGGCGTATATGTGGTTCCTAAGGTCGAAATAGAGGTCCGGGCTCATCACGTTGCCTATGCGTCCATCCACGTATTCGCGACTCACGTCTCGCCAGGCCACGGGGGTGTCGCTGGCTCCTATGATCTGTGCGAAGGAATGGTCCTCGTCGCCCATGGGCCTGGGTATCACAAACGAGATATCCATATCTCCGCAGTTATGCATGCCACGAGTCAGACCATAGCTGGCCGTACCCAGACCTCCCAGGATATGGGGAGGAAATTCCCATCCGAACATCAATGCTTTCATCTGTCTGTCTCGTTTTCTTGTTGTTGTCTGTTGAGTTGCTTCACATTCTTGAGAGTGCGTAGAATCTCTCCCACGTTCTTGGCCGTGCTGACTGCCCCGCGCCCGGCGTATGGCGGGTTGGCGTCATACATCTCCGAGAGAGAGCCTATGCATCCTTCGCTCATCTCGTCTTCGAACCCGATCATCATACGCTCTATGAATCCGACCCCGGCATATCCGAACACCTTGAAATAAGCGTCGGCATAGAAACCGAACAGCCAGGGCCTTGCCGGTCCGCGATGCACGGCATACTCACGCTCTCTGGGACCTCCTGCATACACCGGCGTGTAGCCCTCGCTCTTCGGCGAGAGGGTACGCAATCCTTTAGGGGTCAGGAGCTCGCGAGTCACGAAATCGAGTACTTTCTTTCGTTGCCTGCGGTCGAGCGGGCTGTAGTCCAGCCCTATGGCTATGGCCATGTTTGGGCGCACCTGCAGGTCGGCATAATTGCCGTCCACATAATCGTACAGGTATCCGTACTCGTTGAGAAATGTGTCCGTGAACGACTTTCCTGCCTTATCGGCGAGGGCTTGGAGCATGGGGCGGTCTACAATCGGCTCTACACTTTCGGCATACAGGTCTATAAGGAAACACAGGGCGCTGTACCACAATGCGTTGAACTCAACGATATAACCGCTGCGCGGTATGATGGGCTTGCCGTCTATCGATGCTGACAGCCAGGTGACAGGTATATTGTGTCCGTCAGTGTACAGCAGCCCGTTGTCGTCGAGATGCAGGTTGGCTACCTTGCCGGAGATTATCGCGTCGACAATGGCCTTAACGTCCTTGCCGTATTTCTCTCGGCACATCTCCATGCCGTAGACATGCTTGTACTGCATTATGGACCAGATTGTCCACAGCGGTATGTCCGGGAGGTCTATCTCTGTGATTGTCTTGTCCTTGATTCCTTCGTCGATATACCTGAACAGGGCCTTGAGGAAAGTGGCGAGTATCATTTCGTAATCCTCCTTGTGGTCTATGGCAAGCGTGCATCCCGGAAGGGCGATAAGCTCATCGCGGCTGCGGACATTGTACCAGGGGTAACCGGCCATGATATATGTCCCGGTGCTTTTTTTGAGATAGAACTGTTTGGCCGCGTTCTTGAGGCAATTGTAGAAGCTGGTGCGGCAGGTGCGCGTCTTGATTTCCTCACCGTATGTATTCTCGAAGCCGGTCGGGTCGCACTCGAATGTGGATGCGGAGAAGATTATGCTCTCTCCTTTCTTTATGGGCAGCTCGAAATACCCGGGCACCCACAGGTCTTCCTTGTACGGCACCCCACGGTCGCGGTCCTTGTAGTACTCTATGCCTTTGTACCAATGGGAATCCTCTACCCATTTGACCGACTTGTTGAATTGCATGAACAATGACGGATATCCGGGATAGAGGCAGCAGCTCATGCCGTTGGTCACATGCTTCATCTCCTTGTTGATGGCTGTGTTCTCCATGCAGAGGTCGTTGGCGTTGCGGAAGGCAAGGAAGGGACGGAATTGCAGGGTGGTGGGGGAGTGGGCGTCTTTGAGCGTGTATTTGATCAGAATCCGGTTTTCATGTGATATGAACAATTTCTCTTTTGAGAGAATCACACCTCCGACGCGGAAGGTCACCGTCGGCACGCTTTCGCAATCGAACTCGCGTATATACTTATGGCCGTTAGGGCTGAACACTCCATCGCCATATTGGTGCAGCCCAAGGTTGAAAGGGGCGCCATGCTGGATCACTGTCTCGTCCATGCTTGACAGCAGCACGTGCGCCTTGTCGTCCATATCGGGAATCGGGATAACCAGCAGCCCGTGCTGTTTGCGCGTGTTGCATCCTACAATCGAGGTGCAGTGATAGGCACCGCTCTTGTTTGTGCGCAGCATTTCTTTGGGCAGACTTTGCTCCAGATTGATCATCAGGCTCTTGTCAAACTTCAGATAGCTCATTTAGGAATTGTTTATGAGGTTGTGACGCCCGCACATGCGCTGCCTGCTGCGGCAGGGGGACTCGGGCGAGTCAGGTTATATATTGTATAATCTCTCTTTTTCTGTAACGGCCACTGGCTCGTAAAGTTTTTGCAAATATAATAAATCATTCGGTGATTCACAATAAAAAACGGTGCTGATTTTAATGTGAAATGCCAAATATGTTGCACAACATCAAATTTTACAGAAAAAGCCCGAAAACTATAATGTTCTCGGGCTTGTCCGGCGGGTTTGTGCCAGGTTTTATTTGTCCTTTTTCATGCGGTCGAGCATAGGGAGATAATACGCCTTCACGTCCTCCCAGCGGTAGTACGGGTATTTGTCTGTTTGCACAGGCACGGA
>URZM01000157.1 GCA_900552315.1 uncultured Bacteroidales bacterium | reverse complement strand
GCATCCTTCTGCCCGGAGGCTATATTCAGGGCCGGGGTATGGAAACCGCGTACCTCGCCGGGCTCTTTCGAGGGTGTCGGACCCGAGGCTCTCGCTTGGCTTGCCGAGGCGCGAGCCACCACGGGCATGCCTGTGGCCACTGAGGTGGCCAGCCCCGAGCATGTACGGGCTGCTGATGCGGCAGGGGTGGACATCCTCTGGATCGGCGCCCGCACATCAGCCAACCCCTTCGCGGTGCAAGCCCTCGCAGACGCTATCGGTGAGATATGCCCGCATAAGACCGTCCTGGTCAAGAACCCCGTCAGCCCCGACCTCGAGCTATGGATCGGAGCCTTCGCAAGACTCCTCTCTCGAGGTGTGACACGTCTCGGCGCCATACACCGGGGGTTCTCGGTTTACGAGAGCCGCCCATACCGCAACGCTCCTATCTGGCAGATTCCACTGGAGCTGCATCGCCGTCTCCCCTCGCTCCCCATAATCCATGATCCCAGCCATACCGGGGGAAGCCGCGACCATATCGCCGCCCTGTCGCAGCAGGCGCTCGACATGGGCTTCGACGGACTCATGATAGAGTCGCATCCACACCCGGAAAGCGCCCTCAGTGACGGAGGCCAGCAGCTCACTCCCGATGCCTTGGCTGACCTGTGGCTCTCACTGAAGGTTAGAAACACATCCCGGCCCGACGCGGTCCTCGACGAACTGCGTTGGCAGATAGACGAGCTTGACGGAGAACTCCTCTCCGTCTTGGCACGCCGCATGGCGGTAAGCCGCAAGATAGGCGAATACAAACGTGCCAACGACATGCCCGTGGTCCAGCCCGACCGTTATAGCCGCCTGCTCACGGCCCTGCTGCGCCGGGGCTGCGAGCTCGGCCTCGACGAGACCTTCCTGACACGCCTGCTCGAGACCCTCCACGCCGAAAGTGTCCGCTGCCAGCTCCACCTCCCCGACCCGAACCCCTAATCCCTGACATCAACGTCCTGATTGCCAATCCTGTATGGATATCGTTCCGCGATGTTTATCCCTATATCCCCACCTTTTGACCCAGGAGGCAAGTACATATTCGTCAACCCCGCGTGCTCGCCATGCGGGAATACATTTTCACTTTTTACGCTGAACTGTTGCTTTTACAGAAAGGCCGCCACTTGTCGTATTTTGGCGAGACGAGCCAAAAAGTTGGGATCGGACTTGGCCACTTGCTTGTTGTACTCAGCCTGAAGGCGAAGCCATAGGTCTGCTTCAATGCCCAGTGCTGCTTCCAATAGCAGCGCATACTCGGTCGACACATCCCTCTTGCCGTTGAGCACCTCGTTGAGCACCGAAGCCGGTACACCTATTTCCTTGGCAAGAGCCTTCTGCGTTATGCCTCGGTATTCTATTTCATCCTTTATCATTTCTCCCGGATGGATTGGAGTGCTCGTATTCAGATTGTTGGCTATCATGTCTGGGGAAATTCCCTCTATCCTCACTTTCATCTATCCTCATTTATAATGGTTTGACAGTTCTATTATGTTGCATACGGTCAGCATCGGTTCGTTGGAGTCTATATCCACCGTGAACTCTAACCTGTATCTATTGTTTACGCGTACCGAGGAGCGGCCGGATTTGTCGCCGCTCAGCACCTCATAATTCAGTGACTGGATTTTCCATAGCGACTCTATTGAGGAAGATGCTTTAAGAAAGTTTATCGCCTTCTGGTAACGTCTTATGATGTCAGGCTGGAAACGATATTTCCTATTAGGATTTCTGCCTTCCTCATACATTATTCGCAATTCCTCGGAGTCAAACGTTACAATCATACCCGGATGCTTTTTTACCGTTTCGCAAAGTTAGTGATATTATTCCGTATTCGCAAATCTGAGAATTTCCCATTTGTTTTATGTCGTTTCGTTCTACCAGTGATGCATCCTTGCCTCCATATTTCCTTCGTGTATAAAAACCGCAAGAACCTCATATATCGGTTCCTGCGGTTTTGGGCTTTATGTCAGTTGACCGTATTCGATTTACTTATTCAGAGATTGAAAAAATATTCTCCTGCCTGATAACGGTAATCGGCCCTTCCGTCATTCTCTTGTCCGTAGGCTCTGTTCTCATGGATGGTTAAGGCTACGCCATTTACGATGATTGAGTTGTCTTGGGCATCGTAATACGCTTCTTTGGACGATTTGCTCCATGCGGTTCCTCCCACTTGTACTATTCTGTAGACTGTGATTTTGGGAAGCGCGGAATAGTCCTTTTTGTTTTGGCCGAAAGAGGTTAACTCTACGCTTGACTCCGTTGCAGCCATAGGCATGATTGCAAACAGGCCGATGAGCATTGTCAGAAATATCTTCTTCATTTTCTTTTTTAGTTGAGTGGTTTTTTTAGGGCTCTTAGGCTTTATTTCCCGTAGGGCACACATTCATAGTGGAGTGTGGTGGTTGTTTCTTGTGTGCTCTCTGAGTTTTTCGTCGTTGATCCGGAATTGTTTGTTGTGCTTATGTTGCCGGATAGTCCAACGGATCTGGTACTTATCTCAGCCCCTCCCGTTTTTGTACGTGATGTTGAGCCTGAGTTATTGCTTTGTCCCTTTGTTTGTGCTGTCGAATGTGTGACTGTTTTAGAGGTCGGATACATACGTCCGTTTTCTCCGTTTGCCGTGCGGCACGGTTCCCCTGCACCTTGTAGAGCGTTAACAATCTTCTGTGATTCCGGGCTCTGGGCCTCGGCCGTAAGCGGAACCGTTGTCATGGCTATGGTCGCCAACAACGCTGCACTGAATAGTTTTTTCTTCATCATCTTTTCACTTTTGATAAAATTATGTTTGTGTTTAGCTTTGACTGTCTTGTCTCAATGGATGGCACGTGCCTGGAATTAGGTCTTTGCTAACTCCTCTATTCTGCCAGAGAAATGATTGGAATCACTCTTAGCATGCCATTTTTGTTTTTTTGTACGTATTGGAGGCGTCTGCCGGCATCCATCTTATAGGCGTAGGCGGTTTCGTAGTCATCTGACTCAGAGGTCCAGAAATACAAATCATCCATTAAGAATGGCATAATCAACTCTTTTGAGATATCTCCTATTTCAGCACAGTTGTTGTATTGGCCGCATATGAACAGCGACAAGTAATACACTTGCTGTTTGCTCGGCAACTTATATCCGAATTTCTCTTGAGCTTCCTCAAAGGAATAGAGCTTGTTGTCACAGATCATTGCAAGTTGCCTGTCGGATGGGCACATGAAGGCGAATCCGATAACTTGGCAATTGTCTTTAAAGCCCTCAGGCAGTTGTTTCCAGTCGCTCAGGGTTATGTACAGCGACTCTCTGTCATGGATTACAAAGGCAGAAAACCCTCCATTGGTGCTGGTCCCCATCTTGGCATCCTCTCTTCGACTGTCAAGTATTTGATGGATTTCATCGTAAGAGAGTCCTGTGAACTCGTTTTGCGCATTGAGTGCGAATGCTTGCAATAGCATGTATGACAGCAGGATGATGATTGTTTTTGACTTGTGCATTTCGATGTTTTTAATTTTTGCAAAGTTAGGCATGAATCCATATCTTGCGGCAAGCTTTCGCGTAAGGTGATTTTACGGATGCGTAAATGATTTTTACGCATGACTCGAGTTTTTCTCGGTATCCTGCCGTGTCAGCAGCTCCGAATAGGCCCTGAAGAAATCGGTGTGGAGGGCGCGGCTTATGCGCACAAGCATCTCGGTGTTGATGCTCGGCTGGCTGAAGATGTAATACACGTTGGGACGCTCGCAATTGATTTTGCGGGCGAGCCAGGTCGGAGTCCGTTCCTGGCGGCGCAGTTCCTGTTCTATGAGTCGGCCTATGTGTATCACGAAAAATGGACTGGATTAGTTGTGGGTATTTCATTTCTGAGGCACCGCCAAGCGCCTTGATGACTGATACGCACAAGTAATTCAGCCCATATACACGGGCTGAACTCCTGGGCCTATCCTCGTTATCACTGTAAATTTGGCGGTTTTACGAAAGTGAGAATAAGAGCCGGGAAGCTCTAAGATCGTTTGATATGTCAGTTCAGGTTTATATCTGTCTTCAGTTGCATTTAAAGGGTGAAGGGTGTTTGAAATCAAGGATACGTAAAGCTCCTTAGAAAGAGCCGGCCTGGTTGAGATGCAGACACCCCTTAACTTTATGCAAATTTACGAATTTTTTCAAAAAAAGCCACGGCGTGCAGGAAAATAATCTCCGGCGCGCCGTGGCGTCAGGTTGAGTCATGGCCCTTGCAGGCGATAGCTGCATCTTCACTTGGAAGAACGGATTGGTCACATCCTGCCGTCGGTGTCATTCAGGATTGCATCCTGCTCCTGAGCAAGGGACAGGTGATTTGCGCCTGCCGAACACGGTGAGAGCGATGCCTGCTATTATTATACATACATAAATAGCGAGCTCCACCATGGAGCCGGTTATGAGATAAGTTATCTTTGAGCCGCAGAGATAGGATGTGCCGGATAAGATGAGGATATAGCCCGCCAGCTTCATTATCTTTTTCCCGGTGGTGGTGCCCGAGGGCTTGTACATCAGGAGATACGCTATCACCGCGCTGTCTGCCATTATCGTGGAGATACTGCTTATGACCAGCCACATGGTGAACGTCTTGCTTGTCACCTCCCTGCCCGACACGGTGAGGCTGGTATAGCTGTCCGGGTCGTGTACGGATTCCATCATGCGGCTGTAGAGCATCCACTCGCCCATGATGTATGACAGTCCGAGGAAAATCAGCAACGCCGCAAGTATATACCTGATTATCCGGTATGTCTTCTTGCTTTGGCTCCCGCGATAGTCCTGATTCCCGAAACTTGCGAATGTTGTCGTGAAAGCTATCCCCCCGGCTATAAGCCAAAAATAGCTCCCTTCGTTTGGAACGAAGACGCCGATCGCTATCAACACGAGTCCGATACCCAGCATGAGGTAGCTGAAGGAAAATAGGTTTTTCATTTGCCTGTGATAAGTTGGTTTGTGCCGCAAAGTTAGGCATGATGGGTTGGATTGCGGTGCGGTTGGGCGTGAATATATTTCACGCATCCGTCAATTGCTTTCACACCAGCTTCGCCTCTGGGCATGTCAGCATGGAGGAATAGTGCTTGAAGAAGTCGGTGCGGAGGGCTCGGCTGATACGCACCAGCATCTCGGTGTTGATGCTCGTCTGGCTGAAGATATAGTACACGTTGGTGCGGTCGCAGTTGATCTTGCGGGCGAGCCAGGTAGGTGTACGCTCCTGGCGGCGCAGTTCCTGTTCTATGAGTCGGCCTATGTGTATCACGAAAAATG
>URZM01000156.1 GCA_900552315.1 uncultured Bacteroidales bacterium | reverse complement strand
CTGGGGTTGAGAATCTGGTTGTCACGACCATAGAGATACATGGCATAATAGCCCTTGTCAGGCATCCAGAGATACTCGTTCACGGCCTTGTCAATGCTGCGGGCACGCTCCTCGAAGCCGGCGGCGTCCTTCTTGTAACCCAGCTCACGCGCCATCTGCGCCAGGCATTTCCAGGCCTGCGAATGTACGATGGAGGTGGATAGGGTGAGCGTGGAGTATATGTCGGCGCACTGCATCCATTTCGGATGGCTCTGCTCACGCCAGTCTATGAATGAGGTCTCTCCGCGCACCAAGCCTGTAGCCGGGTCATAGATCGTGTGCGCGTCCGTGAGCAGGGAGCGGTGGGCCACCTCGTAGGCCCGGCGCAGCCACTCCTTGTCGCCCGTGACCTTGTACACCTCCCATGCGGCCACGGTCCAGATCTGGCGGTCGGAGCTTACGGGCCACGCGCCGCCGCTGCCGGTGTCCTGGATGATGCGTCCCTGCGGATCTATCTTCTTCTCCAGGGAGATGCGCGAAGCCTCGGGCTGCAGGTATGCCATGGACAGGAGTATGGAATAGCTCACGTCGCGCGTCCACACACCGGCCCACTCCTTGCCGGTGCGCAGAGTGGTGTCAGCCTCCACAGCGTTCACCATCTCGTCCAGGCCCATGTTGTAGACGGCGGTGTGTAGCATGTTGGGGGTGGAGAGGCGGGGATACGCGTCCAGGGGGTTGCGGCGCTGCCACACACCCTCGATAGGCATGAAATACCCGGGCTGGGCCTTGTAGTCGCTCTCGATGCGGTCAGGGCCCTTGGCCGTAGCCGTATAGGGACCCTGCGTCACCGTGTCGCCGTGCCAGCGGTAGGCAGGGGTTGAGACCACGGTCTGCGCCTGCACGCACAGCGGCGAGGCGCACAGCAATGTAAATATAAGTCGGTTCATAATAATAGTAATTTACGCAAAATTAATACATTTCCCAAAAACCGCCAACGTCCGGACATACATGACTTATAAAACGGAGCCTCCCGCTCCAAAACTGCCAGCAATCAAAGTGCTCACCGCTGAATCGCAAACCCAATCTGCAATGCCTGTTTTCTTAATTATAATTCAATTCATTTAACATTTCTATGTATTAACTTTGCGGCGTAGAATTACTCTTTCTCTCAATCAAAAACAATCATAATCATACAAACCGACGAATCGGCCGATTCGATAAAACCAAAGAGCAATGAGAAAATTTAACTCCTTATCATGTCTGGTGACCGCAGTTCTCGCGGTTTCGGGCACAGCCTACGCCGAAAGCGGAGGCAGCTTGACGAAGGTCGGCAGCTGCTACGGCAGCGACATCTCCCACAACGGCAAGTACGTGGTTGGCGTGAACGCCTCACATATCAACGAAGGCATCAATATGTCTTCCTTCGTGTACGACACTGAGACCAAATCCCTGAGCTGGCTGTTGAACAACGACCCGGACGATGAGTTTGCCGGAGGTCAATTCACCGGTGTCAACAATTCAGGCATCATAATAGGGACAACCAAGGACCCGAACACTCTGATTGAGTTCAAGGATCCTTTCGGCTCCATGGAAGGCTATGCCAACATAGCCACAATCTTCATCGATGGCGAACCCACACAACTGGACTACGGCACCCACTCGACCTCTGAGTTCACGAATGTAGGGGACGGCAGCTTCGGCCGCGCCGTCAGCGATGACAATAAGACCGCCATCGGCTACGTGAGCATCGGCAACGATGCCCGCCATTTCCCAACGGTATGGCGTCTGGGCGATGACGGCAAATGGAGCGGCGAGCAGCTTGCGCTTCCTGATGGTTCCAACGGCGGCGAGGCTTTGGCCATCACATCTGACGGGAGAATCATTTCCGGCAATGTATGGAAATATGCCAAACGCCGCGCCTGCTACTGGGTAGACGGAGAATATTTCGAGATAGAACGCGACCCCTCCGACTTCCGGGCCGAATGGGGAGGCATGAGCAGCGACGGCCGCTTCATATCCTACTCCTGCGACTACACCTATTTCATATATGACTGTCAGGAAAAGACTTTCCGCGAAGTCCCCAAGAAAGCCGACAACAGCATCATCGACAACCTCTTTGCTCCGGTGGACGATAAAGGCAACATGGCCGGTTCTTATATGGTATCCGGCACCCGCACGGCCTTCTACTACTCTTACGAGAATGACAAATGCTATGAAATGGACAACTTCCTGGAACTCGCAGCTCCCGATGTGGACCCCTCCGAAAGGCTGCAAAGCTCCAATCCCAAAGCCTTCACCGCTGACGGCAAGACACTGATGGGCAACATCGACACAAGCAGTTGCTACCTGCTCTCGATAGGCGAGATGAACGGCATCATACCCGACGCACCGGCCAAACCCGAGGTATGGTCCTTCGGCCTGCATAAGGTCACCGTGACCTGGCCCGCCTATGAGCCCACCTACGAAGGCTACACCCTGAGCCGCTACAACATCTACCGAGGCTCCAAGCTGGAAGGCAGTGTGGAGGCCTCCAAAGAGCGCTCTTTCACTATGAAGGATGTACCGGCAGGCTACCCTTCGTACGCCATGACCGTAACCCTGACAGCCGCCGACGGCACCGAGGTGGAGTCCCAAATGTCGCTGGAACGCAACATCGGACTTCCCGACACCTATGAGCTCCCTCTCTACGAGGACTTCGAAGGCACTTATGTCAGCACTTACTGGACCGAGAACATCGAACAGGGCGAGACCATAGACCAGAGATGGGGATATCTCAGGTACCAGGGCTTTCAGAGCAGCTATGCCACCGGCTGCGGTACCGGCCAACATTTCGAACACTCCTCAGCTTTGGAATCGCGCCCCATGGACGCCACTGATTGCGACCGCGTAAACCTGAATTTCCTCTCCATGTTCGTGTTCGTAAATTCACGCGACTGGGACCTCACCAAGGACGGCATGAGCGTAGAGGTGACCACCGACTATGGCAAGACCTGGAAAGAGGTGGCATATTATCCCTGCTCCGAACAGCCCTTCAGCTGGAAGATGTACGACATAGACCTCTCTGACTATGTGGCCGGCAAAGTGTTCCGTGTGCGCATGCGCACCCATGGTCCCGGTGAGGCCTTGTTCAAGACCCTGTTCGACAATGTGAAGATCACCGGCACTCCCGAGTGCGAGGCTCCCAAGGCCATGACAAGCTATACACACGACAACGGCGACCTGACCCTCATGTGGCACAGCACCCTGGACACCTACCAGCTCAACTACCTCTATGACTATCCCATACTTAAAGCCCTCGGCAATAACGCCAAAGAGATAATCGCCGTGAACAGCTTCGAGCCCGAGGACCTCAAGCCCTACGCAGGCAAATACCTCACCTCCATAAGCACCCTGGTCAACCACAATCCCGACATCGAGAAGGTGGCCAAGGCAAAAGCCATGGTCTACATCGACAACATGCTCGTCGTGGAGCAAGAGATCCAGAATGTGGTCCCCAACCGTGAGAACAATGTGATCCTTGAAAAGCCCATCCTCGTAGACGGCACTCAGGAAATCAAGGTCGGCATCCTCTACTATGACTATGATGAGCTTGACATGCCCCTCGTTTACCAGAACGCCCTGAATTACAAATACAAGAAGAGCGACCTCTACTCCGAGGACAATGGCTTCACCTGGAAATCCCTGCGCGATTTCTACGCCGACACCGAAATGCCTGAGGACGGCTATGCCATCTGGTACATCTCGGCCAATTTCACCGACGGCCCCACCGTGGCAAACGACGCCCCTGTACTCGAAGACCCGGAAATCATGTGCTACAACATCTACAAGAACGGCGAACTCATGAACAAATTCATCATAGACCCCGCCGCAGTGCATTATCTGGACGCAGAGCCGGACATGAACGCCTCCTATACGGTGCGTGCATTCTACAAGAACGGCGATATTTCCGAAATGAGCGAAGCATACGTTCCGGCCCTCAACAGCATCAGGTCCATGGCCGAGGACAATGGTTTCGACTATAACCGTCAGAACGGCTTCGTAATGGCCGACGGCCTCATCAACCTCTACTCCCTGGACGGCATGCACGTGGCCCATGGCGACTCCTACGTCAATGTAAGCAACCTGGCAGGCGGCATCTACATGCTCACCATAGAGAAGGAGGGCAACCGCACGGCGCACAAGATTCGCATCGGCAAATAATTTCCCTTAATATTTACCCACAATCGACAGCATCTGGCAGTGTGTATCGGTTACACGCTGCCAGATCATTTTTTGTCCGGGTCCGACGCATGCGCCCGAACAGGACTGCCGAATTTCCGTCCCCAAACACCTATTCAGCAGTCGGCGTATATCGTGGATATCGAGGGGAGGTGCCTTACTCGGTTGCCAGGGCCCGGCGCACCTTGCTCAGCGTCTGCGGCCTCATGTTAAGGTACGAAGCTATGTGCTGAAGCGGCAGATGCCGCAGCAGCTCGAAGGTACGCATCTTCTGAAAGGTCAGGTAACGGTTCATGGCGCTTCCGTGGCTCAGGAACGTGTGGCGGCGCTCCAGCATGAACAGGCCGTCAAGCACATAGGCATTGGTCCAGCGGCTCCACTCCAGGGAGCTGTCAATGAGTTTCTTCACCTCCCCAATAGGCGCGACCAGCACATCCAGATTCGTGAGGGCCACCACCGAGCCTACGGAGGGGAGCCCGCGGCTGAACGAGAACATGGAAGCCACCACGTCGCCGTCCAAAGCAAACCATCGGGTAAGCTCTTCCCCGTCAATCAGGCAGTAGTTGCGCACCACCCCCTTGCAGATAAAGAAAATATCCTTCGATACTTTGCCCTGCTCTATAATCAATCTCCCCTTCTTCACTCTCTTGGGCACACATAGCGCCTCCATCTGCTCCAGAGCCTCGTCGCTCACGGGCATCACGGTCTCAATTATTTCCCTTAAATTCATGATCTACCGGCTTTTGATTTCACATGGGCGAATTTAATAAAAAATACTCGTAAAACCAAAATCCGGTCGTATCCCAATTTCCCACGAATGGAATCTCCGTATGCTCTTCAGTGGGCCATCTCATTCAAAATCCAATACAGGGAGGACAGGGGGCCTCTATGCGCACTCTATTCGTTGGCATCCATTGGTCTCGTGCCGTCGGGGACAGCCTCAGCCGTATGTGCAAATGCAGGACACCCGGCGTCCCCGGGAAGGGGCGTCGGGCGTCCGTGAAGATTTAGGGAGAGTGTTTCAAAAGCAACACTCTTTTAGAGAAGGGGTCAGCGCACCACGGTCTTGGCCGTGTATACGGCGCCTGAGACAGGCTCGG
>URZM01000155.1 GCA_900552315.1 uncultured Bacteroidales bacterium | reverse complement strand
GGGAGCCGGGGTGGCAACAGGCGCGGGGGCGGGAGCCGGTTTCTCCGCAACCTTGGAAGCCTTGGCGGGGGGCACCACATTGCCTTTGCGGTCGAGTGTCACCTTTCCCACCACTTTGGGTCCGGGCGCGGTGAGAGGGCGCGTCCCGGAGGCCGGGGCGGGAGCGGCGGGCGCGGGCTGCTGGGCCTTGCGGCCGGCGGTGCGTGACAACGCCTGGTCAAGTCTGTCCTTGAAATCCTTGTCTTTGCTGTATTCCTTGAACAAGAGTTCCACTGCGTGGTCATCGATGCGGGCGTTGGGGTTGTCGTCCACCTGCACGTTGTGTTTGCGCAGGAAATCCACCGCCGTGCTCACACCCACGTTCAGCTCCCTTGCTATCTTGTTGATTTTAGTTGGCATATATTATGTTGCGGATATTGGCTTTTGCTTTAAGAGTATGTTTGAAAATTTTGTGGAGGGTCGAGTGCCGGGAAATGCCGGAGGGGGCGCAGGCGCCTCTCAGTCCTCGAACTCGGCGCGGAGCACCTCCAGGACGTGGTCCACGGTGTCTTCCTCCAGGTCTGCCTGCTGGATGAGCACGTCGCGGTCGGCGTTGAGCACAGCCTTGGCGGTGCCCAGGCCCAGGTCCTTGAGGGTCTCGATGACCCACTGGTCTATCTCGTCGCTGAACTCGTCCAGGTATATGTCCTCCTCGCCCTCGTCGATGTCACGGTACACGTCTATGGTATAGCCCGTGAGCATGGAGGCCAGGCGTATGTTGTAGCCGCCCTTGCCTATGGCGAGGCTGACCTCGTCGGGATGCAGGAAGACCTCGGCCTTGCGGTCCTCCTCGTTCAGGCGTATGGAGCTCACCTTGGCCGGTGATAGGGCACGCTGTATCATGAGCTGGGGATTGGAGGTGAAATTGAGCACGTCTATGTTCTCGTTGCGCAGCTCGCGCACTATGCCGTGGATACGGGCGCCCTTCACGCCCACGCAGGCTCCCACGGGGTCGATGCGGTCGTCATAGCTCTCCACGGCTATCTTGGCCCTCTCGCCGGGGATGCGCGCCACAGCCTTGATGGTGATGAGGCCGTCGTGTATCTCAGGCACCTCCTGCTCGAAGAGGCGGCGCAGGAAGCGCTCGTCGGTGCGGCTCACTATCACCTTGGGGTTGCCGTTGGGGTTGTCCACGCGCTTGACTATGGCGCGGACCATGTCGCCCTTGTGGAAGAAATCGGATGGTATCTGCTCCTCCTTGGGCATGATGAGCTCGTTCTGGTCCTCGTCCATGAGGAGCATCTCGCGCTTCCATATCTGGTGCACCTCGCCGGTGACGATCTCTCCCTCCAGCTCCTTGAACTTGGAGTAAATGGCGTCCTTCTGCAAGTCGAGAATCTTGCTCTGCAGCGTCTGACGCAGGTTCAGGATGGCTCGGCGGCCGAACTTCTCGAAGAATATCTGCTTGGCCACGTCCTCGCCCACCTCGCACTCCGGGTCTATCTCGCGGGCGTCGGAGATGCCTATCTGCATGTCCTTGTTCTCCACCTCGCCGTCGGGCACCACCTCCAGGTTCTGGTATATCTCGCAGTCCCCCTTGTCGGGGTTCATGATCACGTCGAAATTCTCGTCAGAGCCGAACATCTTGGCCAGCACGTTGCGGAAGGACTCCTCCAACACGCTTATCATAGTGGTCTTGTCGATGTTCTTGAGCTCCTTGAACTCGGCAAACCGGTCTACCATGTTTGCGCTTTCCTCTTTCTTTGCCATCTGGTGTATTCAGTGTTTTGTTTTTAGCGTAAGTAAGTCAGAACTCGAGCAATGCGTTAACCCTCTTGGCCTCGGCGAAGGCGAACCTGTGCTGCACGGTGCGAATCTCGGGACGCTTCATGCCCGGCTCCTTCACCTTCGTCTCCACCCCTATGGTGAAACCTGTCTCGTCGGCCTCGTCGAGCGTTCCCTTGATCTTGCGTCCGTCGGCGGTGAGCACCTCCACGCGGCCACCCACGTTCTTGAGGTACTGGCCCAGGACCTTGAAGGGGGCCGTCAGGCCGGCGCTGCCCACCTCCAGGCTGTAGTCCTCCTCGTCGCGGGGAAATGCCTGCTCTATCTGCCTGCTCAGGTCGCAGCAGAAATCGATGTCCACCCCCTCGGGGCTGTCCACCTCCACGGCTATCTCATTGGCGGGAGTGACCCTCACCTCCACCAGGAAACAATCGGTGCCCGCCAGGCGGGACTCCACAAATTCGGTCAACGCTTGCTTGTCAATCATGCTCTGTTCCTCGTAATGCGGCCTGCGGGGCGCCTTCGGGTGCCGGGGCCGTGGTATATATAGTGATATGTCCTGAGCCATCGTGGCCTACGGACAACAAAAAGGCTGCACGGCAACATCCCCAGGGCCAGACCCGGAACGGGAGTGCCGCGCGTTACCGCGCTATTGGGCTGATACTCAGCAGCCCGGTATTGTCAGGCGAGCCTCGTTGTCTCTACGGGAAACATTAAGGCACAGCCTAAGAAACAGGAGGAAGCAAGCCGCCCCCTCCGGAATCTGACGCAAAGGTACGAAAAATTTTCCGAAAACGCGCCTCTGCCGTGCCTCGCGAGACCCGCGCGGCTGTATAATTAATTATTTTTAACATCGTACAAGATTATTTAACTCAGAACGTCGGGGTCGAACAAGTCGGACGAGGTGGATAGGTCGGACGCTCGCATACCTGACGGCATGCGTATCCGTATGATGGCATTATTCCCCGCCTTTCCAGCTTCGCCTTCAATGCGGGGCTACCCTGCGCCGCGTGCCTGTTCGCGCCGGACAGGTCAGACGAGGATGCGGGTCAAGGGGCGGGGCGGAGCACCGCCACGTTGCCTTCGTAGCGCGGGAAGGTTACGCTCCCGTCTGTGACCACGGCCTGCTGCCCTGTGTATAGCTCGGTGAGCAGGGTACCGTCGGGGAATACTCCGCAGACCGACATGGACGCTCCGGCCTCGGGCTTGAGGCGTATCAGCACCCGGTCGTCACCTAAGGAGCGCACGCAGGTGTGGACATCGAGGGTGCGCTGCACTCCTCGCCCTATGGCGGGATTGTCGCGGCGTATGGCCCCCAGGCGGCGGCAGTGGTCAAGCCGGGCGCCGTCGATGCTCTCCCAGTTCATGTCCGAGCGGAAGGCCTGGTTGCTGTCCACGTTCAGGCGCGCGTCGCTCAGCCCACGGCCGGTCTCGTCGCCATAGAAGAGCTGCACGGCCCCGGGGGCGAGCAGCAGGGTGGTGAGGCAGTCGGTCATGTTGTCGGGGTCGGCGTCGCGGTGATACGAGTTGTTTAGATAGCTGAAGGGTCCCCAGTCGGGGTGTACGGCAAGAGAGTCGGCGTAGGCCTGCCACGTGTAGACTATGTTGTCCAGGTCGCCGCGCTTGGGGAAGAAGAAATTGACCATGCTGGAGAATCCGGCCTCGGCGTATCGGGGCTTACGGTCAATGGATGCGTTCTCGTAGTCACCCGTCATGTAGAAGCTGTCGGTCCAGGAGGAGGCGGGGTCGCCTGGATGGGCGGCGCGCCAGTCGGCCAAAGCCTCGTCGCATGCCTGGTGCAGCTCGGCCCAGCGCCCTGTACGCACGTTCTCCACTATGTCGCAGCGGAAGCCGTCTATACCGAACTCCCTGACCCATGACGCTATCCAGCCTATGAGGTGCTGCATGGGGGACTGCTTCCCTATTGCGCGCAGGGGGCGTGCCGAGGGGTTCACCCAGGGGTCAGAGGTCTTGCCCTCGCGCTTCCACTTTCGGCGCAGGAAGGAGGGTATGGCCACCGGGGTGTCGCTCTCGTCCTTGAAGTCAGGCATACCGTAGAGGGTGGCCTGTAGGGGGTCTGACTCGTCCCAGCCCTCGTCGGGCATTCGTATCCATCCGCGGTCGTACCATCCGTTCCAGTCCAGGCGGGAGGCGTAGAACTCGTCATAGCTCCAGTCACGACGGTGCTCGGCGGCCTGCTCCTGCGTCAGGCCCGTTGGGGCGAAGCCGTACTGCACGGCGTCGAGCAGGGTGGGATAGCCGGGATCGTTGAGGTTGGCCCCGAGCATGACGCGTATGCCCTGTGCATGGAGGGTGTCGACCAGCTCACGCAGCTCGGCCACCGTGCCGTAGTTGCGGTCGGTCTGCGTGTAGTCCAGGGGGTAGTAGCCGTGATAGCCGTAGTGGGGGAAATCGTTTACGGGGCCGGAGCCAGACATCCAGCCGTGTATCTGCTCGTAGACGTCGGTCATCCACACCACGTCCACCCCGAGGTCGCGGAACCAGCCCTGGCGCGCTTTGAGCAGCATGCCCTTGAAATCGCCGCCGTGGAAAGTGGCGGCGTTCAGGCGCTCGCTGCCATAGTCGTTCACGCGCCCGTAGTTGCGGTCGTTGAGGGTGTCGCCGTTGCAGAAACGGTCAGTGATCACGAAATAGACGGTGGCTCCGCGCCAGTCGAAGGGGGCGGCAGGTGCCGGAGCCGCCTGGGGGGTCCCCGCCATGGCGGCGAGGGCGAGTGTCAGTGTCGTAAGCATTGCAAGAATTTTTCGGCAAAGTTACCTCTATGCGCCATAGCGCGCAATACTGATTTATAACCATGCCGGCTTTTATAAGCATGCCTACGCTCTCAGAGGAGTCCCATCTCCAGGGCTGCGGTGACCGCCTCCACGGAGTTGGCCACGCTCAGCTTGGAGAGGATGTTCTGCCTGTGTCGGTTCACCGTGTTCAGGCTGATACCCAGGGTATCGGCTATCTGCTTGCTCAGGCATCCATGCCTTATGAGCCTCAGGACCTCCTTTTCGCGGGCCGTGAGGATGCGTCCTTTGCGCTGTGCCAGGCTCAAGGCCCTTACCTGCCCTGAACGAGCGTGGAGCATGCGTGCCCCGATGCCCTCGAGGCGCGTCTCCTGAACCGGAGAGAGGTCATAACAGCAGAGTATGAGCCATATCTTTCCGGCCGGAGAGGGTCTGAGCACGCGCGTGGTGTTGTCCAGGAGCACATATCTCCCCTCACGGTCCCTGAGGCGCACGCGGCAGGCGGCGTGCCAGAGCGTTTTCTCCGCAGGGGGCAGCGGGTCCACGAAGCGGAAATACTCGTACTCCAGCATGCGTTTCTCCACCAGGTCTGCGGGGTGCATGCGCTCGTAGAGCAGGTCCTCGTCGCTGGAGCATATCTCGCGGCATCGCGCCCCTGTCATCCCTATGCCGAGCAACTCGCCCAGGGGGCCCGCATAGAGGCAGCACCGGTCTCGGGCGGCGTCGGTGACCACCGCGCATCCGCCCAGGGCGGCCGCCACCGAGGCCGCAAGGCCCTTGCACTCCTCCACAGGAGCGCGTCCCAGCGACTCATCTCCGAGTCGCT
>URZM01000154.1 GCA_900552315.1 uncultured Bacteroidales bacterium | reverse complement strand
TTTATATATAAGGGCACCTGAATATCCAAATAATTTCGTAAATTTGCACCTGCAAGAATCCGATTCCCCTATGGCCACACCCCAAGCAGACATAAGTGAGAACATGCTTTTCAACCTCTCGGACGCCCTGCTCGAGACTTTGCTCATAGACCGCACCCTCACCACGGACAAGCGCAATGTCAACATATTCTGGGGCACTGACAATTATGCCGAGCGTGGGAAGGGGTATCAGTACAATGACCAGATTCGGGTGGAGGCCATCACGGGCGAGAACGGGAACGTGATAGTGCCTCGCGCTGTGAAGTCCCGCGAACAAAAGCATAAGCGCAGCCGCGCCATGGCCGAGATTTTCACCCCTTCATGGGTATGCAACACCATGGTCAACGCCATCGACGAGTCCTGGTTCGGACGCAAGAACGTGTTCAACACCGAGATAGAGGAGCAGGGCAAGCCGAACACCTGGGAGGTAACTCCCGGCCCCATAGAGTTCCCGGAGGGTAAGAGCTGGCAGACCTACGTGAGGGAGAACCGGCTGGAGATCACCTGCGGGGAGGCCCCGTTTCTGGCAAGCCGTTACGACACGGTGACCGGGGGGCCGATTCCGGTTGAGCGCCGCATAGGAATACTGGACCGCAAGCTGCGCATAGTAGACGAGCACACCTCCTCCCACGAGGAATGGGTGGAGTGGGCAACTCTCGCCCTGAAAGGCACTTACGGGTATGAATGGCAGGGAGACAACCTGCTGCTCGCCCGCGAGTCGATGCTCATGACCATGGTGGAGTATCATGAGCACAAGTTCCACACGGACCTGGGCATGGACCTGCTTATGAGATTCGCTGAAATCATATCCTGGAACATCTGGCAGATGGATGGTCTGAAATGCGTGATACCCGGGTCATGCACCAAGACTCCCAAGCCGGCACAGCAACAGCTCTCGCTCTTCGACGACGAGGAAACAGGCGTGGCGGACGAGCCTCCTACCCTGCTCGACTGCCCCGGCTGCAAGAAGCAGAATATGCACATGCACAATGGCGTGTATTGCCTGATCATGGACTGGGAGGAGGGCAAGCCCATAACATTCGTGTCACTGATACCCGAGCGCAAGAATGGAAAACGTTGAGCGGACCGACACCGACATCCTGAAGCGGATAATCATAGGCCGCGTGGAGCCGCATATATATGCCTTCACCACGCAGACCATACCCAACTACCTGAAGGTCGGGGACACCTACCGCCCGGTGGAGGAGCGCTTAGACGAGTGGAGGCATAAATATCCGGACCTACGCTTCGAGTGCCAGCACTCCGCCAAGATAGACGAAAGCACCATATTCAGGGACTACCAGGTGCACCAATTCCTGATGAGAGAGAAGTCCCGGCAACGGCTAAGGAGGGAAGACCTGCCCCTCGGGGTGTATTACTCCTCCGAGTTCTTCAAGGACGCGACCAAGGAAGACGTGGGCGAGGCTGTGGAAGACATCAACCGCAGCGCCCGAGACAAGGATCTCAGATATGCCCTTTACTCTCCGGACAGGCTGCCACAAGAGTACAAGCCCGTGCGCGGACCTGAATTGGAACTGCGGGAAAACCAGAAAGCAGTGGTCGACAAGTTCAAGCGTGCGATGGAACTTGGGCGCACCGACCTGCTGATGTATGCCGTGATGCGATTCGGCAAGACGTTCACATCGCTTTGCTGCGCCAAGGAGGCAGACGCATCGCTCGTGCTGGTTGTAACCGCCAAGCCGCAGGTACAGGGCGAATGGCACCTGGCTGTAGAAGGCCACGGCAATTTCGAGGGCTACACCTTTGCCACCAGCAAAAATCTGATAAGAGACCACAACTATCTGCACAAGGCACGCGAGCGCGGAGATAAAGTCGTGCTCTTCCTCTCTCTGCAAGACCTCCAGGGCAAAGAAATGAAAGCGAAACACTGTGAGGTCTTCAACATTCAGTGGGACATGCTCATAGTGGACGAGACCCATTTCGGCGCAGGAGCTCAGCATTACGGCCAAGTAATTCTGAACAAGAACGAGTCCAAACGCCAACGCAAAGACTTGGATACCCTTGAGGGCCTTAATAAAGAAATCAAGGAACTCCGAGTGCAGACCACGCTGCACCTCTCAGGCACGCCGTACCGCATACTCATGGGGGGCAAATTCGAGCCTGAAGACATAATTGCCTTCGTTCCGTTCACAGAGATTGCCGAGGCCAAAAGGATGTGGGACGAGAAAAACCGTGCCAAGGATGAAGCAGACCGTGAGGATGAATGGATGAACCCCTACTACGGGTTCCCGCAGATGATACGCTTCGCCTTCACGCCCAACCGCGCGTCGCTCAACAAAATCAAGGAGCTGGAAAGCAACGGAGCCACAGCCTCGTTCTCTGAACTGTTCAAGCCCCGGTCGCTCGAGGGCAACGACCCGATACACAATATTTTCGTCCACGAAGAGGTGGTGCTTGATTTCCTGAAAGTGATAGACGGGAGCAAGGACGACTGCAACGTGCTCGGGTTTCTGGACAACGAGCGCATCAAGGCAGGCAAGCTGTGCCGCCACATAGTGATGGTACTCCCCTACTGCGCCTCGTGCGACGCCATGGAAAAGCTTATCAACGAGCATCGCGATGAGTTCAAGAACCTGGGTGAATATGAGATTCTGAACATCTCCAGTGCAGAAACGGAAAAGCGTTCCGGAACAGTCGAAGACATCAAGCATAAGATATCGGCCCTCGAAAAGGAGGGGCGCAAGACACTGACCCTCACTGTAAACCGTATGCTCACCGGAGTGACGGTGCCTGAGTGGGACACAATGCTCTATCTGAAGCAGACCTCGTCGCCTGAAGAGTATGACCAAGCCATCTTCATGCTCCAGAACCCTTACGTAGAGAAATTCACAAACGCGGACGGCAAGGAGATAAGGCTCGACAAAAAGCCACAGACCATACTCGTGGACTTCGACCCCAACCGCATGTTCCACATGCAGGAGGCCAAAAGCCTTATCTACAACGTGAACACCGAGAGCAGGGGCAACACACAGCTGAAAGAGCGCATAGCGGCCGAGCTGTCCATCTCGCCGGTAATCACGCTTGACCACAACAAGCTGCGCGAGGTCAGCGCGGGCGACATACTGGACCGTGTCATGGACTACGCTTCCACCCGCAGCGTAGTGGACGAGGCATCGGAACTTCCGGCAGACCTCTCACTCCTCGACGTGGCGGAGCTTGGGAAAATCATATCCTCACTCAACCCGGTAAAGTCAAAGAAGGGAATACTCGCCAAAGCCCACCAGAACAAACATGGAGGCAACGGCAACGGCGACGGCGATGACACCGACCCGCAGGAAAGGGATGGCGACAACCGGAAAGAGAGCGCACCCGCAGGCCGTGACGGCGCCGGCGGCACAGATGCCAATCAGCTCAATGCCGAGAAGATTGCGGCCTATTACTCCCTGCTTCTGTTCTTCGCGTTCCTGACCGATGAGACGGTTACATGCCTCGAGGACATCATAAAAGTGATGGGCACTACTGAGGACAACCGCAGGATAAGCGCCGCTCTCGCCTTGGAACGCGAAACGCTAATACTGCTACAGACTCATCTCAATCCCCTTATTCTCAATAAGCTGGACTACACCATACACAAGACCAACAAGCTTGGCAACGACCCGGCCAAGAGCCCGCAAGAGCGAGCCGAAAAGGCCCTTGCGAAATTCGGACGCATGTCCGAGTCAGAGGTGGTGACACCGCAGTACATAGCCCGAGAGATGGTGTCGGCTCTTCCCGCCGACCTGTTCGAGAGGGGTCCTGTACTCGACATAGCCTCCAAGCAGGGAGAGTTCGCCGTGGCACTCAAGAACCGTTACGGGCAAGCCGCCTCCGGTAAGGTGTTCTCAGTATGCACCTCGCCGCTAGCCCTCGAGTTCACCCGCAAAGTATACAAGCTGCTCGGCGAGCCTGTAAGCCACATCTACGACACCTTCACCAGTTACGACATAATAGACAAGGCCAAAAAAGACAACATCCTAAGCACCCTCAAAGAAATGAAATTCGCAGCGACAATAGGCAACCCTCCCTACCAAGTTGTAAACCAGAATACAAGCGATGCACCTATATACAATTGCTTCATGGATGTCGCCTTCGATATCTCGAGACTGTCCACATTGATCACGCCCGCCAGGTATATTTTCAATGCAGGAAAAACTCCTGCCAAGTGGAACAAGGCTCGCTTAAACGATTTGCATTTCAATATTCTCAAATATTCATCCTCAAGCAAAAGCGTGTTTCCGGACGTAGACATTAAAGGAGGAGTGGCCACATGTATCCGAGACCTGGACAAGGTGCTCGGTCCAGTCGTGAGATTCACGCCATACAAGGAGCTAAGAGGCATACTGTCCAAAGTAGCCCGCAATGGTTCTAAAGCACTCACCGGAATTATTTACCCACAGAACAAGTTCAATCTGACCACACTTTACAAAATACACCCTCACCTGAAAAGCGCAATCGGGAGCGAGGGACGAGAGAAAAGGCTCACCACCTCTATTTTCTCGTTTGACAAAATATTTTCTGAACGATGCGCCTCAGGGAACGACGTGCATATACTGGGATTGGTGGACAATCAACGTGAATGGCGTTGGATGTGCCATGAGCTTTTGGAAAACCACCCCAACCTCCATAAATGGAAAGTCTTCGTGCCCAAGAGCAACGGCACCGGAGCTTTAGGAGAAACTCTGTCCACCCCAATTATAGGCACACCCAACATGGGTATCACCCAGTCCTTCATTTCATTTGGAAAATTCGACCGACAAGATGAGGCACTCGCCTGCCTCAAGTATCTCAAGACAAAATTTTGCAGAGCATTATTGGGAACCTTGAAAGTTACCCAAGACAATCCCAAGGACACTTGGGCAAACGTGCCGATGCAGGATTTCACGGCGGAGAGCGACATTGACTGGAGCGCGAGCGTCGAGGAGATTGACAGGCAGCTGTATGCGAAATACGGGCTTACAGACGAGGAGATCGAGTTCATCGAGTCCAAGATAAAGAAGATGGAATAGCACGCCACACGTGACAAGATACAGCTCGTGACAGGTACCATGCCTATAAATGAATCCTTCCCGGGGCTCTCGGAGAGTGTCTCTCGCCGAGGCGAAGGCGGGAAGCGGGTTTTGCGGGTTTCGGAATTTATTGTTATCTTTGCACTCTGGCAGCGGCTGCTGCCGGACCAAGTTAAATTTTAATACAAGCATTACGCATTTACAGATATGGCAAAGCAAGAGGATGTCTTCAAGACGATAGTGGCCCATGCCAAGGAGTACGGGTTCGTGTTCCAGAGCAGCGAGATTTATGACGGCCTGAGCGCCGTGTATGACTACGCCCAGAACGGCGTGGAACTCAAGAACAAC
>URZM01000153.1 GCA_900552315.1 uncultured Bacteroidales bacterium | reverse complement strand
CCGCACTTTCGCCGAGCTGGACAGCCGCTATCCGGACAACATATACCGTCTGGACGCATACTACAACCTGTACCTGATGGACGTGAGGCAGGACCGCGTGGCGGACGCCGAGAGATACCGCAACCTCATAGTCAGCGAGTTCCCCGACAGCCCCTACGGGCAGGCCATGCGTGACCCTGCATATTTCGACAACCTGCGACGCATGGACCAGGTGCAGGAACAGAAATACGAACAGGCGTACCAGGCGTATCTCGACAACGACAACGCGAGTGTGCATGAGCTCACAGCCGAGATGGAGAAGGATTTCCCCCTTTCGAAGATACTGCCGAAATTCGTCTTCATCGACGCCCTCTCCTATGTCACGGACAAGGACGAGGACAAGTTCAAGGAACGCCTCACCGAGCTACTCCAGAAATGGCCCGACACGGACATGACCTCCATGGCCTCAGACATGCTCGGATACCTCAAAAGCGGACGCAAGCTCAACTCGGGAGGCGCAAACACCCGTGGCATGCTCTGGGAGACGCGCCTCACCAACGAGGGTGACGGCACCGCCGTGAACCCCGACGGCACCCCCGCCAACTTTGACCTTGACCCGGACAAGCCGCAGCTCTTGGTGCTCGCCTTCCCGCTCGACTCGATAAGCCCGAACCAGTTGCTCTACGATGTGGCCCGGCACAATTTCTCTTCTTTTGTCGTGAAGGATTTCGATCTGGAGCAGATGAATTTCGGCAATGTCGGGCTCCTGATAATCAAAGGATTCGACAATATGAAGGAGCTGGAGCATTACCGTACGGTCTTGGCTCGCGACAACAATTTCTCGCTTCCCGCAGCCGTGCGTCCCATCATGATAGGCGCTGCCAATTTCGAACTCTTGCTCAGGGAGGGACGCTCCTTCGAGGAGTATTTCCGCTTCGAGCAGGACGCCGTGATGCGCGAGAAAGAGAAACTCGAGAACCCCGAAGGTCCCTCCCCCGACGACGAGGTGCCTTTGGAGGAAGGACAGGCCATCCCCGACACTGACCCCGACGGGCAGGCTCCCGCCGAACTGGAAGAAGGGCAGCACCCTGAGGAAGGCGAAAATGCGGCCACCCCTGAGGCTCGGCAACCGCAAGCCGGAGAACCGGAAGCACAGGAGGCCGCACAATAAAAAAAAGGATTTACAAGTCTTATTATAAAGACTGCTTATTACCAGACTCATTGATGAAGACATACATATATACGCTGCTCGCACTGTTTGCAATGCTCCCCGCCTCCCGCGCGGCGGCCGAGACCGCTTTGCCCGGCCAGTGGCGTCTGCATAACACCTTCGACTCTTATTTCCAGGAGACCATCGACACCCCTGAGCGTGTATACCTGCTGCCCTTGGCGCAGAGCGTCAACGCCGATATGCAGGCCTGGAGCACTCGCCACGGACAGCTCTTCACCCTCGACAAGGAGAGCGGCGAGCTCACAGGGTACAACGCCTCCAACTACCTCACCGGAAACGAGATCCTCGACATAGCCTACAACCCCGAGAAGAGGTACCTGCTCATCATCTACGACGACTACACCATCGACATCCTGTATGACGATGACTCCATCCACTCGATCCCCGGACTGGCCTCCTCCACGCTCAACTCCTCCAAGAACGTGAACCATGTAGCCTTCGACCCTCGGCGCTCCCGAGCATACCTGGCCACCGATTTCGGATACATAGTGGTGGACGACTCGAAATACGTGATTCCAGAGTCACGCGTCTACGACCGCAAGCTCAACAGCATAGCGCGGGTGGGCGACTGGCTCGTGGCCGGCACCGATGACGGCCTATTCATATCCCCCGTGGCCGACCGCCACACCACCTTCGAATCCTTCACCCCGGTACCCGGCCCTTCAGCCGTGGCCGCCGTCATGCCGCTCACTGAATCCACTTTTGCCCTCCAGGACAGCGACGGCCTGAGCGTGGCCTCCATTTCCGAAACCGGCGAGGTGAGCCTGCAGCTCAAGGAGAAACAGAAATTCACATATACCGCCGACAACAGGGACGGATACCTGCTCTCGCGCTGGGGAGCCGCCACGCAAGTCTCGCGCGACGGCTCGGTGGCCGATGTCTACACCTCCAAGGTCGCCGACCCCGAGACCAGGCTCGCCTCCTGGGATTTCAAGGACTTCTATTTCCCGGTCCCGCGCCGGGGCATCAGCCGGGCCACCTATAACGGAAACTATGACTGGACTCCCGCAACGCTTTATAAGGTCAATGCCCCCCAGCCCACGGGAGTCTTCAGCTTCGCATACTCGGAACTCGCCGGCATGCTCGCCGGAAACGAGACCCACAACCGCATATACTCCTATGCGGACAACAGGAGGTACCCGGGCCTGGTCTCAGCGTATGACCGGGGTTCCTGGACCCCTTACGGCGCGGGAGCCGACACCGACTCACCCCTGGCCGCATACATGTATGCAACCTACGGCCCCGTGGTCGACCCGGTGGCGCCCGAATATTTCTGGCTCGGCAGCAGGGACGCTGGCCTTTTCCGAGTGGACATGCGCGACAATTCCATCGAGATGTTCTCCCATCCGGCCCACCCGGCCAATGGCCTCCCGGGCTTCCACGCAGTCTTCCCCACATCCGTCAACTGGACCGACAGGTGCCCCGTCTCGGCCATATCCTTCGACGGGGACGGAAACCTGTGGTGCGTCTTCAACCCCTCGCACGCCGCCGACGAGACCCAGCCCCTTTATTGCTGGAAAGCCGCCGACCGCAAGGCCGGCAACGTCAGCGCCTTCAAGCAGGTGCCCGTAAAGGGCTATTCCACCCATTACGAGAATTTCCGCATGGTGGCCACCAAGAGCCAGGCAAGCCGAGGATTCGTGGCTTTCGCACCCGCCTCCATGTATTACCAGCCGCTGTACCTGTTCTACCGGGGCGCGAGCGTGGACGACACCTCGGACGACAGGCTCTGCTCCTTCACCTCCTTCCTCGACCAGGACGGCACGGCTGTCTCCTACACATTCATCAACACCATGTACGAAGACCCCGCGACCGGGTATATATGGGTCGGCACCGACGCCGGAGTGTTCTATTTCAACCCCAACGAGGCCATACGCTCCAGCGGAAGCACCCTCAGCGTGCGCCGTCCCAAGGTGGCGCGCAACGACGGCACCAACCTGGCCGACTACCTCCTCAGCGGCCTGGACGTGATGTCCATTGCCGCCGACGGTGCAGGACGCAAATGGTTCGCCACCAACGGCAGCGGCCTGTTCGTATCCTCCCCCGAAGGCTCCCGGGTGATTGACCAGTTCACTGTCTCCAACTCCTCCCTTCCCTCCGACGTGGTCTTCTCCGTAGGTTTCGACCCCACAGGCAACGCCGTATGGATAGGAGGCGCCAAGCAGACATCCACATATTTCTGTGACGCGACTCCCGCCGCCGAAGACTACTCCAAGGTACTCGCCTTCCCCAACCCTGTCAGGCCCGAATACTCCGGACCCGTCACCATCCAGGGGCTCATGGACGACTCCCTGGTCAAGATAGCCGATGCCTCAGGAGCCGTGGTAAAGGAGCTGGGTCTATCCAACGGAGGCATGGCGCTCTGGGACCTCACCGACATGCAAGGCCGCCAGGTGAGCGCCGGCGTGTACTACGTCCTCAGCTCCACCTCCACCGAGTCTCAGCCTTCCGCTGGCAACTCCACCAAGATACTCGTTGTGCGCTGAATTACAAACCGACCCGCGTGTCACCCGACCCGCGCCCATATAACAAACATCTATGAAAAAATTCATATACTCCCTGCTCGCCGCCTGTGCCGCCTTCATCCCCTTGGTCGCATCTGCGGAAAGACCCATACCCGGCGACTGGAAGGTGTTCAACACCTTCGACTACTATTTCAAAGAGACCGTCGACACCCCCCACAGGGTATATCTCCTCGCGCTCGGCCAGATGATACACTCCGAGACCCCCTGGGACAAGGTCCACGGACAGCTCTTTGTCCTTGACAAGAAAAGCGGCGAGATTACAGGATACAACGGCGCCGACCGATTGAACGGATACGACATACTCGACATAGCATACAATCCCGCCAAGGGCTATCTCCTTATAGTTTATGACGACTATTCCATCGACATGCTTTATGACGACGACTCCCTCTACTCCGTGCCCGCCGTCTCTTCGCCCACACTCAGCGTCTCCCGAAACGTGAACTCGGTGACGTTCGACCCGCAGGGCGACCGAGCCTACCTGGCCACTGATTTCGGATACATAGCCATAGATGACAAGACACACGCCATAGGCGAGGCCAGGGTCTATGGCCGCCCCCTCAACGCCATAGCCAGGGTAGGGGACCATCTTGTGCTCGGAGCCTCCGACGGCCTCTTCACATCGCCCCTCGACGACCGTCACGCCTCCTTCGCCTCATTCACCCCGGTGGATGGCTATGCCTCGAATGTGAAATTCGTGCTTCCCCTTGCCGACAACCGTTTCAGCATAGTCCAGGACAAGAACGTCACCCTCGGCGCCTTCGCTGCCGACGGCTCCCTGACCATGGAGCTGAAGAGCACCGAGAGCCCTGCATATTACGCCGACAACAAAGACGGCTATTTCTTGCGCCGCAACGGCTGCACATTCCAGCTCGACCGCCAAGGCGAGCTGACCCCCGTCTACATAGACACCACTCCCTACGGCAACACCGAGTGCGCCTCCTGGGACATGAAAGACTTCTATTTCCCGGTCATGCGCAAGGGCCTGGCGTCGCTCACATACCTGGGCAACTACACCTGGACGTCCGACGAGCGTGTCTTCTCGCCCGATGCCCCTCAGGTCTTCGGGGTCTTCTCCATGGACTGGTCCCCAGAGTTCGGGATGATACTCGGCAATGAGACCTGCAACAGGACCTATCCCGCCAACTACATGAACTACTCCTCCATAGTTTCCGGCTACAAGGATGGCCATTGGTCATGCTACGGCCGCACCGCTTCCTCCAGCCCGATGCAGAACTATGTCAGGGAGACTTTCGGCCCCGTGATAGACCCGCTCTCTCCCGACTGTTTCTGGCTTGGCTCATACCATAACGGCCTGATGCGCTTCTCTATGCGCGACCATTCCCTGGAGCTGTTCGCCCATCCGTCCCACTCGGCGCGCAACCAGCCCGGTTTCCATGCCGTATTCCCCACATCCGTAGCCTGGTCCGCGCTATGTATCGTCTCCGCCCCCTCCTTCGACGCGGACGGCAACCTATGGTGCATCTTCAACCCCTCCCACGCCGCCGACGAGACACAGCCCCTTTACTGCTGGAAAGCCGCCGACCGCAAGGCCGGCGACGTGAGCGCCTTCAGGCAGGTGCCGGTCAAGGGCTACACCAAGCACTACGAGAATTTCACGGTCGCGGCAGGCAAGACTCCCGCCACAAAGGATTTCGTGCTCTTCGCAAACACCAAGA
>URZM01000152.1 GCA_900552315.1 uncultured Bacteroidales bacterium | reverse complement strand
TCGCGAAGACCGCCATGATGCGGTTGAACGCCGCGGTGTCCTCGTCCACCAGGTGTATGAGACGGTCCTGGATGTCGCGTCCTTTCTCTGCCACGTCCGAGAACTCCTCCCAACGGTCATCCCAACCGGCCTTGTGGGCGGACAGGTTGGCCACCATCGTGCCGAGAGCTGCGGCCAGCGCTCCCATATATGCGGAAATCGAGCCTCCTCCGGGGGCAGGGGACTCCGATGCGGTCTCGTCGGCGAAATCCTTGCAGGTCATGTCTACCAGCTTCTTTGCGGCGTTCTCGTTCTCAAGCATGTACTCTATCACCTTCTCGTCGGCTATGAAAGGCTTGAGTTCGTCCAGACCCATCGACTTGACGGCTATCTTGATTATCTCGCTCTCCGGGATGCCGAGCGAGCGCTGCTGGCGACGCAGATAGTGCTTGCCGGCCTCTATGAGCGCTCGTTTGGGGATGAGGCCCACTATCTCTGTGCCTGTGACACGTATGCCTCGGGCGGCTGCGGCGCGGCTAACCTCGTCGAAAGCCACATGAAGCGGTGTGTCGGACATGTTGGTTATGTTCATGGATACCTGGGCTATGCCGTACTCGTCTATGAACCAACCTATGGCCTTGGTGCCTTTCAGGGTGCCCGGTATCATTATGGGTTTCCCGTTCTCGTCTTTCAGGGGCTTGCCGGTGAGCTTGCCTCCCTCGCGTGCCGGACGGCCTTTCTCCCTCACGTCAAAGGCTATGGCGTTGGCGCGGCGTGTGGAGGTGGTGTTGAGGTTGAAATTCACGGCAATCAGGAAATCGCGTGCGCCGACAGCGGTGGCACCTGTGCGTGCCACTCCCTCGTCGAACGGGCGGTCGCCGAAGTCGGGGGCTTTGCCGGGTTTGTTCATCTTCTCGGGAAGGGCCTCGTACTCGCCCTCACGGCATACGGCGAGGTTCTTGCGCTCAGGAGTGAAGGCGGCTGCCTCGTAGCAATATGTGGGTATGTTCAGTTCTGTGGCGAAGCGCTCTGCAAGCTTGCGGGCCAGCGCCGCGCACTCCTCCAGGGTGATGCCGCTTACCGGAATCAGAGGGCACACGTCAGTGGCGCCCATGCGGGGATGCGCCCCGTGGTGCTGACGCATGTCTATAAGCTCGGCGGCCTTCTTGGCGGCGCGTATGGCGGCGTTCATCACAGGCTCTGGTTCGCCCACGAAGGTCACGACCGTGCGGTTGGTGGCCTCGCCGGGATCCACGTCGAGCAGTTTCACATCTCCTTCTTTCTCTATTTCGGCAGTGATGGCGTCGATCACCGCCTTGTCGCGCCCTTCAGAAAAATTGGGCACACATTCTATGATTTGTTTCATGGATATCTTTGGGATTGTTCAGGTTATTTTACAAGATTGTCGATGAGGGCATCGTCGGCCAGGAACGGCTCGGGAATCATGAAGCCGTCGGCTACATGCTCGTTGTTCCAGTCCTTTACGGTGGACATGGCATTGGTGTTGCGTGCCCAGGAGCGACGTGCCACACCGCCCATCACGTCCCAGAGCATGGCTTTCTTCAGTATATTGTCAACTCTTTCGGAACCGTCGCATACCATGCCGAAGCCGCCGTTGATGGCCTTGCCTATACCGACGCCGCCGCCGTTGTGCAGGGCCACGAGGCTCATGCCGCGAGCGCAGTTGCCCGCGAAGCATTGCACGGCCATGTCGGCCATCACGTTAGAGCCGTCTTTTATGTTCGAGGTCTCGCGGAAGGGGGAGTCCGTGCCGCTCACATCGTGATGGTCACGTCCCAGCATTATGGGGCCGACCTCGCCGTTGCGCACCATCTCGTTGAATTTCAGGGCTATGGCGAGGCGTCCTGCTGCGTCCTGGTACAGGATGCGTGCCTGGGTGCCTACCACCAGAGCGTTCTTCTCCGCGTCGCGTATCCAGTTGTAGTTGTCGCGGTCTTGATAGCGGCGGTTCACGTCTATGCACTCCATGGCGGCATGGTCGGTCTTGATAAGGTCCTCGTGCTTGCCGGAGAGGCATACCCAGCGGAAGGGCCCGTAACCATAGTCGAACAGCATCGGGCCCATGATGTCCTCTACGTATGATGGCCAGATGAAGCCGTCTTTCTCGTCCACTCCGTTGCGCGATATTTCCTTCACGCCTGCGTCATAGATTGCCTTCATGAACGAGTTGCCGTAGTCGAAGAAATATGTGCCGTCGGCCACCAGTGCCTTGATGGCGTTGAAATGACGCTTGAGCGACTCATCCACGAGCTCGCGGAATTTCTCCGGGTCTTTGTGAAGCAGCTCCGTACGCTCCTCGAATGTGAGGCCCGCGGGGCAATAGCCGCCCTCGTATACGGCGTGGCACGATGTCTGGTCGGAGAGCAACTCCACCTTTTTGTGGTGCTTCACGGCGTATTCCAACAGGTCCACCACATTGCCGTGGTAAGCTATGGAGAGAGGCTTCTTCTCATCCATCGCCTTCTGGGCCATGGCGAAAGCCTCCTCGATGTTGTCTGTCACCTCCTGCACCCAGCCTTGGTCGTGGCGAGTCTTGATGCGGGAAGCGTCCACCTCGGCTATTATGGCTGCGGCTCCCGCTATAACGGCGGCCTTGGGCTGGGCTCCGCTCATGCCGCCAAGTCCGGAGGATATGAAGAGGTGGCCGCGCAGGTCTCCCTCTTCGGGTATGCCGAGTTTCATGCGGCCTGCGTTGAGCAGGGTGTTGAAGGTGCCGTGTACGATGCCCTGGGGGCCGATGTACATCCAGCCGCCGGCGGTCATCTGGCCATAGTTGGCCACTCCCATCTGCATGGCCTCATGCCAGTCATGCAGGTTGTCGAACATGCCTACCATCATTGCGTTGGTGATGATTACGCGGGGAGCGTCGGGGCGCGAAGGGAACAGACCCAGCGGATGACCGCTTTCTATGACAAGGGTCTGGTTCTCTGTCAGCTCCTCGAGATACATCTTTATGAGCCGGTACTGCATCCAGTTCTGACAAACCTGGCCGGTTTCGCCGTATGTTACAAGCTCGTAGGGATACAGGGCGATATCGAAGCACAGGTTGTTGTCGATCATTACCTGGAAGGCTTTGCCCTCAAGGCATTTGCCCTTGTACTCGTCGATTGGCTTTGCTTTCAGGTCTCCTTGCGGGCGGAAGCGGTAGCCGTAGATTCGGCCGCGTGTGCGAAGCTCTTCCAAGAACTCGGGCGCGAGCTTCTCGTGCAGGGAGGGATGTATGTAGCGCAGTGCGTTGCGCAGCGCGATTTTAGTGTTTTCCGGAGTCAGTGTGTAACCGCGGTCCGGGGCGCGGCGTATTCCCTCCACAAATGTGGGATATTCGGGAAGTACGGGGGGAAGTGTGAGTGCCATATACTATGGATATATTGCGGTAATTGAAGATTATCAGCTATATGATATATAGCATTGCCTCGGACCTGTTTCGGTCCGGGGCAATACTTGTCCTGTTATACGGTGGGCGCGGCCTTTGGTGTGCTTTCATCCTGTGCGGCCTGGGTCGGCTCTTCGGCCTCAGGGGTAGCGGCGGGATGGTTGGTGAGCGAAGGTTGCGGCGTCACGGCACGTGAGGGCTTGGCCACGTTCTCCTTGTTGTAGCCTTTGCCGTCAGGTTTAAGGTAATTGTCGAGGAAGCGGAAGAACACGCGCTGCCACAGAATCGCGTTTTGGGGTTTCAGCACCCAGTGGTTCTCGTCAGGGAACACGAGCATCTCGGCCTCGAGTCCGTTCATCTTGGCTGCATTGAAGGCCATCATGCCTTGCGAGGCCAGGATGCGGTAGTCGAGTTCGCCCACTGTCACGAGGATAGGAGCGGTCCAGTTTGCCACGTCCTTGTGGGGAGAGTAGTCGAATGTACGCTGGGCCACGGCGTTGTTCTTGTCCCAGGGTGCGCCGCCCATGTCATAGTCGGCAAACCACATCTCCTCCGTCTCGAGATACTGGGCCTCCATGTTGAATATGCCGGCATGTGCCACAAGCGCGGCGAAGCGGCCTTCGTGATGGCCGGCCAGCCAATATACAGAGAATCCTCCGTAGCTTGCGCCGATAGCGGCGATGTGCTTCGCGTCAACATACGGCTGCGCGGCCATGTAATCCACTGCGGCAAGATAGTCCTCCATATTCTGGCCCGGATAGTCCTTGGAAATTTGCTTGTTCCATTCGGTGCCGAAGCCCGGAAGGCCACGACGGTTCGGGCAGATGACTATGTAACCGTTGGAGGCCATGATCTGGAAATTCCAACGATAGCTCCAGAACTGGCTCACGGCCTGCTGGGGACCTCCTTGGCAATAGAGGATGGCGGGATATTTCTTGTTGGGGTCGAAATCCGGCGGCAGAACTACCCAGGTACACATATCTTTGCCGTCCGTAGTCTTCACCCAGTGCTTCTGAACTTCACCCATTTTCAGTTTGGAGATGAGCTCGGTGTTCACTCCTGTGATGTCCTTGACCTCGCCGTTCAGAGCCACGCAAACTTCGTTGGGACGGCTCATGCTGTGACGCATGGCCAGGACCTTGCCTCCAGCAAGTGCCTGCACGCCTACATAGTCCCATACGCCTTCTGCGATAATCTTGAAATCGGGATTGTCGAGAGCTACACGGAATATCGGCATAGTGCCCTGATAATAGGCGTTCAGCACGATGCTCTTGCCGTCAGGATCCCAGCTGAATCCCTCCACACTGTAATCCCAGCCTGCCTCGGCGGTGACGTTGCGGATCTGGCGGGTCTTCATATCCATTATGAGCAGACGGTTCTGGTCGCTCTCGTACTTAGCTTCCTCCATGCTCATCCATGCAAGCTGTGTGCCGTCGGGGGAGAACTTGGGGTTCGTGTCATAGCCCTGGCCTGTGACGCCCTCGGTCAGGCTTTCGGTCTTCCTGCTGTCAAGGTCATAAAGGTATAGATTGGAGTCTGTCGAGAAGGCGTAATCCATACCCTCCTTCTTGCGGCTGGTGTATACAAGCTGTTTGCTGTCAGCGCTCCATGCGAATGTCTCGGCTCCGCCGAAAGGCTTCATGGGACATTCGTAAGCCTCTTCCGCCATGATGTCTGTTATGTCCAGCAGCTGCTGGCCGTCATACTCGGCTACGAAAGGATGAGGAATCTCGGTAACCCATTCGTCCCAATGCTTGTACATCAGGTCGTCCACCACACGTCCGGTGGTTTGGGGCAGACCCTCGAACAAGGCTTCGTTCTTGTTGAAAGGCTTTATGTTGGAGGCGAACACCACATGCTTGCCGTCCGGAGCGAACTCGAAGCAGTTCACGCCGTTCTCTACATTACTGATTTTCTGCACCTCGCGTGCGTCTGGGGTCATCGTGAAGATCTGAGGCTTTTTCGTCTCAGAGTCCATGCTTATGAAAGCCAGGAGCTTGCCGCCGTCGAGCCAACGGATGTTACCCTCGCTGCCGGGTGTTTTAGTGATGC
>URZM01000151.1 GCA_900552315.1 uncultured Bacteroidales bacterium | reverse complement strand
GCATGGCGGTGAGCTCGGGAAACAGGTCGAGCTCCTGAGGCAGGTAGGCCAGGGCCTCGCGGCGCAGCAGCTGCCAGCGGTCGGGCTTTATGGCGGAGATGTCCTGCCCGTCGAAGCGGATGTGGCCCAGATAGTCGCGTCGGTTGCCGTAGATGTAGGCGCACAGGCTGGACTTGCCGGTGCCGCTGGGAGCCTCTATCACATAGTTGCGCCCGCGCTCGAAGGAGAGGGTGCGCCGCCACACCTGCGAGTCGGGTATGGACTCGTCGGCGAAGACACGCGGCAGCGTGTCCTCGAGGGTTATGGTGTCGATAACCGGATGTTCGGTATGTTTCATCGTCTTAGCCTCTTATATAATAATGTATATACGGGAAACGGGTCGGGCCGGCATAGCCCTGCCGGGTGGGGTGTATGGAGGGTTCTAAACAGACGGAAGCGCCGCGCTATGGTGAGCCGGCGCTTCCTGGTCCGTTATAGGTCAACCCTTATTTAGCAGCCTCAGCGGGCATAGCGTAATCGTCCGCAGCGGGAGCCGCTTCCACTGCCGGAGCCGCTTCCGGAGCGGGCGTTGCGTATTCGTCATAATAATAGTCATCGTACATATACGTCGAGTCCATGTATGCCGAGTCCATGCTGGCCTCGTGACGTGCAACGAAGAAACCCCGATTCATTTCCTCAAGGGCGGGAGATGTGATGGAGTTTGACATGAAGCCCTGGGCTATGGCGAGTATCTCCTTGAGAAGTGTGCGCATAGGATTCTTGATTTCCCAGGCAGAGCACAGCTTGACGCCGTCGCCGTCGGGACCGAGCGTCAGCCACATCTTGCCGAGCTTGGAGAGGTCGTAACCGCTGATGAGCTTTCCACCCTCCTTGGCAGCATCGATATATATGCCTGCATACTGACCTACAAGCTGCGAGGGAGCCTGCCCCTGGCCTGCGGCGGGAGAGCCGGCCAGGCGTCCTATAAGCTGGGTGCCGGCGGTGCTGAACTCCACATCGGTCCCTGCCTCTGCCAAGAGAGAACCTAACTGCGATGGAGTGTCGGGGTTGTTGAAACTGAGAACCAGCGTTCCGTCGGTGGGGGTGGCAAAGGATAAGCCGGAGGTGCCCGAGATGGCTCCCAAGATGCTGAACATCTCTTGGTCACCCTGGCTGAGGGGACCATCCATTTTCTCTATCACACCTTTGATTTTCTGCACCAGCTCGGGGTTCACGGCCACGGCGGCTATGAGCGGCGCGTTGTTGTTCAGCTTGGAGAGTCCGGCAGCCTCTATCTTGGCCATAGGCAGGAGGAACTTGGCGGGGTTCTCCTTTTCGTTGAGCACACGCACCTCGCCCGTCATGCCCTTGTCGTTGAGCTTGCTCTGGCCCACCAGGAACTTGGCGTCGTCAAACACCATGCTCAGCGCCATGTTGCACATCTGGCGGTCGTAGCTGTTGTTCACATAGTCGAGTACCTTGTCGATGTTGATGCAATAGGCGCTGCACACATCCTCGCCGAGCATGTACTCGGCTATCTTCTCGTATTTCTTGTCAAAGCGCTTGTCCTTGTCGAGGTCGGCGAGTTTCTCGATGGCCTCGGGATCTATGTCGTCATCCATCTTCGCCGGGTTGACGCAGAACCATACCTGGTCCCCCTTCACGGCCATGTGTTCCCACACCTTATAGCCGTCCTCCTTGTCGAAATCGGCCTTGCCCTCGTCCTCGAGAGTCTTGATGAAATCATCGCCGTCCTTCACGTAGAAGGTACCCCAGACGGCGTCCTCATATTCGAATATGACGATTGTCTTGGCTGTGCCCTCGAACATCTTGAGGAGCTCCGCCACCTTGTCCAGGTCCTTGTTCTTGACGTTGCTGAGCTTGAGCAGGTCCTTGAGTTCGGAGCAGTAGGAGAGGTCGTCGCCGTCAGCCTTGATTTCGAGCTGGTCCCAGAGGTTTGTCAGGTCTATGACGGCCACTCCGGCGGTGTCTGCGGGCACGAACGAGAGCAGGTCCTTCTTGTCGCGGCTGCATGAGCAGGAGGACAGGATGGCAGCGCACACGAACACCAGCGCCATCGCCAATGTTTTTACTGTGAATTTCTTCATGTTAAAGTGAGTTTGTGAGAGTTTGTATATTCCTGACTGCAAAGTTAATTTAAATTTTCGCAACCCCAGCCGTTTGACTCAATATTTTTTCACGACTCGCCGCCGACATTTTGAAAGGCGCATGAAGCAAATTCGCAATTATTTGGTTATCAGGATATTTTTGTATAACTTTGCTAAAAATTAAGAGTGTAGATTATGATTCAGATTTCAGAGAGAGTGGCCGGCCTCTCCCCTTCCGCCACGCTGGCCATGTCCCAACTCAGCAGCGAGCTGAAGGCCAAGGGCGTGGACGTGATAAACATGAGCGTGGGAGAGCCGGATTTCGACACCCCGGATTTCATAAAGGAGGCGGCCAAGAGGGCCGTTGACGAGAATTATTCGCGTTACAGCCCCGTGGCGGGCTACCTCAGCCTGCGCCAGGCCGTGGCCGACAAGCTGCGCCGCGAGAACGGACTGGAGTATTCCCCCGCCCAGATAGTGGTGGGGAACGGCGCCAAGCAAGAGCTGTGCAACGTGGTGCTGGCCACGGTGAACCCCGGCGACGAGGTGATAATCCCCACCCCGGCCTGGGTAAGCTATGTGGAGATGGTCAAGCTCGCCGGCGGAGTGCCTGTCACCGTCCATGCCGGGGTGGAACAGGATTTCAAGATCACTCCGGAGCAGCTGGAGCAGGCCATATCGCCCAAGAGCCGCCTGGTGATGTTCAATTCTCCCTCCAACCCCACGGGATCGGTGTACACCCCCGGCGAGCTCGCGGCCCTGGCCCGGGTGCTGGAGCGGCACCCGCAGGTGCTCGTGATGTCTGACGAAATCTATGAGCATATCAATTTCGGGGTGCCGACGGTCAGTTTCGCCTCGCTGCCCGGCATGAAGGAGCGCACGGTGATTGTCAACGGCGTGTCGAAGGCCTACGCCATGACCGGGTGGCGCATAGGCTATATGGCGGGACCTCAGGAACTGGTCAAGGCGGTGTCCAAGCTCCAGGGGCAGTACACCTCCGGCCCGTCGTCCATAGCTCAGAAAGCAGCCGAGGCGGCCTACACGGGTCCGCAGGAGTGCGTGGAGCAGATGCGCCGCGCTTTCGAGCGCCGACGCGACCTCATAGTGGAACTGGCCGCCGCCATCCCCGGCTGGCGCACCAACAGGCCGCAAGGGGCGTTCTACCTGTTCCCGGACGTGAGCGCCCTGATCGGCAAGAAGACCCCTGGGGGGAAGACGCTCGCCGCCGGGTCGGACTATGTGATGTATCTGCTGGAATCGGCGCATGTGGCCTGCGTGGACGGCGAGGCGTTCTGCGCGCCCGGGTACATGCGTCTGAGCTACGCCACCTCGGAGCAGGCCATACGCGAGGCCATGAGCCGCATCGCAGCCGCCACGGCAGCCCTCGTCTGAGGACGAGATGCCCACAAGATACGAAAAAGCCGGAGTCTCAGTGAGATTCCGGCTTTCAGCGTGGGCGAAGATGGATTCGAACCACCGAAGGTATAAACCAGCAGATTTACAGTCTGCCCCATTTGGCCACTCTGGTATTCGCCCATGGTTGCGGGTGCAAAGTTAGCGTTTTTTTCGCAACCCGCCAAAAATCCTCCTTACATTTTTCAGATAATGTGGAGAGCATGTAGCTCCTCGGCTATCTCGCGGCCGGAGAGGGTGCGTCTGCGGGTTATGACCTCGGCCAGGCGGTCGATGTAGGGATGCAGGCGTGGATTGCCGAATGTACGGTGCGCCTTCATCAGGGAGTTGTCATAGAAGCGGCGTATCTCGTCGTCCTCGAGCTGACATACCTCACGCCCCTCCTGCGCTATCACAGGGTACAGGGCCGCGAGCATGTCGGCCGGATCCGCGCCACGCTCGCGCACCAGGCAGCGCGACAGCACGTTGGAGAGCGCCAATGTGGAGGTTATCTGATAATTGCGCATCAGCGTGTGCCAGTGCGCCTTGGGGGAAGCGGCCTGTGAGCTGCCCCAGTAAAATTCGTTGGAGAAAAGCACCATGGGGCCGTCCTCGTCCACGCTCACACGCACCACGGTGTCGATGGCGTCGAGTGTGGCCAAGGCAAGCGCCATGCCGGCCAGGCCGTAACAGCGGTCCTCCTCGCTGCGGTATGCCAGCGGGGAGTCGGTCTTCTTGTCTTTCGGTTTCTTGCTCATCGTGTTGTTATAACGAACAGAAAAAATAATTGTTTAGAACAGGATGGAGACCCCTCCGGTGATGGAGAGCCCTTCGGTGGGCATCAGCGGGTTGAGGCGGTCGTCGCATCCCAGGATATTGTCTACCGCTGCGGAGAAGGTGAAGCGGTCGCGCAGGGTGTAGCGGGCATGCACCCCGAGGTCGTAGATGTCGGGGAGGCGGCGGGAGATGGCCTGCGTCTCGTCAGGGTCGCCGAAGTTGTGGTCCGGTACCTGCGAGTAGGCCGCACGGTCAACCTGCCCCTCGGCCAGGTAGATGCGGCGCACGCCGCGGTACCTGTAGCTCGCGCCTACCGCCAGCCCCTTGAGCGGAGTCACCTCCGCGCCCAGGTCGGCGGTCCAGCGCGGACGGTCAGGGCCGTTGAACCAGCCGTCCTTGCCGCTCTGCCGCTGATAGGTCATGGAGCCGCTGACACTCAGGAGGTATCCGAGACTGTACTCCACGTCGGCTCCCAGGCTGAACCCCTTGAGCGACATGGTGGCCATGTTCTCTGCCATCTGTCCGGGCGCGAAATCCTGCCCGGCAAGCCAGTAGGGATACCAGCCTGTGAGCGGGGTGTTGTCCGCTATGGCATACGCGGCATGCACCCCGGCGCTGAAGCCGGAGAAATCGCCCAGGCGCACCCCTATCTCGGCTTTTAGCGGGGAGTACTGCGGCAGCGTGTTCACCAAGGCGGGACTCTGGTACATGTTCAGCTCGGAGCGGGAAGCGAGGGTGTTGGGCTCCACGCCGCCGGTGGCGCTCAGATATACGGTGGCCTTGGGGGCCGCATAGCTCACGGCCACGTCCGGTGCCACATGCACCGTAGAGAAATCTGTGGCCGACACCACGTTCCAGCTAAGGTCCACCCTGGCTCCCGCACGCAGGCTCCAGTTGTCCCGGGTCAGGAAATATGACGGGGTCAGCGTGGCCACACCGTAAGGCTTCATCTCAGAGAGCGGGCTGGCGAAGGGACGAGTCACATGAGAGGCTATATCGTAGGCCGTGTGCGGATGGCAGAAGACTATCTCGCGCAGGCGCACGTCCAGGGCCACGGCACCCGAGGAGTATGTGTTGTAACCGACGGTCGCCCCGAGCTGTATGTCGTTCTCACGAGGAGGCCGCACGCCTTGCAGAGGCATCCTCTGCCCCTCCTCCCAGAGCATATCGTCCGGAGCCAGAAATGAGCGATAGCC
>URZM01000150.1 GCA_900552315.1 uncultured Bacteroidales bacterium | reverse complement strand
GCACGCAGGCGGCTCAATACCTCCACGGCGGGATATGCCTCGTCGGCACGGCGGTTCACGAGGTCCCCGGTGAATACGATGAGGTCGGGATGCAGGGAATTGATGCGGTCTGTGAGCTTGACAAGGAATGACATGTCATTGCCCCATGTGCCCACATGCGCGTCCGAAAACTGCACTATGCGGAAACCGTCGAAAGCGGCAGGGACCTTCTCTGAGACCACATCCACCTCGGTGACCATGATCTGGCGACGGCCTGCTATGGCGCCCCACCACATGGCTATAAAACAGATGACGGCCAGCGGCAATCCTGCGCAGAGGCCCACCGGCCACGCTTTACGCTTGAAGAGTTCCGGAATCCGGCCTATAAGGTCGAGAAAGACGTATAGGAATTTTGGGATGTATATGGACGTCCATGTGTAGAGCATCCACATAACGGGAATCAGGGACGCCTCGGCATCGCGCTTCGGGAAGCACATACACGCCACCAACAGGAGCGAGGTCAATATGGCCGAGACGAGAAAGCATCGCCGTGTCTTGATTTCATGCCCTTTGATCTTGAACTGTGGCGGTATGCGGAAATATATGTATGCGTCGGCCAGGATGGCCGGCACGAGCAGAGTCAATGTGAACAGTAAAGGAAGTCTCATAGTCTCCTAACGTTCAAGGCTCGTGGTTCGTTTACTCTACTCCGCCAAGGAGTGCCTTGAGCTTGTTGATGAGCGGGTTGGCATACATGGTCAAAAGCAGTTTGTGCAGATATTCCACCTCTTCGACCTGAAGGTCAGGCAGGTCTATCTTGGCCACCTGGCCGTTGAGGTATTCGCTGAATTCCGCCATTTCCTCATCTGTGTACTTGGCCTTGAAGCGGTTGGTGGAATTGAGCCGGTCGTAGGCTATGTAATTTATGGGAAATATCTCGTAGCTGCGGTGTATGGCGTTGTCTATGATGCGGCACACATAACCTGCGGCCTTGTTGTTGTCCTTGAACTCGCCAATCTCGTCGATACGGGCGTTGATTCGTGGCGTAAGCTGGAAATGAACCTTGCCTTTGTACTGGAGCAGGCCTGTCTCCATAGAGAAAAGGTCGTCGCGTTGGCTCTTCTTGTAGCCAGGGTCTCGGCGTTTGAGCAGGAACTCGCGGGCCTTGAGATAGTCGTTGGGGTCATATTCATACGAAATGGCCACCGGCATCAGGTTTATCTCCTTGAGCTTTTCCATGAAGGTGCCCTGGCCGCCGAGGGCGAGCATCTTCACCAACGACTCCTGGGTGTGGTCAGAACTGTCCTTGGCACGCCCTTCACGCTGTGCTATCCACACGCTCTCATGTTTGTGGAGAATGGTGTGATGGATATACGCGCTAAGTTTCTTGGCCGCCTCGAGCGCCTGTCTCATGCCGGTGTCGCGTTTCACTATGAAGCTCTTGTTGAGACGCACGAGGTCAGTGATCCAGTCATAGATGAGGAGGTTGTTGCCGATGGCCACCTCAGTGGTGGGTATGCGCTGGCGCAGGAACGCCAGGTTCATGAACGAGGCGTCGAGCACTATGTCGCGATGGTTGGATATGAACGTGTAGTTCAGGGCCGAGTTATAGTTGCGCGTACCCCCCAGCGTGATGCCCGAGGTGGTGTTCTTCGCCACCATCTGTAGGAACGGGTACATCACCAAGGCCTGGAAATCATGCTTGTTGTCTATTGACAGCAGTTCCTGCTTCATGGCCTCCACACCGTCCGGGGGCACACAGAACGAGAGGGCATGCAGGAATCCCGGCTGTTGGACCAAGGACTCCATCTTCTGGTGAAAGACGGAGTCTTCATAGGGGCATATATCGCTGAAATCGTATTCCATAAACAATTATTCCATAGTCAGAAACGTGAAAATCTTGGGTCTGAACACCTAAAACCGAAATCGCTTCCGGGCTGTGAGCGGCTGTGGTATAAAAAGCGAAATTCCCTGACAATCTACGTCATATAGTGAATATCAGGGAATAGGGCCTCTGATTGCTCGTCAATCCATTTGGAACTTAATACGCTTGCAATCCAGAACCTGTGATGATTCGCATACATGCGTGACTCCAAGCTTGGAGAGCCTGTCAACCACACTGCAAAATTACAATAAAATCCATAGAACGCCAACATTATCCGAAATATATTTTCGCTCGCGTCATCATGAGCCGCACCGGGAAATCGTGAGCGAGCGGACAGCGTCAATCGGGATGTTCCGTCCGTCGGCCATGTGAATCTCCCTGAGGCAAGGATCAATCTTCTTTATTATGCCGGAGATTGACACATATCGTCCGCCTTCCTTGCTGTCGTCCTTGCAGAAATATGTCATTGCCACGGGACTGTGTGTGCTCAGGGCTATGGAGATGCTTCTGTTCAGGCCTTTTGTCTCGTCGTCAGACAGTTCCAGTTTGGGAGAGGTGAGCCGGGCAGTCTCAGCTATCGCCTCCTCGTGGCCAGCCAAGGCTGCGAACGGAGCGAACTGGGCGGCACGCTGTGCCAACGGCATGGCCGTGCGGGTGGGGGAGACATGGTGGGGCAAGCCTATGATGTCTTTATATTTTTCCCATTCAGGGCGTGGTGGCGGATTATTCATGATGCCCTCCTATCTGACGGTTGCGCTCGCGTTGCGTGGCCCCGTCCGCATAGTTTATGCCTTTTAAAATGGCGTTTTTGCCGAACATCTTCTTGATACGCAATTCAGCCTCCTGCAACCGGCGTTCCTTGGCCAATGCACGCATGTGTGACGTATGGGCTCTTGACAGCTCCTCCGTGTCGGAAAACAGGTCAAGCTGTACCGCTGTTTGGCGGCCTTCGGCATGACCCTCGCTTGTCAGACGGTTGGCGCAGAGAGTGATACGCCGGACCAGCAAACGCGGATTTATGACGCGGTCAAATAATTCGCCGACAGCACGTGTCAATACGCTTCTGGACGAGGTCGGCCGCTCCATGTTGGATGTGCCGTGTGCATGCGCCGGAACTCTCCGGCCGTAATAATCTGTGGTGACTCGCCCGTTGTACATCGCCTTGATGTCGGGCCGCGATAGAGACTCTACGTCATAACCGACGGTAAGCACAATCTGATCAGTGACGACTCTCTTGTCTATGAGCTCGAGGGAGAGGCTGTCCGCCATCTCAAGCACCACGTTGCGTGCCTGAGCCACGGTGTAGGGGCAAGTCAATACCTGCCCGCTGCTTATGGAACGAGTCTCAGGGCGATATGCCTTCACCAGGTCCAGCGTCACCGGTTCCCACCCCCAGGCGTGGTCTATGAGCAACTCGGCGTTTTTGCCGAACAGGTTATAGAGCAGGCTCTCGTCCCTGATGGAGCACAGCGCGATGTCTCCCATGGTGCGGATGCCGTGTCGGGCGAGCTTGTCAGCTATGCCGCGTCCCACACGCCAGAAATCGGTGAGCGGCGTGTGGCACCATAGTTGGCGGCGGTAGCTCTCTTCATCGAGTTCCGCCACACGGACCCCGTCGGCATCGGGCTTCATCTTTTTAGCCATTATGTCCATGGCCACCTTGCACAGGTACAGGTTAGAGCCTATGCCGGCGGTGGCCGTGACGCCGGTCTGGGAAAGCACCTCTCGGATCATGACAATAGCCAGCTCGTGTGCAGTGATATGGTAAGTGTCCAGATATGATGTGGCGTCGATGAACACCTCGTCGATGGAATAGACATGTATGTCCTCCGGGGCGACATGACGCATGTAAATGTTGAAAATGCGGGTGCTGTAGTCTATGTACAGGGCCATGCGCGGAGGTGCTATTATGTAGTCAATCGCGGTCTGCGCGTCAGCATCGAGTACGCTCTTGGAATATGATTTCCTTGCCTTCCCTCGCGTGCTGTTAGCCTCGTTCACCTTTTGGCGCAGCTCGAACAGGCGCGGCCTGCCTCCTATGCCGTAGGCTTTCAACGCGGGTGATACGGCCAGGCAGATTGTCTTGTCGGTGCGAGCGCTGTCTGCCACCGCGAGACAGGTGTCCAGCGGGTTGAGGCCGCGCTCCACACACTCCACCGAGGCATAGAAGGATTTCAAGTCAATGGATATGTATTGTCGTCTTTCCATAGGCTGCCGGACATAATAGACTGCAAAATTAAAAAAATCCTTTGAATGTCGCCTTGAAAATAATGGCGGTATTGCGGTTCGGAAAAATTTTAGTAACTTTGCAGTCGCTTTTCAGCAGCTCATGGGCGGAACAGCGCAGTTGCCGTGCCGCCCGGTGTGATGGGAAATCTGTTGCCGGCTGCGGGTAGCCTCCATCGGGAGGTCCGCGGCAGGGAGCGCCCTCTGGAAGCGCAAACAACTTATTTTTAGTAACACTCAATTCAATCAAAGACATGAAGAAATTTCAGCTCAACGCCACACCCCGTGTGGAGCTCGGCAAGAAGGCCACGAAGGCCCTGCGTGCCAACGGCGCCATTCCCGCTGTGCTTAACGGCGGCAAAATCGTGGAACTCCCTTTCACAGGCACATTGAAGCCCGGTGAAAAGATTTCCGAAATCGATGCCAAGCGCGGTATCATCACCACTGACATCACGGTGCGCATGGAGGATGTGCGCAAGCTTATCTACACGCCTGACATTTTCGAGATCGATCTCGACATAGCCGGCGACAAGCGCACCGCTGTGATGAAGGAAATCCAGTTCCAGCCTGTTAAGGATACTGTGCTTCATATCGATTTCCTTGAGGTGTCTCCCGAGAAGCCCATCGTCATGGAGGTTCCCGTAGCCATCGAGGGTCACGCCGAGGGTGTGAAAGCCGGTGGTAAGCTCACTCTTTCCATGCGTAAGCTCAAGGTGAAGGCTCTGGTAGGCCAGATTCCCGAGCGTCTGACAGTGAATGTCGACAGCCTGGGCCTGGGCAAGTCGTTGGCAGTAGGCGACCTTCATTTCGAAGGCCTGGAGCTTATGAACGCCAAGAACGCCGTGGTTTGCGCCGTACAGCTCACGCGTGCCGCACGTGGAGCAGCCGCCAAGGCCGAGTAAGGACAGGCAGAACGTAAACGGGGAGGTGTCACATATGAGTGTACGCCTCCCTCTTTATGATTCCCGTATATATCGTGATAACAAAAGCCATTTCTCGCATGTTCGCTTCCCGCGCCCGCATGGCCCGGGAAAGCTCTATGACCTCTGACATGAAATATCTTGTAGTCGGGCTCGGCAACATCGGCCCTGAATATGCAGGCACACGCCATAACATAGGTTTCATGGTCGCTGACCGACTGGCGGCGGATGCCGGCGGCGTGTTCGAGTCATGCCGTTATGGAGACATGGCTCGCTTCCGAGTCAAGAACAAGCAGCTGATGGTATTGAAACCATCTACGTACATGAACCTCAGCGGGGTGGCCGTGAGGTATTGGATGAACAAGGAGAAACTGCCGCTCCAGAACCTGCTCGTGGTGGTGGATGACCTGGCGCTGCCTTTCGGCACACTGCGCCTGAAAGGTAAG
>URZM01000149.1 GCA_900552315.1 uncultured Bacteroidales bacterium | reverse complement strand
ACCGCCTCAAAAACAACCTCGCATAAAGTATAAATTAAATTTGAACACTTACTTAATTTCTATCTCTATAAACACGCGAAATTACAAAAAGATTTCGACATGGCCGCGACAAAGGGCCTCTGCGGGAGTAGTTCGCAGCGCGCCAGCTGGCAGTCAGGCCTGGGCGTGGGCCTCCTTCAGCATGGAGGCCTTGACACGGCTGAGGTATTCGGGGGATATGCCCAGGTATGTGGCGAGCACTCTCTGCGACACTCTCTTGACGATGACGGGGCGCGTCTGGAGCATGTACAGGTATCGCTCCTTGGCGTTGCCCTTTCGCACGGCGGACTCGCGGTCTTCCTGCAGGTATTGCTCGAACCAGGCGTAGTGGAGCGCCCACACGGCGAAGGCGTGGCAGCGGTCGGTGAGCGCTATGTATTCGTCGCGGGGTATGCGTAGCACGACGCTGGGGCAGCATGCCTCTATGCGGTAGTAACAGGGGCGCAGGTTGTAGAACGCGAAGCGGGAGTTGAAGATGGTGCCGGGCAGGCCGAAGGAGAAGGTGCGCTCGTGGCCCCCGTGAAAGGTCACTCCCCTCAGTATGCCTTCCTTGATGATGTAGACGTCGGGGTTCACGTCGCCGGGATTCATGATGGCCTCGCCTTTCCTGAGGGGCATCTCGGAAGCCAGGGCGAAGACCTCGTCCCACTCGGGGCCGGTCATGGTCCTGTCACATTCCTTGTTCAATAGTTCTTTAAGTCTTTCCATGCGTGTGATGTGTCGTCACGGCATACGGCAAATGAACTGGACCTGAACCGGGTTTTCAGGAGCGCGCGCCTTCTGACATTACAAAGTTACCATAAATATCCCGAATGTGCAACACCTGTGTCAAAAAACAGGGTGTACGTGAGGAGAGAGGCCGCGCGGGACGGCGAGCGGGAGCCAGGGCGCTTTACAGGGGCGGTTTCAGATTTTTTCACTAAATTTGCAGTCCTGAAAGCATATTCTTACAGTCATGAAAAAAATTCTCACATGCATCGCCCTGGCGGCTGCCTCAGCGGCTTTCACACAGCCGGCCATGGCGCAGTTCAATCTCGGAAAAGCGATAAACGGGGCCACGAAAGCGGCCAAGGCCCTGACCCTGACGGACGAACAGATGGCCGCGTACGCCAAGGAGTCGGTGGACTGGATGGACACCCACAACGAGGTGGCGAAGGCCGACGACCCGTATGCCGTGCGTCTGGCCAAGCTGACGCAAGGACTCACCCAGGCCGATGGCATCCCGTTGAATTTCAAGGTGTATAAAGTCATAGACGTGAACGCGTTCGCGTGTCCGGACGGCAGCGTGCGCGTGTTCTCCTCGCTCATGGACATCATGGACGACGACGAGCTGCTGGGCATCATAGGCCACGAGATAGGGCATGTGGCCAAGCATCACTCCAAGAAGGGCTTCAAGCAGGAGCTGCTCACGGGCGCTCTGAAGGATGCGGTGGCCTCTGCCGGAGGGGTGGTCGGCGCACTGACCGACTCGCAGCTCGGCGCGCTGGGCCAGTCGCTGGCGGGAGCCAAGTATTCGCAGAAGCAGGAGAAGGAGGCCGACGACTATGGCTATGAGTTCCTGAAGGGCAACGGCAAGAATCCGTGGGGCATGGTGTCGGCCTTCGAGAAGATGAGCCAGATGGAGCAGGAGTCGGGAGCCTCGTCGAGCTATATATCGAAGATGTTCTCCTCCCACCCTGAGACGCAGGACCGCATCAAGCGCATGAGCCAGAAATGCCAGAAGGACGGCATAGCGCGTCCGGCGAAGAAATGAGCCCCGTATCGATAAACGTACCTCCGCCGCCACCTGTGCCCCGGCCTCAAGGCAAGTGGGCGCGGGTGGCGCGTATCCTCACCGGGGGGTTCCTGGCGGCGCTGTCCATACTTTGCTATGGCGGGGCGGCGGTGATGCTGTCCGAGACATTCGTGGCCTGGTGGATTCCCACGCTTATCGCGTGTGGCGGGGCGGCGGCCGCGACGCCGTTGGCGGGCAAGGTGTGGGGCTGGGTCACGGGCAAAAGGCAGTGGTGGGTGCGCTGGGCCTGTTCGATGGCCGCAGGCACGGGCATATTCCTGTGCGGGCTGCTGCTGGTGAACATGCTGGGAGCCGACACGCAAAGCCGTGGCTACGTTGACGCCACGGTGAGTCAGAAGGTCAGGAAGACCAAGCATCACACCAAGCGTGTGGGCCGACGTACCTATACCACCGGAAGGGAGTATTATGTGTTCGAGGCTACGCTTCGGCTGCCTGACGGCCGCGCGGCCACGGTGAGCGTGCCTCTGGATGTGTACAACCGCCTGCAAAAGGGGCAGACGGTGGGGGTGAAGGTGGCCAATGGCGCGCTGGGATGGGATGTGATTGACACGCATGACCTGCGCTATCCGCCAAAGGCCCGGAAAAGACACCGCCCTTACACCTCGGGGAATCCAGCCGCGTCGCGGGTGGAGTGACCATTGTGTGCAAAGGGGTTCTTGCAGGAGGTGGCTGACTTATGAAGCCGGGCGTGCGAACCGTCCGGCTCAATGTGTGTCGGCAGGGAGGGCGGCGAGCATCTCGGCGGGTGACAGGCCGGTGACGGGATGTCGCCAGCCGGGTGCTATCTCCTCAAGGGGCTTGAGGAAGAAATATCTACTTTCCAGACCGGGATGCGGCAGACGCAGCTCCGGGGTGTCCAGCACGCAGTCGTCCATGGCTATCAGGTCTATGTCTATGACACGGTCGGCGTAGCCGCCCCGGGAGTCGCGGTGCGGGTCGGGACATATCCCCTTCTCTATGGCCTGCAGCTCGGCGAGCAGGGCATGCGGCTCAAGGTCGGTCTGGAACATGATACAGACGTTGAGGAACTTGTGGGGGCTGTCGAAGCCGTGAGGCTCGGTCTCCACGGTGTGGCTCATCTCCAGGTTGCCGAAGCGTCGCATGACGGCCCCCATGGCCTTGGAGAGGTTGAGGCGGCGGTTGCCCAGGTTGCTGCCTATGTTGATTATCGCGTACATAAAAGTAGCTCAGAAAAAGCACACGGCATGAAGAGCGGCGAAGCGCCTCCATGCCGTGTGTCATGTTCGTTTACAGGGTTTTCTTTACGGCTATCTCCTCGTAGGCCTCGATCATGTCGCCGACCTCGATGTTGTTGTAGTTCTGGACTGAGAGGCCGCACTCGAAGCCGGAGACGACCTCCTTGACGTCGTCCTTGAATCGCTTGAGGCTGCCGAGCTCGCCGGTGTAGATGACTATGCCGTCGCGTATGACGCGCACCTTGGAGGCGCGTTTCACCTTGCCGTCGCGCACTATGGCTCCGGCAATTGTGCCTACTTTTGAGATATGGAATGTCTGGAGAATCTCGGCAGTGCCTGTAATCTCCTCTCGAATCTCGGGTGAGAGCATGCCCTCCATGGCGTCCTTGACCTCCTCTATGGCCTTGTAGATGACTGAGTAGAGTCGAATCTCCACTCCCTCCTTCTCAGCCTCGCGGCGCGCGTTAGCCGAGGGTCGCACCTGGAATCCGATGATGATGGCGTCGGAGGCTGCGGCCAGTGTGACGTCGCTCTCGGAGATGGCTCCCACACCCTTGTGAAGGACGTTGACCTGCACCTCGGGTGTGGAGAGCTTGATGAGGGAGTCGGAGAGGGCCTCGATGGAGCCGTCCACGTCTCCCTTGACGATGAGGTTGAGCTCGTGGAAATCGCCCAGGGCCTTGCGGCGTGCCAGCTCGCTGAGGCCGAGGCGTTTCTGCGTGCGGTTGGCCAGCTCACGCTGCAGCTGCTCGCGCTTGTTGGCAATCTCGCGTGCCTCCTGCTCGGTGTCGAGCACGTTGAAGGTGTCGCCCGCCGTGGGAGCGCCGTTGAGTCCGAGCACCAAGACAGGCGTGGCCGGGCCGGCCTCGGTGACGCGCTGGTTGCGCTCGTTGAACATGGCCTTGATCTTGCCGTAGTGGGTACCGGCCAGTATCACGTCGCCTACACGCAGCGTGCCGTTCTGGACAAGCACGGTGGCCACGTAGCCACGGCCCTTGTCCAAGGAAGACTCGATGATGGAGCCCACGGCGTTGCGGTCGGGGTTTGCCTTGAGGTCGAGCATCTCGGCCTCGAGCAGGACCTTGTCCATGAGTTCCTCGACACCTATGCCCTTCTTGGCGGAGATGTCCTGGCTCTGGTATTTTCCGCCCCAGTCCTCCACCAGATAGTTCATGGCGGAAAGCTCCTCCTTTATCTTGTCGGGGTTGGCGGCAGGCTTGTCTATCTTGTTGATGGCGAAGACGATGGGGACACCTGCGGCGGAGGCATGGTTAATGGCCTCCACGGTCTGGGGCATGACGTTGTCGTCGGCGGCCACTATGATGATGGCCAGGTCGGTGACCTTGGCTCCTCGGGCACGCATGGCGGTGAAGGCCTCGTGGCCCGGGGTGTCGAGGAATGTGATGTGCCTGCCGTCAGCGAGCGTGACGTTGTATGCGCCGATGTGCTGGGTTATGCCTCCGGCCTCGCCTGCTATGACGTTGGCCTTGCGTATGTAGTCGAGCAGGGAGGTCTTGCCGTGGTCCACGTGTCCCATGACAGTGACGATGGGGGGACGGGGCACAAGGTCCTCCTCGGAGTCTTCCTCCACGGTTATGGCCTCGCTCACCTCGGCGCTGACATACTCGGTGGTGAAGCCGAACTCCTCGGCCACTATGTTTATGGTCTCGGCATCGAGGCGCTGGTTTATGCTGACCATCAGGCCGAGGCTCATGCAGGTGCCTATGACCTTTGTGACAGGGACCTCCATGAGGTTGGCCAGGTCATTGGCGGTGACGAACTCGGTAATCTTGATCACCTTGCTCTCGGCGGCCTCGCGCTCGGCCTGCGCCTGCTCGCGGGAGTGGGCCTCCTCGCGTTTCTCCTTGCGCCACTTCACGCTCTTCTTGGTGGTCTTGTTGGTAAGGCGCGCCAAGGTCTCCTTCACCTGCTTCTGCACGTCCTCGTCAGAGAGGGTGACGGGCTTGGGAGGATTGTTCTTGCCCTTGGCCCGCTTGGGAGCGTTGTCCCGGCGCTGGTTGCCGTTCTGACCACCCCCCTGCTGGCCACCCTGGCCGTTCTGGACACCCTTGGGGCGACGTCCGTCGAAGCCGGGCTGTGAGGCTGTCTTCTCCACGTCCACCTTTTCCTTGCCTATGCGCTGACGCTTCTTGCGAGCCGAGGCTCCCTGGCCGGGAGTACCCGCCGCGCCGTTCTGGGCAGCGTGGCGACGCTCCTCCTTGCTGCGCTTGCGGGGGCGTGTGGTCTGGTTTATGGCCGAGAGGTCAATGGTGCCCACCACCTTGAACTGCGGGGTCTGCACCGAAGGCGTGGGGCGGAATATCTCCGGTTCCTTTGGCTGTGCGGGCTGCTGTGCCGACTCCGTTTTTTGCTCGGGCTTAGGCTCCGGGGCCGGGGCGGTAGAGGGAGATCACGGCGATGAGATCCTCGAAGCGGTCGGGC
>URZM01000148.1 GCA_900552315.1 uncultured Bacteroidales bacterium | reverse complement strand
CCCGTGAGCAGCGCCGCGACCCGACTCTCTCGGACAATCCGTATCTGTACGAGGATTTCAAACAGGCATTTCCCTCGGTTGACTGGGACACATATTTCAGCGCTCTCGGACTGCCCCCTGTGGAGCGTCTCAATCTGTCAAGCGTCCACTATCTCACCGAGCTGATGAACATCCTGCCGGATCTGGGCGAGAGAGCCATGAAGGATTATCTGCTTTTTCAGGCGATAGACGGAGCCACCGGCCTTCTTTCCGATGATTTCATAGACGCTTCTTTCCAGATGTATGACGTGGCCATGAGCGGCATAGAGGAATTGGAGCCTCGATGGAAACGTGCCATGGCCATCCCTTCCTCTATGCTTGGGGAGGCCGTCGGGAAACTCTACGTGGAGAAATATTTCCCTGAGGAGAACAAGCGTCATGCGGCGGAGTTGGTGAGAAATCTACGGAAGGCACTGGCAAAGCACATATCCGAGCTGGAGTGGATGGGAGCCGACACCAAGGGCAAGGCGCTTGAGAAACTTGAGCGCCTGACCGTGAAAATAGGCTACCCCGACAAGTGGAAGGACTACAGCGGCATCCATGTAGACAAGGAATTGCCTTACATGGAGAACGTATACCGCGCATCGGTTTGGTATTGCCGGGACAACTATTCCAAAATGGGAAAGCCGGTGGACAAGTCCGAGTGGCTGATGACGCCCCAGGCAGTGAACGCATATTACAGCCCTGTGGTCAATGAGATATGCTTCCCCGCAGCTATACTCCAGCCTCCCTATTTCGACGTCACAGCCCAGGATGCACTGAATTATGGTGCCATAGGTGTGGTTATAGGCCATGAGATGACTCACGGATTTGATGACCAGGGACGCCGTTTCGATGCGCAAGGCAACCTGAAGGACTGGTGGACCAAGGAAGATGAGACCCGTTTCAACGCGCTTGCAGACAAACTTGTGGCCCAGTTCGACGCGATAGAGGTGGCTCCGGGGACACATGCAAACGGCCGCTACACCCTTGGAGAGAATATTGCGGATCAGGGAGGATTGCGTGTGGCGCTTACCGCTTATCTTGACGCAGAGACAGGCACACCAGACATCAGTAGTTTTTACCTGGCATACGCGCTTCTATGGGCCGACAACATACGCCCGGAGGAGATATTGGTCCGGACAAAGTCCGACCCGCACAGCCTGGGACGATGGAGAGTCAACGCGACCCTGCGCAATCTCGCCCCTTTTGCAGACACATTCAGTGTAAAACCCGGCGATTTAATGTATCTGGCCCCCGGCGATCGTGTCGTCATTTGGTGACACTTGCATAATTCGCGGCGAATTGTTAACTTCGCGGCATAATTCAGCCAGCTCTCTGGCCCTGAGTAGAATCAATACTATAAGCCCCATAAAATCCCGTGGTACGGGTTTCTAACAGTATGGTAACATTTTTCAAAGACGGCTCTCGACACGTCATAGCCGTGGAGAGCGCCAATCCCCTGAGTGAAGATTATCTGAATCGCCTGTCATGGCTTTTTGACGGCGCCACGCCTCTTAAGTCCACACGCCTCGGCGGCGTCTGGGTGGGCCCACGCAAAGAGATGGTTACTCCTTGGAGCACCAACGCGGTTGAAATCACCCAGAACATGGGCATGGAGGGCATAGCCCGCATCGAGGAATATTTCAAGGCGTCAACCGATGCTCCGACATACGACAAGATGCTGCAGCGCCTCTATCCTGACGGTCTGAACCAGTCCGTGTTCACCATAGACAAGAAGCCCGACGCCATAGTTTACATCGAGGACCTTGAAACGTACAACCAGCAGGAAGGACTTGCCCTTTCGGAAGATGAGATAGCCTATTTGCGCTCTCTTGAGGAAAAGCTGGGCCGTAAGCTTACCGACTCCGAGGTGTTCGGTTTCTCGCAGGTCAACTCCGAGCATTGCCGTCACAAAATTTTCAACGGCACGTTCATAATAGACGGCAAGGAGATGCCCTCCTCCCTGTTCAAGCTCATAAAGAAGACATCTCAGGAGAATCCGAACTCTTTGGTCTCCGCATACAAGGACAATGTGGCTTTCGTGAAGGGGCCAAAAGTGAAGCAGTTCGCTCCGGTCAATCCCACACAGCCTGATTATTTTGAAGAGAAAAACATCAAGACGGTTATCTCATTGAAGGCGGAGACCCACAATTTCCCCACAACCGTAGAACCGTTCAACGGCGCGGCCACAGGCACCGGAGGCGAGATACGCGACAGACTTGGCGGCGGCAAGGCTTCATTGCCCATTGCCGGCACCGCTGTGTACATGACCTCATATCCCCGTCCCGACGAGATGCGAGGCTGGGAACTTTCAGCGCCTGAGCCTCGTGAGTGGCTCTATCAGACCCCTGGCGAGATATTGATAAAAGCCTCAAACGGAGCTTCCGATTTCGGCAACAAGTTCGGACAGCCACTTATCTGCGGTTCGGTCCTCACATTCGAACATCAGGAACACTCCCGCACATTGGCCTATGACAAGGTCATAATGTTGGCCGGAGGTGTCGGTTTCGGCACGGCCAAGGATGCCATCAAAGGTGAGCCGGAACCCGGCATGAAGGTCGTGGTCATGGGCGGCGACAACTATCGCATAGGCATGGGCGGCGGCGCTGTGTCCTCGGTAGAGACCGGACAGTATGATAACTCTATCGAGCTGAACGCCGTGCAGCGCGCCAATCCGGAGATGCAGAAACGCGTGAGCAACGTGGTGCGCGCCCTCGCCGAGATGGAGGGCAATCCTTGCGTCTCTATCCATGACCATGGTGCAGGCGGCCATCTCAACGCTTTGTCCGAGCTTGTAGAAGCCACCGGCGGCGAGATTGACATGTCTGCGCTCCCGGTAGGGGACACGACACTCTCATCAAAGGAAATCATAGGCAACGAGAGTCAGGAACGCATGGGTCTCGTGATGCGTCCCGAACACACGGACATGGTGCGTAAAATAGCGGACCGCGAGCGCGCGCCGTTCTATGTGGTGGGTGAGACGACAGATGACTCACGTTTCGTATTCAAGCAGGCTGACGGGGTAAAACCCATAGACTTGGCTATGGCAGACATGTTCGGCAACAGTCCCAAGACCGTTATGACCGATGTCACAGTCACAAGGGAATATGACGAGGTGGAATATACGGCAGACGAGGTGGACTCCTACCTGGAGAGTGTGCTGCAGCTCGAGGCCGTGGCCTGCAAAGACTGGCTCACCAACAAGGTGGACCGCTCAGTGACCGGACGCGTGGCCCGTCAGCAATGTCAGGGTCCCTTGCAGCTTCCTCTTTCAGACTGCGGCGTGGTGGCGCTGGATTACCAGGGCAAGTCCGGCATTGCCACATCCATAGGCCATGCCCCCCAGGCGGCCCTCATCGACTCGGCCAAAGGCTCCGTGCTTTCCATAGCCGAGGCGTTGACCAATATATCCGGAGCGTTGCTCAAGGAGGGGCTCAAGTCGGGGTCGCTGTCCGCCAACTGGATGTGGCCATGCAAAAATCCAGGAGAGGACGCACGCCTGTACAAAGCGGTGGAGGCATGCTCCACATTCGCCTGTGAGCTGGGTATAAATATCCCCACCGGCAAGGACTCGCTTTCCATGACCCAGAAATACGGCCAGGACAAAGTCTACGCTCCCGGCACGGTAATAATCTCGGCTGCCGGCGAGGTGCGCAATATCAGGAAAGTTACCACTCCTGTCCTTCGTGACGCGGATTCTGTCATGTTATACATCCCTATGAGTCGGGACTCCTTTAAACTCGGAGGCTCTGCATTCGCCCAGGCGCTCGGCAAAGTGGGCCATGACGCGCCCACCGTCATGGACGCAAAATATTTCGCCCAGGCGTTCAATGCCGTGCAGCGTCTCAACAAGCGCGGGCTGATACTCGCCCAGCACGACGTGAGCGCTGGAGGTCTTGTGACCACCCTGCTTGAAATGACTTTCTCCAACGTCAAGGGTGGACTCGACATAAACCTCGACGCCATTCATGAAGCCGACGTGATCAAGATTCTCTTCGCCGAGAATCCCGCCATTGTGCTTCAGGTGAGAAAATCAGCATTGGCCAATGTGTCAGAGACCCTTGGCGAGTTTGGCGTGGAGAGCTTCAATATAGGCCAAACCTCCAAGGCACGTGAGATTGTGCTGAAGAAAGGGGACTATATCCACACATTTGACATAGACGCCCTGCGCGATGTCTGGTATCGCTCCTCTTGGTTGCTTGACCGTGAGCAGAGCGGGTCCAAATGTGCAGACGAACGTTTCAAGAATTACCGCAAGCAGCCAGTCCGTTTCAAATTTCCTAAGAACTGGACCGGCCGTCTCTCGGATCTCGGTTTGGTTGAAGACCGTCAGGGGCGCAGCGGCGTTAGGGCCGCCATCATACGCGAGAAAGGTGTAAACGGCGACCGTGAGATGGCGTACAGCCTGCATCTTGCCGGATTTGACGTGAAAGATGTTCACATGACCGACCTCACATCCGGTCGCGAGACTCTGAAGGACGTGAACATGATAGTGTTCTGTGGCGGATTCTCCAATTCCGACGTGCTCGGTTCCGCCAAGGGATGGGCCGGCGGATTCCTCTACAACGAGAAGGCACGTACCGCCCTTGAGAATTTCTACAAACGCGAGGACACGCTTTCACTCGGCATCTGCAACGGTTGCCAGCTCATGGCCGAACTTGGGCTGCTGTATCCCGAGCATAAGGAGGCGCACAAACTGCTTCACAACAATTCGCATAAGTTCGAGTCCGCTTTCCTCTCGGTAGAGATTCCGCAGAACGACAGCGTCATGTTCGGTTCCCTCTCCGGCACCAAGCTTGGAATATGGGTGGCTCATGGCGAAGGGAAATTCTCTTTCCCAGAGAAACTTGACGCATACAATGTCATCGCGAAATATGACTACAAGTCATATCCGGGCAATCCCAACGGCTCGCAAGGGTCTGTCGCAGGCGTGGCAAGCAAGGACGGTCGCCATCTGGCCATGATGCCCCATTTGGAGAGGGCCATCTTCCCGTGGCAGTGCGGCGTTTATCCGCAGACTCATCTGAAAGACCAGGTGACCCCATGGCTGGAAGCCTTCGTGAATGCACGGCGTTGGATAGAGGCCAATCGCAAAGCTTGAACCCTTACATATCAGTCTGATGACTATTAAGGAAAACTATGACCTCACTGCGCTGACCACCTTCGGCGTGCCTGCCAAAGCCCGTTACTACGCCGAATACGGCTCGGTAAAGGAGTTGCAGCAGATAATGCGTACCCCTGAGTATCAGCGCAGTGAGGTGCTGCATATAGGTGGCGGCTCCAACCTCCTGTTTATCCGCGATTTCGACGGCATGATAATCCGCTCCGCCATCAAGGGGCTGCAGGTCTACCGCAAGGACGACCATACTTCATACCTGATAGCGGGAGCAGGGGAGGACTGGCCCGGACTCGTGGATTTCTGCGTAGATAACGGTTTGGCGGGATTGGAGAATCTTGCCGGTATACCGGGTCAGGCCGGGGCGA
>URZM01000147.1 GCA_900552315.1 uncultured Bacteroidales bacterium | reverse complement strand
ACTCGTCAAGGGTTTCCTTGCTCTCGGTTTCGGTAGGCTCTATCATCATAGACTCGTGGAACAGGAGGGGGAAATAGATGGTGGGAGCGTGGAAACCGTAGTCGAGCAGACGCTTGGCGACATTGAGTGTCGTGACACCTGTGGACTTGTCTTTCAGGCCGTCGAACACGAACTCATGTTTGCAGACACCTTCGATGGGAAGCAGGTAGTCGTCCTTGAGGTTCTCCTTTATGTAGTTGGCGTTGAGGGTGGCCATAGGGCCTACGTTCTTGATGTTCTCCTTGCCGAGAGTAAGGATATATGCGTAAGCCTTCATCATGACACCGAAATTGCCGAAGAATGTAGAGATGGAGCCGAGACTGTCTTTGCCGAAATCCACATAGAACTTGCCGTCCGCGTCTTTCTTGACATGGGGATTGGGAAGCAGCTCGGTGAGACCTTTGCGCACACCCACGGGACCTGAGCCCGGGCCGCCGCCGCCGTGAGGGGTGGAGAATGTCTTGTGCAGGTTTATGTGCATGATGTCGAAGCCCATGTCGCCGGGACGCACCTTGCCCAGGAGGGGATTGAGGTTCGCTCCGTCGTAATAGAGCAGACCTCCGGCCTCATGCACGAGCTTGGCGATTTCCATTATCTCCGTCTCGAACATGCCGAGAGTGTTGGGGTTGGTCATCATGATGCCGGCTATCTCGTCGTTGAGAAGGGGTTTCAGATCCTCCACGTCAATCGAGCCGTTGGGCTTTGACTTCACCTCCACAACCTGGAGACCTGCCACCATTGCGGAGGCGGGGTTCGTGCCGTGGGCGGAGTTGGGCACTATCACCTTGCGACGCTTGGTGTCGCCGCGCTGCTCGTGATAGGTACGCATCACCATCAGACCGGTGAGCTCCCCATGCGCTCCGGCATAGGGATTGAGGGTGAACTCCTCCAGACCTGAAAGCGAGGCGAGAGCCTGTTGCAGGTTGTAGTAAAGCTCCAGGGCACCCTGTACAGTATCTTCGCTCTGAAGGGGATGCAGACCGGCAAACTGGGGCATCTGGGCTACCTCCTCATTGATTTTGGGATTGTATTTCATGGTGCATGATCCCAAAGGATAGAAACCGGTGTCCACACCGAAATTCTTGGAGGAAAGATTGGTGTAGTGACGTACCACATCAAGCTCGCTCACCTCAGGAAGGTCAAGAGACTCGCTGCGGCGCAGGTTTGCGGGGAGGGCAGCGAGCGCACCGGATTTGAACTTGTTGGCCGGAAGTTCATAGCCTTTTCGGCCAGGACGCGAGAGTTCAAATATCAATTTATCGTAGTATTTCATCAGTCTTCAGTCATTAAAGTGATAAGGGAGTCGATTTCTTCTTTTGTGCGTTTCTCCGTCACGGCAATCATCAGCATGCCGTCGCCGAGGTTCAGGCCGCCCATGATGCCCTGCTCGGCCAGACGCGCGTTCATGGCATCGATGTCCTTGTCGGTTTTCAGCACGAACTCCTTGAGGAAAGGCTTTCCGGGGAAGGCGGGAACATATTTACCGCTCTTCACAAGCTGGTCGAAGAGGTAGTGGGCGCCGTCGGCGGCGAGTTCGTTCACCTCAATCATACCCTGCTTGCCCATGAGAGCGACATATATTGTGGCATAGAGTGCCATCAGGCTCTGGTTCGAGCATATGTTTGAGGTAGCTTTCTCACGGCGGATATGTTGCTCACGCGCCTGAAGGGTCAGCACATAGGCACGCTTGCCGTCAGCGTCTGTTGTCGCGCCTACCACACGTCCCGGCATCTTGCGGAGCTGGGCCTGCGAGCAAGCTATATATCCCAGATACGGGCCGCCGAAGCTCAGGGGCATGCCAAGAGTCTGGCCGTCGCCGCATGCGATGTCGGCGCCCCACTCCTTGGGGGTGCGCAGCACGGCCAGCGTAGAGGGGTCGGCATTGATGGCCATAAGGGCCTTGTGGGCATGTATGGAATCGGCCACGCCGGTGAAATCCTCTATTATGCCATATTTGTTGGGAGCGGGAAGAATCACACCGGCTACATCGCCGGCCTCTAAAAGGGTCTGCATGGCTTCAAAGTCGGTGACACCTTCCTTCTCCGGAATCAAAGTAAGTTCGACGCCATGGAATTTGGTGTACGTCTTAACCACGGCTATGACCCTGTCGGACAATGTGGCCGATACGAGCACACGGTTTTTCTTCTTGGCAGAGGCGACCATCATGAATGCGGTCTCAGCCGTGGCTGTGGCACCATCGTACATGGAAGCATTGGAGCACTCCATGCCCGTAAGCTCCGAAATCATGCTCTGGTACTCGAAAATGTACTGGAGCGTGCCTTGCGAGATTTCCGGCTGATAGGGGGTATATGCAGTGCTGAACTCGCTACGGGAAATCAGGTAGTTCACCACCGAGGGCGAATAATGGTCATAGGCGCCGCCACCGGCGAAAACGGTAAGCTGCCTGTTCTTCTTTCCCAGTTCGTTGAAGAAATTGCGAATCTCGATCTCCGACATGGCGGAGGGGATGTCATAATCGTTCTTGAAGATTACTTCCTCGGGGACCTCGGCATACAGTTCGTCGATGCTTTTTACACCGATACGGTCAAGCATGGCCTTGATGTCCTCAGAGGTATGGGGTATGAATTTATTGCTCATTTGGTTGATGTTTTGCGAGCCTGCGTGAAAAAAGGCAATAGGGCCATAAGGCTATGCGGATGCCGAGATACGACTGGCAGTGCATAGGCCCTATGACCTTATGAATCGAGGTATGCGCCGGGCGCAGATGGTTTCAACTTATGGCTCGCTGAAATTGAAATATCAGATTAAGCCTCGCATACTTTGGCGTAGGCGGCAGCGTCAAGCAGCGCGTCGATTTCGGCGGCGTCAGACACTTTCACCTTCATGATCCAGTTGGCATAAGCGTCCTCGTTGATAAGCTCAGGGGCATCCTCGAGAGCCTCGTTGATCTCTACAACCTCGCCGCTCACGGGAGAAATGAGGTCGCTGGCGGCCTTTACAGACTCGACGGCGCCGAACTCTTCGCCGGCTGTGACCTCATCGCCAACCTCGGGCATGTCGACGTAAACGATGTTGCCCAGAGCGTGCTGCGCATAGTCAGAGATACCAACAGTGGCGATGTCGCCTTCGAGTTTCACCCACTCGTGAGAGTCGGCGTAACGGAGTGTTTCTAATACTTTGCTCATGATATTTATTGGATTATAACTTTGTTGTCTTTTGTAGATGAATTATTTCTTGTAATTTTTGTCATAGAAACGCTTCTTGACCACCACGCCCGGGAAAGTCTTCTTGCGTATGCGCACCTCGACGGGAGTGCCGAGCTTGGCATAGGGCTTCTCTACCATAGCCATGGCCACAGACTTGCCGGTGGAGATGGAGTTGTAGCCTGTGGTGATTTCGCCGATCACCTTGCCGTCTGCCTCCACAGGATAACCGTGGCGAGGAATAGCCTTGCCTTCCAGCTCGATGCCGATGATGCGACGTGTCACGCCCTCGGCCTTCTGCTTGGCCAGAGCCTCGCGACCGATGAAATCGGTGGGCTTGTCCAGCTTGACGAACATGCTGAGGCTCGCCTCGAGCGGGGTGATGTCGTCGGCCAGCTCATCGCCGTAAAGGGGAAGTCCAACCTCGAAGCGGAGCGTGTCACGGCAACCGAGGCCGCAAGGCGTCACACCTGCCTCCATGAGCTTGTCCCACAGGCGCTGCGTGAAAGCGTGCGAACCGTAAACCTCGAAACCGTCCTCGCCGGTATAGCCGGTACGGGAGATGATGACATCCTCCCCCTCGATATGGAATGTCTTGAAATTATAGAAAGCTATTTCATCGAGCGGCAAGCCGAGGATGCGCATGAGTGTCTCCTCAGCCTTGGGGCCTTGCACAGCCACCTCGCCGTAGTAGTCGCTCTGGTTCTCTACCTTGACATCGAACTTTGCGGCATGTTTCTCGATCCATGCGTAGTCCTTGGCGATGTTGGCAGCGTTGATGACCAGGAAATACTCCTCGTCGTTGACCTTATATACGAGCAGGTCGTCTACGGTGCCGCCGTTCTCGTAGCACATCATGCCATAGAAAATCTGTCCATCCGGAGCACCGGTGACGTCGTTCACGAATATGTGGCTGACAAAGTCATAAGCCTCTTTGCCGGTGACACGCACCTCGCCCATGTGGCTTACATCGAACACACCCACGTTCTGGCGTACGGCATTATGCTCTTCGATGATGGTGGTGTACTGGATAGGCATGTCGAAACCGCCGAAGGGTGACATGAGGGCCCCTTGCTTTACATGGCGGTCATAAAGACAAGTTTTGATGAGATTTTCTTCCATTATAATAGATTTAAGATAAATTTAGACTTTATCCAAAGAATGAGCGCAAACCATATTTACAACTGCATAAACTGAGATGCCGACATCCTTTGAAATTTGATGTAAAGGTAGCTATAAGATTTGATTCCACAAAATTTCTGAATAATAATTAATCATCGTATTCAGCGGAATCGACATCCGGACTCAGAGAACCAGCAATTTAAGCCCGTCATAGGCAAGGTGCACGTTGGGGGGAAGCGACTTGTCAACCTCTGAATGCCTACCCATCTCATGGGAAATATGCGTGAGATACGCCTGCTCCGGCTTCACCTTGTCTATGAAGGCAAGGGCTTCGTCAAGGTCAAAATGAGAAAAATGAGGAGTACGCCTCAGGGCGTTGACAATCAACAGCTTTATCCCCTTGATTTTTTCTATTTCGCTCTCTTCCACCGTCTTTGCATCCGTTATATATGCAAAATTCCCTATGCGGTATCCCAAAATAGGGAGCTTGGCGTGCATGACGTGGATTGGAATTATCTTCAGACCTTGGAAATAGAACGGGGTCTCCCCTATCTCATGCAAAGCTATGTTTGGGACTCCGGGATACGGTTGCGACCGGAAACAGTAGTCAAGTCTCTTCCGCAAATCCGAGGCCACAGACGGAAGCGAGTACACGGTTATGTCTTTGTCCAAACCATAGGCACGGAGATCGTCGAGACCACCGACGTGGTCATAGTGCTGGTGGGTGAGCAACGTGGCGTCTATGTCGAGTACTCCGCTACGTATGGCCTGACACCGGAAATCGGGGGAGGCGTCTATAAGCAGCGTCATTCCGTGAGTCTTAACAAGCACAGAGGAGCGAAGGCGCTTGTCCTCGGGGGCTTCCGACCGGCACGCATCGCATAGGCATGCCGGTTCAGGGACACCTTTGGATGTACCGCTTCCGAGGACCTCGACATGGACGGCGGTGTCAATGAAATTCACCTCCGGATACAACATCACCCCGTACTTTTCCTTCACAACCTTAATAATATGGTCAGCGAGCGCTTTCACACACTCTCCTGAGGCATTACCTGTGTTCACAATGACAAGACACTGCTTGTCATATACCTGTGCGCCGCCGAGGCGCGCCCCTTTAAGCCCTGCATGTTCTATGAGCCAACCGGCAGGAATCTTCACATGGTCCTTGTCTATTCCGTAACAGGGGACATCGGGG
>URZM01000146.1 GCA_900552315.1 uncultured Bacteroidales bacterium | reverse complement strand
CGCATTGGACCATACAAGTCCAATGCGCTCCCGCCGTATTTTAGATACGTGAATGAATCCCCATGGCAGCTCCTCATTCACACTTTATAGGCACGATGCTGTCCAGTCCGCTGTGCCGGGCTCCGGTGTACGTCCTCATTATGCTGTTTCCCCTCATGCAGTAGCTCGCCTTGAAAGGCATCCCTACGGCAAGTCCCGTGATGTCCGCCTGGTCGCTGGGCTTCAGTTTGACATTCTCGGAGCGAAGCACCTCGAAACGTGCCGGATGCTCACGCTTGCGTATCACCAGCATCTTGCAGTCGCTCCATCTCAGCATCAGGGTCTCACCTATGGGAAGAGACGCGCAATTTATAATCATGTCTGAGCCGAAATCTGAGTCGTCATCTGCCATCTCGTTCTGTTTGCGGCTGCAGAACTGGTTCCAGTCATTGAAACCGGCGTATCTGCAAAGCAGTGACAATGTGGAGAATGTAGTGCCCTGCTCGGTGCGCACATATCCCCACAGGCGTTTTAGAGTTGAGGTGCTTATGGTGCGTCCTGTGCGCATCTGCACGTCAAGCGCGAGTTCGTCAAAATCTGTCGGAGAGAGAGGGATGTGTCCGAACTGCTGCGCGACTGCCTCCTTGAGTAATGCCAATAGTTTTGCACTGTGCGGAGGTCCGGACGGAGGGCAGGCAATGCCCCCTCCGGACCTCTCTTATGGGTATCTCATTTACTTGGCCTGCTCCCGCATCCTTTTCATTTTTATATTTTCTACTTGTATTGCCCATAGTCCGTCTCTTTGGAGGGTATGGGTCATCAGCCTGTCTTCATCCAACCACTCGGAATAACTTGATGTAAACCCCATATTGGTGCGTTTGAAAGACGCAACCTTGTGCCGGTACTCTTCGGCTTCATGGTCTTTGCCGTATTGCTCGATGGTCTTGGCCGCTATGCCCATGAGGTTTTTGGCGGCGATGCCGGGATGGGACATGTCTCGCCCTATGATGAACTCCTTGTAGAGCAGTTCACGGTGTACGTCGGAGGCTGCGAACTCCGGTTTCAGGGTCTTGACCATCACGCGCCGGCCGTGGAGCAACGCGGTATATATACGGCAAAACCCTTTGTCCGATTCATGGACAAGGGTCATGCCTTCAAGTTTGTCCGCCTCTACGGGCGGTCCGTCAGGGGTGAAAAACGAATATTCGGATTCCATTCATTGTTTGCTGATACTGATTATGTCACCGGCGGAGTGTGCCGAGAGGGTGGGGGCATATAGGCTCTGGAGGGTGGCGATGCCTATGGAGAAGGTTCCTTCCTGGCCTGCGAAGCAGTCATATTCCAGAATGAAATCCCCTTTGGGAAGACGGGGCAGGAAGAAATTGGTCGACTCTTGGCGCACCTCCCGGTAGTATCCTGTGCCGTCCTGCCAAACATAGTGCGAAAGTTGGTCCACGGGTGCCATGCAGCCACCCCTCCCGTCGGTGATTACGGCGTAGTCTATGTCTCTCTCCGAGGTCACGGTCAGCTGCACGCGTATGCGTTGTCCGAGGCCGAGGGTCTCGCCTTCGGCTATAGGGCGCACGGAGGTGCCGTCCTTGCCCTGTTCCACCACGAGTATGCGTTTGCGCACCGTCACGTCGCTCTCGCTGAAATCCTTCACATCGCGTATCGGGGCTATGTATCTGGCCAGCACCCCTCCCCACGACTGGTGGGTACCGCTTTTCTCCACGCGTAACGTAGCTTCGGAAGCCTCGGCAGCTGTCAGCGGCATCGTGAAGCTGCCAGTAAGGCGGTCACGCCTCCCGGGTGTCAGCTCCTTGTCTCCCAGGAAGAAGCGTGCAGGTTCGGAGCTGACGGTCCAGTCGGAGCCGGTGGAGAGTATGGCGTAGACCACCTCGGCCAGTTGCGCGTCACGTCCCCAGTCCTGTGCCTGGCGCTCTATTATGAGCCACTGGCGAAGCTGGTCCACGGCAGAAGCCTGCGGTGTTATCTTGGAGAACGCCTCCAGGGCCTGCGCCGTGGTTATGAGCGTACCTTCGGAGAAGAAGCCGCTGCGCAGGTTGTCGAACCACATGCCGCGCTCCTCGCTCTTGCTCGCATACTGGTTGAGCGACTCCAGTATGGTGCGTGCGAGCATGGGTTGCTTCTCGCGGCTTAGCAGCGTGGCGGCTGTGGCTTTGTGGTAAATCCCGAACCCCTTCCACTCATCCTTGACGGCGGCGATGGCTTTTCTTTTCAGTGTCGAGAACTCAGAGCTCATGGCCACGGAGGGGAAGAAGGAGCGGATGTACAGATAGTCGAGCATCTGCGTGGTGCTGAACTGCCTGTCTGAGCGTACATAGTCTCTGTACAGCTCTTGGTCGCAGAAGCGCAGGGCGGACTCTATCATGCCCTGTACGCGGTCAGCCTGTGGCAGATACCCCATGTGCGAGAGCATGCCGAGTCTCCAGAGCACCTGGGCGGTTATGTACATGGAGGGCTCCATCCCCTCGCACCAGGACCAGCCACCGTTCTTTTGCTCGGAGACGAGGCGTTTCATGGCCTGTTCCAAGGTTTTCTTGCAGTTGTCTGTGTCGAGCAGGTTAGTGAGACTGCCCATGCGCAATGTCTCGGCCTGCGCGTTGAGAACCCACGGGGTCTTTTCCAGAGCCACCGTTTTCAGCTCTGAGTCGCGCTGCAGCTTTGAGACGAGTGTGGAGTCTCCTTCCTCGCTCCAGGTCTTGATAGCCTGTCCGAGTTGCGGATATCGACGCACGAGACCGGCGGCGATAGCGTTGCCGTACATGTTGTCCGCCACGCTAAGTATGCTCGCGTCCGGATCTGAGGTCATGTCGGGAAGCGCTGTCACGCACTCCCAGACGGGGTTGTCGCAATACTGGAAATATACTTGGGCCTCAGGGTCGAGTTTCGGCAGTGTCAAGGAGCGGGATTCGCTGGCGGGAGCCATGTAGAATGGCCAGGACTCGGTGACCGGTGTGCTTGACGGCACTATTGCCACCAGACTTTGCTCCCCGTCCGAGAATCCGTCGGCGCTTCCGTAGACACGGTATGCGACAAACTCCAGGTCGGCAGGTGCCCTGAACTCCAACGCCACCACGCGCGAACCCATGGCGCTCACCTTTGCGGGGGAGAAATCTTTTAGGGTGAGGGTGTTGCCGGTCAGGGGATCATAGATTTCCATACGGGCCGACAGGTCAGCCTCATGGTCAGTGTTGTTGTAGACGGTGGCCATGAGTGTGACCTGGTCACCCGTGCGCAGGAACCTTGGCGAGTTGGTGGACACCATCACCGGTTTCGAGGCCACGACATCCTCCACGGTGAGGGCCGAGAGCATGTCTTTGTCATATCCCAGCATCTGGAGTTGCCATGTGGTGTTGAAATCGGGAGCCGTAAAGCTGATTTCCAGCACACCTTCGCTGTCGGTGCTGAGGTTGGGCTTGAACCAGGCAACGGGCATTTCTGCGGGACGGTACTTGACCGATTGCTCCTGTGCTGCGCCACCTGCTCCCCCTTCGTCAGCCATTTCTTCTTCATTGACTATGGCCACGCTACCTGTAAGGCTTTCTTTTGCAACTGTTCCGTAGCCCACAACCACAACCTCATCGTACTCTACTTTTTCGGACATGGCGTAGAGGGGAGCGGCATCCGGTTCAGGCGCTCTCTTTGTCGTTGCGTTAGCCATGGTGTATGCGCCTCGGATACGGATATTCCCGTAGCGGTTGTAGAGGTCGTTTCCGTATGTGTTGATGTCGGGAATACCGATATATGGATACTTGAGCTCCTTCCCGTATGGGTGCCACAGGTTCAGTGACTGGGAGTAATTGTTCAAGCGTTGCGTTATGGAGACGCTGCGGTTGATATAGGGCTCATAGAGCGCCTCCCACCTGAAAGGGTAAATGGCATTGAGTGATTTGTCTGTAAGCGTGGCCACCACGGGTATCTCGGTCAGACCCTTGTCCGCAAGTGTGTAGCGGAACGTCCAGCGCTGCTCCCCGCCCGCGTTTATCTTGTCGCGGAACGAAATTTTCTCGACCTTAACCTTCTCGAGGGCTATGGCAGGCGTGATTGTGACAGTGTTGCTGCTTGTCTCGCAAGAGTCAACGGTACAGAACGTCACCCAGACACGCTCATTGCGTGAGGCGGGAGCCGTTGCTTTCAGCTTTTCAATCTTGCCCTCCGGCCTGATGAAGCCTTTGTCGACAATGCCGTCAGGGTCGCTCACCATATAGAAAATATAGTTTGCTCGCGATGAGCCCACAGGCACCTCTACCGTGGAGGCACCTGCGGGTACCGTGATTCCGGACTCCGGCACCCAAAGGGCGGTGGAGAGCGGGGGCACTGTGTCCGAAGCCCGGTAAACAGTCACTGTTTCATCGCATTTGGTCCCGGCAGCGTTCACCTCAATGGTGTATGTCCCTGACGGTAGTGTGGCTGCGCTCAGCTCTAAAGTTGACGTGGGGCTTTGACCTGAGAGTACGACTGCGCCATCGAGAGATTCAATCTTGTAGTCGAGAGGCTGTCTCTCTCCTTGTCCGCCTATCACGCTGAAGGGCAGTTTCAGCGTGTCCGTGTCGCCGCACAGATCTTTAGGCCCGGAGTAACGTATTTTCACCTCGAAGCCGATGTAGAAACTTATATATTCGCTTTGCTGACTTTCCCCGGACTCGGAGGTGGCGGCTGCCTGTATGCGGTAATACTGGTTCTTGAAATCGGTGTCGGCCAGGCGGTCGGTGGAGAGGGAGAGGGTGAAGCGTCCTTCGGAGTCTGTGGTGGTGTCGGCGGAATACGAACCGTGCAGATCATTGAACCACCACAGGGACATGGTCTCTATATTCACTTTCACGGCCGCTCCGCTCACCGGCATACCGCTGTAGGTGGTGGCCTTGCCGTTCACTGTGAGCATGTCGCCGGGTACAATGTTCTGAACTTTGTCGAGTTCCACAAAGAAGGAAGGTTGTTTGTATTGCTCCACGCGCACGCTGGCGATGCCTATTTGCCTCTCGGTGTTGTCGCCCTGGTAGATGCGGATGATGCAGACGCCGTTCATGCCGTCTTTGGGAAGGACAAACGAGCCTGTGGCCCTGCCGTCTCTCCCTGATGTAATGTCCAGGGTGTCGCATGGGGTGTAGGATGTGTTGAAGAGTATGGCGCGTAGCTGTGTGCCGGACAGGGGCGATCTCTTGAGGTTCCGGTTGTCCCGCTCATAGGCTATGGCAGTGAACCGGCATGTGTCGCCGGGATGGTAGAGTGCGAGGTCAGTGAGTACGAGAGCGTCTGCAGAAGGCTCCATGGAAGGGGTGTTGCGGTAGATCCATTTGCTGAGTGTCTGCACATCTTCGCCACGACGCACCTGTGCTTCCACAGACACGCGGTCCCAGTTGGCCGGGAATGGCGCGAGTCCGTTGTTGTCGGTGGTCGCGTTCACAGTGGTGGCGGACCTCTCACGCGTGAACTTCACGTTCAGCCCTTCGCAAGGCTTGCCGTCGGTGGTGCCGGTCACCAGAAGATAATTCTTGTCGGCGGCGTTGACCACCGAGAGAGCAAGGTCCG
>URZM01000145.1 GCA_900552315.1 uncultured Bacteroidales bacterium | reverse complement strand
CCTCGTTGCGCTCCTTGGGGGCAAAAGTGAGAGCCTGAGAGAATACCACCGAGAAGATGTTGGAGTTGCCGAAACCTATGAGGGCGAGTGCCACATATATGGAGGCGAGTGTGCCGCATACGAGGAGCATGCCCATGGCCACGAGCATCATCACGACGCTGACTCCAAAGAAAATTTTCGGACTCATGATGCGGAGGATGAAGGCCCCGAGGAAGCATCCGGCGGTGCGGAAAATGAAATATACGCTTGTGGCGAACCCTGCCTGTTCGAGAGGAAGGCGCAGGCGCTCCATTATAATCTTGGGCGCGGTGGTGTTGGTGCCCACGTCGATGCCTACATGGCACATGATGCCGATGAAGCATAGAAGGATGAAGGGACGCCCCAGGAGCTTGAGGCACTCTTTGATTCCGGAAGCCTTGTCCGGACGCTCCTCCTCGATGGGCGTGGCGGCAAGGGCCGAGACAGAGAGTATGCAGACCACGGCGTATATGACAAAGAGCACGCGCCATCCGAGTCCGAAGGTAGGCATGAGGGTGGTGGCTCCCCACGCGGCGAGAATCGGGGCGAGGAAAGAGGCTATCGCCTTTACAAACTGGCCGAAAGTAAGGGTCGAGGCCAGCTTGTCATCGCCTATAAGGTTGGAGACAAGGGGATTGAGCGAAGTCTGCATCACGGCGTTGCCGATGCCGAGCATGGAGAAGGCGAGCAGCATTATCGCGTAGCTGTCTCCGGCTATAGGGATGAGCAGGGATACGGCGGTGATGACAAGGCTCAGCAGGACGGTCTTCTTGCGTCCTATACGGTTCATGAGCATCCCGGTAGGCACCGAGAAAATAAGGAACCAGAAGAACACCAGGGACGGGAACAGGTTTGCCTGTGAGTCTGTAAGCCCCAAGTCCTTCTGCACGTAGTTGGAGGCGGTGCCTACCAGGTCTACGAAGCCCATGGCGAAGAAGCACAGCATCACCGGAATTATCTGGAGCAGGAACGATTTTCGGTCGTTCGTGATTGATTGTGTCATGGCTGAGTTGTCTTGATTGAATAGATTTTAAGAGAATCGATGCGGGCGTTCCCGCCGGAAGAGGAGAGTGAGAGGGTCGTGTACGGCTCAGTGGGAAATACGAGATTGGTCATGGCGAAATGTCCGTCATCGCCGAAAAGCTCAACGCTTGACTTGTCCACGAAAATCCTGAGAGCCACCCTCCCGGAGTCCTCGAAGGTGGGACTTTCGGTGACTGCGGGGAAATTCTCGCTGAAATCCACGATTCCGCTTCGCGTGCGGTCGAAAGACATGGTGTGCGCTATGGGGTCGTAAGTCATTACGACCACGTCTCCGGCTTTGTTCGAAAGGGAGAGAGTGACCTTTTCAGCCTTCTTGGCATCTATGTCCGCCAGGATTTCGCATACCCCGCCGTTTGAGGAAGGGAGGGCATAGACGCGCTCCTTGGCGCCGAGACGTGTCTTTCCGGCTTTCACACATAGCCTGTCGCGGATGCCGAGCAATTCGGGAGAAGGAGAAGATGAGGCGTATATCTCGCCGTCAGGGGCGCGGAACAGGCCCATCTCCCTTGGCAGGGTGTTGGCGCTCCGGTACTGCAAGGTGGGTACATCTGCCGCGTATTGCCAGTTGCTCATCCATCCTATCACCGTGCGTCGTCCGTCAGGCGCGCCGGACCAAGAGACGGTGGCGTAATGGTCCTTGCCGTAGTCGAGCCATTTGGTGGGAATCTTGCCATAGGCGTCAGTGTCGGCGGTGAATGTGACGCCGTCCCAGTCTCCCACGAAATACTGAGTGGCGCTTCCTCCGAAAGGTCCTCCGGGATTAATGTTGCAGAGCAGCACCCATTTCATTGCTCCGGAACCGTCGACGGCGAGGGGGAACAGGTCCGGACATTCCCATACGCCCCCTTGTGCCCCTTCCCCCTTGCCGAACGCGCTTTTCAGGGTCCATGTCTTGAGGTCAGGCGACGAGAAGAAGAGCATCTCGTGGTCCAGGGCATGGGCAAGCACCAGGTTCCATTCGCCGGTATTCTCGTTCCAGAACATGTTGGGGTCACGGGCCTCGCTTTCCAATGTAAGTACCGGGTTGGCGGGATATTTTTGGAATGTCAGGCCGCCGTCATCGCTTGCCGCGAGGCTTTGCATCTGGCTTGTGCCAGCCGATGTGTAGAGCGCGATGACCGCGTCGCGGCCGAACCCGGCGGTGTTGGCGCTGTCCACCACGCAGCTGCCGCTGAAGATGGAGCCGAGACCGTCCGGGCTGATGGCTGTGGGGAGATGCTCCCAGTCCGTAAGGTTCCCGGACACGGAATGGCCCCACGTCATGTTCTGCCACTTGGAGCCGTAAGGGTTGTACTGATAGTAGAGGTGCCATTTGCCGTCCTTGTAGAACATGCCGTTGGGGTCGTTCATCCATCCGTAAAGCGGCGTGTGATGGAACATGGGGCGGTATTTCCTTTCGCGGTCAGAGAGGTCGAGCGAGTCCGTCAGGACGAGCCCTTTCCAGCAAGCGTCATCCTCGGCCTCACGCACGGAGCCACGTCCGTGAGCCGACACTATGTCGAGAATCACGTCCTTGCCCCGGTAGTCCGCAAGGTCAAGCGGCACGGTATAGTCGGTCTTGCTTTGTGCGAGCCGCACGTATAGGGTCTCTGCGATTTTGCCGTCGACCAAGACGTTCACCCGCGCGTCGTCGTTGCTCTCCTGTACGGGGAGTAGCAGATAGCGCTCCGGGCCGGAGACACGCACGAGCGTGTTGTTCACGCCCAGGTGCTCGATCTTTATTCCATCGGCCGGGTAGGCGCAAAGCGAGGATAGCGCAAGGGCTGCGGCCAAGGACCTTGATAGTCGTTTCTTCATATTGTAGAGTTTTATAAGTATCAGTTTCGGTGAGGCAAAGGTACTATAAAAGAATAGAAGGGGTGTATAACAGAGCGTGCATATAATGGTAAAAATGATGCAAAGCCCGAAATATCAAAGGTTTCGCACTGATAATCGCATAATTTTAGTTATATTTGCGGCGTGAAAATCCAGGCAATGACGATGAGGACGACTGACCGGTTGATGCGAATATGTATTGGCGCCCTGCTTGCGTTGGCGCTGTTCCTGACGGGAGGATGCGCGAAGAAGAAGGTTTACAGGATAGGAGTGTCGCAGTGCAGCTCTGACGACTGGCGGGCGAAGATGAATGACGAGATAGAGCGTGAGGCCATGCTTCATGACGACGTAGAGGTTGAGATACGCTCGGCGGATGACGACAACGCCCGGCAGATAGCCGACCTGCGCTATTTCGCTGACAACGGTTTTGACATAATTATTGTCGCTCCCAACGAGGCAGCTGCGCTGACACCGGTAATAAAGGATATATATGACGGCGGTACCCCGGTCATAGTCTTTGACCGCAATATAAATGGAGACAGCTACACAGCCCGAATAGGAGCCGATGACCATGGCCTGGGAAGGGCGGCGGCGCATTACGCTTTGCATCTGTCGGGGCCTGACGCCAAGGCCATCGAGGTGTATGGCCGTCCCGGCTCCACTCCGGCCGATGGCCGCCATGAGGGTTTCAAGCAGGAGTTCGAGCGGGGAGGGGGAGAGCTTGTGGCGAGTGTTACGGGCAACTGGAACAAAGAGGACGCCATGCCGGCCATAGACTCGCTGCTGAAATCCCATCCTGAGACCGACCTCATATATGCGCACAACGACCGTATGGCCATAGGGGGCGCGGAGGTGGCCGCACGGCTCGGAAGGGATGACATCAAGGTTATAGGTATCGACGCGGCTCCGGACATAGGCATCCGGGCGGTGGCGGACAGCGTGCTTGACGCCACTTTCCTGTACCCCACCGAGGGGCACCGCATCATACGCACGGCGCTTGCCATCCTGAAAGGAGAGCCTTTCGAGAGGGAGCAGATACTGCCGGTGGCGTCGGCGGTGGACCTCAGCAACGCCGACATACTCCTGCTTCAGGACCAGACGATGAAGGAGGAGACAGGCAAGATGAAGATACTCAAGACGCGTATAGACGATTACTGGGCGCGCCACTCCTCGCAGACTACCCTGTTCTATGCCAGCATAGTCATAATCCTTCTCTTGTTCGGCGTAGTCTTTCTGGTACTCCGGGCCTTCTGGCAGCACAAGCGGCACCAGGCGGAGCTGCTGGAGCAGAACCGGATGCTGCAGGAAGAGCGGGACAAGCAGCGGGAATTGAACGAGAAGCTGCAGGAGGCCACCCGTTCCAAGCTGATGTTTTTCACCAATGTGTCCCATGACCTGCGCACCCCTCTCACCCTCATCAGCGAGCCGGTGGCGCAGCTCAGGGATGCAGACAACCTGAGCGCCTCCCAACATACGCTCATGAAGATAGCGGACAAGAATGTGCGTATTTTGCGTCGGCTTATAAACCAGATTCTTGATTTCAGGAAATATGAGAACGACCGACTTGGCCTATGTCTCAGCGAGACCGACCTTTTCTCTCATCTGCGGGAGTGGACGGAGTCCTTCCAGGCGCTTGCGCGGAAAAGGGGCATAAAGCTGGTGCTCGACTTGCCTGAGGATGAGCCGTCGCTCTCTGTCGCCTTTGATGTGGAGAAGATAGAGCGCGTGTTTTTCAACCTGGTGTCCAATGCTTTCAAGCACACGCCCTGCAACGGGACCATCACTGTGTCATGCCGCCGGGATGGGGACGAGGTGGCGATAAGTGTGGCCGACACCGGGGGAGGCATCAGTGAACAAGACTTGGGCAATATCTTCGACCGCTTCTATCAGGTGGACCGGGTGCATCCGGAGGGCTCGGGCATAGGACTGTCTGTATGCAAGGCTTTCGTGGAACTGCATGGAGGGAGTATTGCCGTGGAGAGCGTGCCGAAGGAAGGATCCGTGTTTACGGTAAGGTTGCCGCTGCGGCATACCGAGGCTGCCGCCGGTGAGATGCCCGGGACCATCACGCCAGAGGAGGTGGACGCGGAGCTTGACGAGGTGGAGCCAGAGACGGAGTTCGACACGGCCAAGCCCCTCGTGCTTGTCATAGATGACAATGCCGACATACGGATGATGCTGACCACGCTGCTCGGCCCCGACTACAACGTGCTTACGGCCTGCGGGGGCGCGGAGGGTGTAAGGAAAGCGGTGAAATATGTGCCTGACCTCGTGATATGTGACGTGATGATGCCGGGGATGGATGGCCTTGAGTGCTGCCGATTGCTGAAAGAAGAGATGACCACCTCCCATATCCCGGTGCTGATGCTCACCGCGTGCTCGCTCGACGAGCAGCGCGTGCAGGGCTTCCGCAGCGGCGCTGACGGCTATCTGGCCAAGCCTTTCAGCGGCGCGGTGCTGAAGGCGCAGTGTGCCGTACTCATAGAAAACCGCAAGCGGATAAAGGAGCTGTGCGGCCCGGGTGTGGCGGGATGTGCCGTTACCCGGCCAGCCCTTACGGTGGCCGACGGTGTCAAAGGAGCGGCAGATATCGACAATGATTTCTATCGCCGTTTTTTGGAGATACTTGAGGCCGAGATGAGCAACCCTGATTTGAGTGTGGACGGCGTAGCCTCCATGATGG
>URZM01000144.1 GCA_900552315.1 uncultured Bacteroidales bacterium | reverse complement strand
AAGACGAGAGAGGAGGGCTCATCGCCCTCCCTCTCGCATATCGTGGGGCTTTTTTATTGTGGATTCGCTTCGCGAATCGCCGAGACGGGAAAGGGTCGGGAGCCTTGTATCTCGGCCATTCTGACACACTGCGAAGGGTGTGCGGCGTCAGAGGGTTATTTCGTGAGGATGTACGAGGTCATGGGCGCGAGGATGCCCTTGAGGCGACCCCCTGCCACCTTGAACTCCTTGCCGTGTACCTGGTCCACATACTTGCCGTTGGGCAGGGTGGTGGGCAGGTCCACATAGTCGGCATAGTCGTTGATGTTGACCACGGCAGCGCCCTTCTTGCCACGGCTCACGAGAAGCACGTGCCCGTTGTCGCTGACCTGGACATCTTCTTTCTGCCCCTTCATGGCCTGGCGGAACTTGTTGACGGCGGCTACCTCAGGGTGCATGAACTGGTCGTTGCCGCGCGCGCCGGCCACATTGTCGCCCCATACATTGCCCGGGCCTGAGCCGGCCGGACGCGAGAAGAACAGGGGTACACCGTTCTGGCGGGCTGTGAGGAACACCCAACCCATGCGTATCTGGTCGTCGGTCAGTCCGGCGCTCTCGTGGGCGTTGCAATATGTGTCATGGCTTTCCACCCAGGTGGTCAGGTATTCGGGCGCGGCCTCGTGGTGCCAGTCCTTCATGTCTATGCCTTTGGCCGATTTGTGCTCCAGGGCCTGTCGCAGCCAATGGCCGTAGCCGGAGGCTGTCTGTCCGAAATAGTCGGCATACTCGGCCTCAGGCACGTTCTTGTCCTGAAGCACCTCGCCGTATACGAACAGTTCGTCATACGGCACTGCGAGTTTCACCCCTTTCACTGCCTTGCGGCCTGTGGCCACGTCCCAGAAATCGTTGACCTTGACTCCGGAGGCGGTGTCTACGGGGTCTGAATGTACGCCTATGTGCTTGGCCGTGTCATAGCGGAATCCACGCACGCCGAGGTTGAGCAGGTCGTTCACGTACTGCATGTAATATTTCTGGAAATCGGGATTCTCTGTGTTCACGTCAGGCAGCGCGCCCGAGCCCCATAGGGTGCATTGCAGGCGGTCGTTGTAGTCCTGCACGGCACGCAGTCCCTGGCTGTGGTAGAGCTTGTCGCGGCCGCCGACGGCCTTGACCATGTTGTCTGACACCAGGTCCACGTTGAAGGCGGTGTGGTTTGGAAGCACGTCCACTATAACGCGCACGTCATATTTCGCAGCTGAGTCGAGCATGGCCTTCAGCTGGTCACGTGTGCCCACTATGTCGTTGCCTATGGTCCAGTCGGTAGGCTGGTAGTAGTGGTACCAGTTGCCCCCCTTCTCGCCGGGCTGCGAGAACAGTCGCGTGTTGCCCTCCGGAGGGGTGAGGCATGCCTGTGCGGGAGAGGTCTGCACTATGGTGTATCCGGCCTCGGAGATGGCCTTCATGTTGTCTGCTATGGTGGGGAAATTCCAGCTCCACGCATGCAGTATCACGTCCTCGTTGGTGGCGGCGGGGTTGTGGGTCACGCGGTCTTTGGCTATAGCCGGGGTTGCGGACAGCGCTGCGAGGGCGATGGCGGATAAAATGAATTTTTGCATGTCTTTGTATTATTTAGAAAAACTGTGATCACATGGCTTTGAAGGACATGTCCAGGCCCTTGACGGAGTGGGTGAGCGCACCCACGGAGATGAAATCCACGCCGGTGTCGCCGTAGGCACGCAGTGTATCGAGCGTGATGCCGCCCGAGGATTCGGTCTCGCAGCGTCCGCCCACGAGCTTCACGGCCTCGCGGGTCAGCTCGGGGGTGAAATTGTCAAACATTATACGGTCAACGCCTCCCAAGGCGAGCACGCGGCGTATGTCGTCGAGGCTGCGCACCTCCACCTCTATCTTGAGGTCTTCCTTGCCGTTGGCTTTGCAGTAGTCGCGGGCGGCGGTTATGGCCTTCTCAATTCCTCCGGCAAAGTCTATATGGTTGTCCTTGATGAGGATCATGTCGAAAAGACCTATGCGGTGGTTGGTGCCTCCGCCGATGCGGACCGCCTCTTTCTCCAGCATACGCATGCCGGGAGTGGTCTTGCGTGTGTCGAGCACACGGGTGTGCAGCCCCTCCAGGCGGCTTTGGTATTTGTGGGTCATTGTCGCCACGCCGCTCATGCGCTGCATTATGTTGAGCATGGTGCGCTCGGCTATCAGCAGGGAGCGGACCGAGCCTTCCACGGTGAAGGCCACGTCGCCCGGTTTAACATGTGTGCCGTCATGGATGGTCTCCTCCATCTTGAGCGTGGGGTCCACCTTTTCCAGAACCTTCCGGGCGATGTCCACGCCGGCCAGTATTCCTTCTTCCTTTATGAGCAGCCGGCTTTTGCCTCGCGCCTCGGCAGGTATGGTGGAAAGGGTGGTGTGGTCGCCGTCGCCCACATCCTCGGCGAAGGCGAGGTCCAGGAGCTCGTCTATCAGTTCGTCTTTGGTCTTCATATTTTTATTTAGTAATTTTGCGTTGTCAACGGGAAAATGTATTCCTTGCAAAATTAGTGAAAAATATGGAAATCCAATTGCTTGTCATAGGGAAAAATTCCTCGGCCACGCTTGAGATGGCTACCAAGGTGTATCTGGAAAGGCTGCGGCATTACGTACCATATTCTGTACGGGTACTCCCGGATGTCAAGAACACGAAGAACATGAGCGAGGACCAGCAGAAAGAAGGTGAGGGAAAGGTGTTTCTCGGTGCGGTGCAGCCATCGGATTTCGTGGTGCTGCTGGACGAGCGTGGCAAGGAATACACCTCCATGGAGTTTTCCGCATACCTGAGCGGAAAGATGGCTTCCGGGCTGAAGAGGCTCATATTCGTGGTGGGCGGACCCTACGGATTCTCTCCGGCCATGTATTCGCGTGCCGACGGTAAGATATCCCTGTCGAAGATGACCTTCAGCCACGAGATGATACGCCTGTTCTTCACTGAGCAGGTCTACAGGGCCATGACCATACTGCGCCATGAACCTTATCATCATGAATGACCGAGGCGTTTATTCGCCTTTGGACTTGTTGTCGGGCTTGCGCTTGCCTCGCCAGGGGCGACGATGCTTCTTGACCGGTTTCTCGTTGCCGTTCTCTGCCGAGGCGGCGTTGTCCTGTGAGGGAGCCGTATTGTTTTGTTGAACCGGAGATGCGGATTTCTTGTGCGAGGCCGCAGGTCTGTCTTTGCGTCCGCGTCCCTTGCCGGAGCCTTTTGACCCGTTGCCCTGTCCTTTTTTCGCTGCGCCTCCCCGACCCTGACGGCGTGAGGGCTCGTATGCGGGAGCCTCGCCCAATGACTCGGGAATCTCCTCTTTGCGCACCTCATATTTCAGGAAACGCTCTATGGCACCGAAGCGGAACTGGTCTTGCGGACCCACGAGTGTCACGGCTTTGCCTCCGGCTCCGGCACGTGCGGTTCGTCCTATCCTGTGTACATAGTCTTCGGCCTCGCGGGGCACGTCATAGTTCACTACCATCGCTATGTCGTCAATGTCGATGCCTCGAGCCACGATGTCGGTGGCCACAAGCACGTCTATGCGTCCGGCGCGGAAGGCGAGCATCACCTCTTCGCGTTTGTCCTGGTCCAGGTCAGAGTGCATCTCGGCAGCTTTTACGCCGGCCCGGCGCAGAGAGCGCGTCAGGTCCTTGACCTTGAGCTTGGAGGCCACGAATACTATGACCCTCTCCTTGGCCTTGGTCTTGAGCAGGTGGCGCAGCATCCCCTCTTTCTGAGGCTCGTAGACCACGGCCGCGCTTTGCTCTATGGCTTCTGCCGGGCGGCTGATCTGGGTCTTGACCTCCACCGGATCGGTGAGCAGCGTGTTGGCGAGCTGTTTGATCTTGGCAGGCATCGTGGCCGAGAACATGAGGGTCTGGCGCTCCTTGGGAAGATGTTTGGCTATGGACATGATGTCCTCGTAGAAACCCATGTCGAGCATCCTGTCAGCCTCGTCGAGTATGAAGAAGCTGACTTTCGAGAGGTCGCAATATCCCATCTGCAAGTGGGCCAGGAGTCTGCCCGGGGTGGCTATCACCACGTCGGCGCCCTGCTTCAGACCATGTTGCTGCTGCGAGAACCCGCGTCCGTCCGTACCTCCATATATAGGCAGCGAGCTTACCGGCAGATAATAGGCGAAACCCTCCATCTGGTGGTCTATCTGCATAGCCAGCTCACGCGTAGGGGTCATGATGACGCAGTTTATCGCGTCGGTAGGGTAGTCGCCGTAGGTGAGACGTTCCAGCACGGGCAGCAGATAGGCTGCGGTCTTGCCCGTACCGGTCTGCGCTATGGCCATAAGGTCCTTCCCCTCAAGGGCGGGAGGAATGGCCATTGCCTGTATGGGGGTACATTCGTCAAAGTGCATGGCGTCGAGTGCGTCAAGCAGGTCGTCGCCGAGGTCAAGCTCGTCAAAATACATTGAGGTGGGTATTTATGTGGAGAGAAGAGGGATGGTGAGAAATGGCAGGGCGGGGCCTCCGCTTCGGAAACTCCGCCCTGGTGTATGTTCTGTCGCTGCGGGAGCGGGTGCTTACTCGGCTACTACCTCGAAAGGAATCTCTACGGATACCTCCTTGTGGAACTTCACGGTAGCGCTGTAGTTGCCCACTTCCTTGACGGTCTCCTTGATGGAGATGAGCTTGCGGTCGATGTTGTGGCCGAGCTTCTCGAGAGCCTCGGCTATCTGGATTGCGCCCACGGAACCGAAGATAGTGCCTGTGGCGCTGGTCTTGGTAGCGATGGTGAGCGATACGCCTTCGATGGCGGCGGCTGCTGCCTTGGCATCCTCGAGCATCTTTGCAATCTTGTGGGCACGCTGCTTCTGGTCCTCTGCGAGCTGCTTGAGGGCAGATGCGTTGGCGATAACGGCCTTGCCCTGGGGTATCAGGTAGTTGCGGCCATAGCCATCCTTTACTTCGACTACGTCGTCCTTATAACCGAGGTTGGCTACGTTCTCTTTCAGAATAATCTTCATATCTTAGTCGTTTTACGGGATGGGGTTACTTATTTCATGAGGTCGGTTACGTAGGGGAGCAGGGCCAGGTGGCGGGCACGCTTCACGGCCTTGGCTACGCGACGCTGGAACTTCAAGGATGTGCCTGTGATGCGGCGGGGCAGGATCTTGCCCTGCTCGTTGAGGAACTTCTTGAGGAACTCGGGATCCTTGTAGTCGATATACTTGATACCGCTGCGCTTGAAGCGGCAGTATTTCTTCTTCTTCGTGTCTACGGACAGGGGAGTGAGATAACGGATTTCGCTGTTGTTCTGTGCCATGTGATTAGTCCTCCTTTGATGTTTCGGTTTCTTCTGCGGCGGCTGCCTCTACGGGAGCCTCTGCTGCCTTCTGGGCGCGCACGTGGCGACGCTTCTCGGCATACTCTACTGCATATTTGTCGAGACGGAATGTGAGGAAACGTATCACACGCTCGTCGCGACGGAACGTTGTCTCCAGCTTCTTGACCATGTCGGGTGCGCCGGCCCACTGGAACAGGCAATAGAAGCCCGTGCTCTTCTTCTCGATGGGATAAGCCAGCTTGCGCAGACCCCACAGCTCTTCGTTGACCATCTCGCAGCCGTT
>URZM01000143.1 GCA_900552315.1 uncultured Bacteroidales bacterium | reverse complement strand
TGAGCCGCACTATTGTCAGCCTGCCCGTGGTCGATGTGGCCGTCTGCGGAATCACGGAACCCGTATCCGGTGTGCTCGGCGAGGAGGAGAAGGTGGTCGTCACCCTCCGCAACATGGGCAAGGGCGATTTGACGGCTGTCCCTGTCAGGCTCCAGGTGTGCAGGGATGGCGAGCCCGAGGTGGTCGTCGACGGTTATGCAGACATCCCGGACGGTGACGAAGCTGTAGAATATACATTCAGCCAACCGGTAGACTTTTCGCATGAGGGGGTCTATGAGCTGCGCCTCACGGCTTCGCCCGAGGGAGATATCAATCCTGAGGACAATGTATTCACCGCATTCGTGACCTCCACGTCGTTGCGCCTTGATGCAGGCGTTACAGAGATTTCCGCTCCCGTCGACGGCGTCCTTTCTGAAAGCGAGGCGGTTACCGTGACGGTACGCAATTACGGAGAGGCCGACATTTTCGGAGTGCCCGTGAGCGCCGTTGTGTATTACGACGGTGAGTCTGTGGGCGAGCTCCAAGGCACCGTGCCCTCTGTGGCCATGGGCCAGGATGTCTCATACACTCTTCCCGGCGTGGTGGACATGAAGCGTCAGGGCGACTACCGCATCGTGGCTACGGTCTCCCTGCCCAAGGATGCCGATGGCTCCAACGACAGCGCCGAGGCCGAGGTGCGCTGCCTCACGCAGGATGTGGGCGTCGTGGCCATAGTCTCTCCCGAGTCAGGTGCCGACCTGGGGCAAAGCGACGTGACCGTTTTGGTCATGAACTATGGCGAGGCTCCCGTAGGCAACATCCCCATGCAGTATCAGATAGGCTCGATGCCTCAGCTCGACACCTTGACCGAGGTGATAGCTCCCGGGGAGACCGTCTCCTTCACGTTCGGCACCAAGTATGAGTTCACGGCGCACAAATCATACAAGATGACGGCGCGCACTCTGTTGCCCGACGACCACGACCCTGCCAACGACTCCTGCGAGACCGTTATAATCAATTCCGCAAGCGGTGTCGAAAGCATAGGCGCGGACCAGATCGACGGCCCGTGTGTGAGGATTGACGGCACCATCGTGCAGACCCCCGCCGACGGCGATATAGTGATTTTCAACGGCAAAAAATATAGAGTCGTTATTCGTTGACGTTCAATACATTGTGTTTGTACCGGACCGGCGCTCCCATGCAATGCCGGTCCGGTTTTCATGTCTTCAGGGAGTGCGCGTGTGCCCACCGCAGGGCGGCTGATGGAGTTTCGATGGAGTTTCGATTCGGCATTATGGAAAAATTTCCGTAATTTGCTTTGGAGAGTCATATTGTTTTTGTAATTTTGCGGACGTTTGGCCACGGCCTTGAGGCCGTCGTCATGGAGCCGGACTGTTGTGGGGTCATCCCATGTCTGTGGGAGAGACATGTCTTGTGGAGGCGGCCATCCAGGCCATCCATGTGTCCCTCCGCATCGGCGTATGAAGACCATGAAACATAATTGACCTAAAATCACTATATGGATTTGATTTGGCATACTATATTCCTTATGGGGGGTATTGGCATACTCGCCGCTGCCGTGCTGTATTTCGTGGCGCGGAAATTCTATGTACATGAGGATGAGCGCATTGGCGAGATCGAGGAGTTGCTTCCGGGTGCCAATTGCGGAGCCTGTGGCTACAAGGGCTGTCACGATTTCGCCTGTGCCTGCGCATCGGCCACGTCGCTCGACGGGGTGTACTGCCCCAGTTCCGGCTCAGACGGCATGGCCCGCATAGCCGACATAATCGGCCTGAAGGTGAGCGGTGCGGTGACGAAGCGCGCCGTGGTGGCATGTTCCGGCACTTGCAGCCTGCGCCCCGAGGTGAGGCGTTATGACGGCGTGCGCCGCTGCGCCATAGAGGCGTCGTTCTGCGAAGGCGAGTCAGACTGCCCTTACGGATGCCTGGGATGCGGCGACTGCGTGGAGGCGTGCCCTTATGACGCCCTGCATATTGACTCCGACACCGGCTTGCCTGTGGTGGACCTTGCGAAATGTGTGGGTTGCGGCAAATGTTCCGGAGCCTGTCCCCGAGGGGTGATGCAGCTCGCTTCCATCCCGGAGGGGCATGACTCGATTGTCTTCGTGTCCTGCAAAAACAAGGACAAGGGCCCCCAGGCCATGAAGGAATGCGAGGTAAGCTGCATCGGCTGCGGCAAATGCAAGAAGACATGCCCGTCCGAGGCGATAAGCCTCACCGCCTCGCTCGCGTTCATAGACGCGGAAAAGTGCACACGTTGCGGGGCATGCGTCGAGGCTTGCCCGCGCCACACCATACTCACCGTTAAAAATCCTGTGACAGCATGATAAAGACATTCCGCAAGGGGGGCATACACCCCGATGACTGCAAGCGTACCGGCGGAGTGGCCATTACCGCGCCGGTAAGTCCGGCTACCGTCACCGTCATGCTCTCCCAGAGCATAGGCGCCCCGGCGGTTCCGGAGGTGAAGGCCGGCGACAAGGTGCTTGCCGGACAGCTGATAGCCAAGGCCGGAGGCTATGTGAGCGCGGCCATACACTCTCCCGTGGCAGGCACCGTGAAGAGGTTTGTCACGGTGCGTGACGTGGCCGGCTATCCGGCTGACGCGATAGAGATAACATGCGACCCCGAACAGGCCGACACCGAGCCGCTGGCTCCCATGAGCCTCGAGGAGCATTATTCCCCCGCCGACATAGTGGCCCGCGTTGCCGCCTGCGGCGTGGTGGGACTGGGAGGCGCCACGTTCCCCACGGCGGTCAAACTCTCCCCGGGCAAGGAGTACCGTCCGGAGTTCGTGATAATCAATGGCGCGGAATGTGAGCCGTGGCTTACATGTGACGACCGCCTCATGCAGGAGCATCCAGACGAGGTGGTGCGCGGAGCCCGCTGGCTCATGAAGGCCGTCAAGGTCGATGTCTGCTACATAGGTATCGAGGAGAACAAGCCGGAGGCCATCGCGGCCATGACAGAGGCGGCCACACATCACAAGGGAGTGAAGGTCGTCACCCTGAAGAAGAAATACCCCCAAGGCGGCGAGAAGCAGCTCATCGACGCCGTGTTGGGCCGTCAGGTGCCTCCCGGCGCGCTTCCGGTGTATGTAGGTGCCATAGTGGACAATGTGGCCACGGCCTATGCCGTGTGGCAGGCGTGCGAGAAGGGTCTGCCGCTCACGAGCCGCGTGGTGACTGTGACAGGTCCGGACCTGGCCAATCCCGGCAATTTCCTGGTCAAGGTGGGGACTCCCGTATCCGCTCTGATAGAAGCTGCGGGCGGTCTGCCTGAGAACACGGGCAAGGTCATATCCGGCGGTCCTATGATGGGACGCGCCATGGCCACGCTCGACACACCCACCACCAAGGGCATGAGCGGCGTGCTCGTCCTTCCCGAGAGCGTCACGCGCCGGCGTGCCCCGGAGCCCTGCATCCGTTGCGCCTCATGCGTGGGCGTCTGTCCCATGGGGCTGGAACCCTATCTGCTGGCCGCCCAGAGCGAACAGTCACTGTGGGTGGACGCCAAGGCGCACAACGTGGCTGACTGTGTGGAATGTGGCAGTTGCGTGTACACATGTCCGGCATCCCGCCCCTTGCTCGATTACATCCGCCTGGCGAAGCGCGAAATCAGAAAACTAAAGTAATATCCTAATAAAGCAAGTTATAACGACATGCAACAATTACTCATATCCGGCTCGCCCCACGTCCATAGCTCAGACAGCGTGAGCCGCCGTATGTGGAATGTAGTCATAGCCCTCCTGCCTGCCGTCGCGGCGGGTATATGGGTGTTCGGCTCTTCGAGCGTGATCTGTCTGGCCGTGAGCGTGCTGGCCTGTCTGCTCTCCGAGTGGGTGATAGGCTCATTGATAATGAAACGCCCCTTCTCCCTGCTCAACGGTTCGGCCATGATCACCGGTATCCTTCTGGCCATGAACGTGCCGGCCTCCCTGCCCTGGTGGATGGTGGCCATAGGCGCGGTGGTGGCCATAGGCATTGGCAAGATGTCTTTCGGAGGTCTCGGCACCAACATCTGGAATCCTGCTCTGGTGGGCCGCGTGTTCCTGTTGCTCTCTTTCCCTGCCGCCATGACCACATGGACCGTGGGGGTGGGAAGCGGCATGACCGGCGCCGACGCCGACAGCGGAGCCACGATTCTGGGACAACTCAAGATGACAGCACACCATGTGGACCCCGCATCCGTGGACTGGCTCGGAGTGAGCCTGGGCCAGATTAACGGTTCCTGGGGTGAGGTAGGCTCCATCGCCATTCTCATAGGATTCGCATACCTGCTGCTCACCCGCACCATCACCTGGCACATACCCGTCTCCATGCTTCTCTCCGCCGCGCTGCTCGCCTGGTGCGCCGGAGCCAACCCTCTTGTGGAGCTCCTCAGCGGCGGCATGATGCTCGGGGCCGTGTTCATGGCCACTGACTACGTCACCTCGCCCATGACCCATCGCGGGCAACTCATCTACGGCGTGCTTATAGGTGTCATAACCATGGTGATACGCCTTTGGGGAGCCTATCCCGAAGGAGTCTCCTTCGCCATCCTGCTGGGCAACAGCTGCACGCCGCTGCTCAACAAATACTGCCGTCCGCGCCGCTTCGGCGTCCAGGGCAGGCGCAAGGCCGGAAAGGAGGTGAGGCCATGAAAAAGATGAAATCCACCCTGCCCAACATGATTCTCTCCCTGGGCATAGTCAGTATAGTGGCCGCCGCCCTGCTGGCCGGCATGTACACCATTACCAAAGAGCCCATAGCCAAGATGGAGGAGCAGACACGCATAGAGGCCATACGCCGCGTGGCTCCCGAGTTCGACAACAACCCCGTGGCCGACTCCGTGAGCGTCACCACCCCCTCAGGGGTCAGATGCACCGTATATCCGGCTTATCTCGGCGGAAAGTTCAACGGAGCGGCAGTCTCCACCTACTCAATGGAAGGGTTCGGAGGCGAGGTCCAGATCATGGCCGGCTTCAACGCCGACGGCACCGTGAAGGACTATCAGGTGCTCTCCCATGCCGAGACCCCCGGACTCGGCTCCAAGATGCAGCTATGGTTCCGTGACCCCAAGGGGGCGCGCTCCATCCTCGGCAAGTCTCCCGCCGATGTGTCGTTCTTCGTGGTGAAGGACAAGGAGCAGAACGGTCAGATTGACGGCATCACGGCGGCCACCATATCCTCGCGCGCCTTCTTGGGAGCCGTCCGCGACGGTTTCGAGGCTTACCGTATGGTGAAGGAACAGAAGGAGGGTGCCCGGATGGATGCAGCCAAGGGCGATGCCTCCTCGGGAGCATCCCGCAAAGCCAAATGAACAGTACTCATTTAACTCTCAGCTCAGATGAATAGCAAACTTAAGATAGTATGGAACGGGATTCTTCCCGCCAACCCCGTGCTGGTGCTCCTGCTCGGCATGTGCGCCACCCTCGGCACCACCTCCTCGGCCATGAACGGCCTCATGATGGGTCTGGCCACCGCCGCCGTGCTCATTTGCTCCAACACCGTCATATCCATGATGAAGAGCGTGGTTCCCGACAAGGTGCGTATACCGATATTCATAGTCGTGATAGCCACCTTCGTCACCTTGCTCCAGCTCGCCATACGCGCCTGGGCCCCCGCCCTCGAGCAGAGCCTGGGTCTCTTCATACCCCTGATTGTCGTAAACTGCATCCTGCTGGGCAGAGCTGAGGCTTTCGCCTCGCGCAACGGGGTGCTGGATTCCGCACTCGACGGTCT
>URZM01000142.1 GCA_900552315.1 uncultured Bacteroidales bacterium | reverse complement strand
TGCTAAAATCATTTTAAGGCAGCTATTTCATTAGTTGATTCAAACCCTGTAATGCCTTGACATTCAATTGCTTTCTTGCTGCTGAGTCGCGTGTAAGTCGGATGCACGAGCGTGCATCCCTACAAGTCGCCTGTAATCAATAAATGGTGTCTGGTTAATAGTTTTGGTTGGTTTATAAATACGTTAAAGTTTGGTAAATCGGGATGCGTGGTTCAAGTTTGTTATTGTGGTTCGCGGTTAATTTGTTATCTTTGCAATTTGTGGCGGGAAGCCGCCTCTGCGATTCGAAGAACCCAGAAATGGGTGCCAACCAATGGGTACCGACAATGGATACCAGTAATGGACACCGACAATGGATTATAAGATTACATCAGCATATAAGCCGACCGGCGACCAGCCGGAGGCCATAGCGGCGCTGACTGCCGGAATAAACTCCAATGACAAGGCACAGACACTGCTTGGCGTGACGGGCAGCGGCAAGACGTTCACGATGGCCAACGTGATAGCGCAGGCCAAACGTCCGGCGCTTGTCCTGTCACACAACAAGACCCTCGCGGCACAACTGTATACCGAGTTCAAGAGTTTCTTCCCTGAAAATTCGGTTCAGTATTTCGTGAGCTATTATGATTATTACCAGCCTGAGGCGTATATCCCGGGCAAGGACAAGTATATTGAGAAGGACCTTGCCATCAATGACCAGATAGAGAAACTGAGGCTCTCCACGGTGGCCGCGCTGCTCTCCGGCCGCAGGGACGTGATAGTCGTGTCGTCCGTATCGTGCATTTACGGTATGGGCAATCCCAATGATTTCGAGCAGGGAGTCGTGGAGGTCAAGCGAGGCATGCGCATGAGCCGCAACTATTTTCTGCGCCGACTCGTGGACTCGCTTTATTCAAGGAGCGACATAGACCCGCGCCCGGGAGAGTTCAGGGTGAAGGGAGACACCGTGGACATTATGCTCAGCTTCGAGGAGATACAGCTCCGCGTGCTGTTCTGGGGAGACGAGGTGGAGAAAATTCAGACGATAGACCCTGTAAGCCAGGCGGTTCTGACTGAGGAAGAAGGATTCAATATCTACCCTGCCAACATCTTCGTGACCTCCAAGGAGAGGATGGCCTCGGCCATAGACCAGATTTCCCTTGACTTGGGCGCACAGACGGAGTTTTTCCGCAAGGAAGGGCGCATGGTAGAGGCTCAGAGACTGCAGGAGCGTGTGACGTATGACCTGGAGATGATAAAGGAGTTGGGACATTGTTCAGGCATAGAGAATTACAGCCGCTATTTTGACGGGCGAGAGCCGGGAGCGCGGCCGTTCTGTCTGCTTGACTATTTCCCGAAGGACTATATAACGTTCATTGACGAGAGCCATGTAACCATTCCCCAGCTCAGGGCAATGAACGGAGGTGATCTGTCCCGCAAGATGAACCTTGTGGAGTATGGGTTCAGGTTGCCTGCGGCCATTGACAACCGTCCGTTGAGGTTTGACGAGTTCGAGCGGCTGACGAACCAGGCCATCTATGTCTCCGCCACACCGGCCGACTATGAGCTGACCCGCTCGGAGGGCGTGGTTGTAGAGCAGATCATACGCCCCACGGGGCTGCTCGACCCGAAGATAGAGGTGCGCCCCTCGCTTAACCAGATAGACGACCTCATAGAAGAGATCCAGCAGCGCGTGGAGAAAGACGAGCGTGTGCTCGTGACGACCCTCACAAAGCGTATGGCAGAGGAGCTGAACGACTATTTCTCCAAGATGGACATACGCACGGCATACATACACAGCGATGTGGAGACCTTGGAGCGCATCAAGATACTCGAGGACCTGAGGGCCGGAGTCTACGACGTGCTTATAGGCGTGAACCTGCTGCGCGAGGGCATAGACCTTCCGCAAGTAAGCCTGGTGGCCATCCTGGACGCCGACAAGGAGGGTTTCCTGCGAAACCACAGGTCCCTGACACAGACGGCAGGACGAGCGGCGCGCAATGTGAACGGCCTCGTGATAATGTACGCGGATAAAATAACCGAGTCCATGCAGCTTACCATCGACGAGACCGAGCGGCGCCGACAAAAGCAGATGGCGTACAACTTGGCGAACCACATAACGCCCAAGCCAATAGTGAAGCAGTCGTCGGCCGATGACCTACTGGAGCTGTATCAGAGCGACAAGGATTTCAAACAGACTGAGGAGTCAAAGCGCAAGGCATCCAAGAAGGCACCGGCATCCGCACGCCCGGCTCCCCGCCCGTATTACGATGAGGAGAACCTTATCTCGGCAGTAGCCGACCCGGTAACCGCCTATATACTCAATGACGCGCCGAGCATACGGGTCCGCATGGAACGTCTCAACTCCGACATCACGGCTGCCGCAAAACAAATGAATTTTCTCGAGGCGGCGCGTCTGCGAGACGAATACCTGGCTTTGGAAGACCGTTTGAAAACCATGGAAAGCAAGTGAACGCATCATGACGCAACAACATCCTTTCACTGACGGGTCCGGCATAAAGGGCAATCCCCTGCTTGACAAGAACCTATATTTGCCCACCACCAAAGACGAGATCACCATGCGTGGATGGGAGCAACCGGACGTGATAATCTTCTCAGGCGACGCATACGTGGACCATCCCTCATTCGGCGCGGCTGTGATAGGCCGCACGCTGGAGCACGCCGGCTACCGTGTGGCCATAGTGCCTCAGCCGAACTGGAGGGACGACCTGCGGGATTTCAAGAAGCTCGGCAAGCCCCGCCTGTTCTTCGGCGTGTCGGCCGGAGCCATGGACTCGATGGTGAACCACTACACCGCCGCCAGGCGCATGCGTCATGACGACGCCTATACCCCCGGAGGCAAGCATGGAGCGCGTCCGGATTATCCCACGGTGGTGTACAGCAACATATTGAAGGAGCTGTATCCGGATGTGCCGGTGATAGCCGGAGGCATAGAAGCGTCCTTGAGGCGACTGAGCCATTACGACTACTGGCAGGACAAGCTGCTGCCATCGATTCTCGCTCTCTGCAAGGCCGACATGATAAGCTACGGCATGGGAGAACGTACCATGCTGGCAATCGCAGAACGGCTGGACCAGGGCACTCCCCTCTCGGAAATAACCGACATACCGCAGACGGTCTTTTTCACCGACAAGGTGGACGATGAGGTGGATGCCACAGTAATACTTGCATCGTTTGAAGAATGTCTTAAAGATAAACATGCCCAATCCCTGAATTTCAAGCACATAGAGGAGGAAAGCAACAAGTATTCCGGATCGGTTCTTTACCAGAAGACGGGAGATAGATACGTAAGGGTCAACCCTATGTATCCTCCCATGACGCAAGGAGAGATAGACGCAGCTTTCGACTTGCCTTATACCCGTCTCCCCCATCCTCGCTACAAGGGAAAGGATATACCTGCTTATAACATGATCCGTCATTCGGTATGCCTTCATAGAGGCTGTTTCGGCGGTTGCGCGTTCTGCACCATATCCGCCCATCAGGGCAAATTCATAGCCTCAAGGTCAAAGAAATCAATAATGAAGGAGGTGCGGCAAGTCACCGCCATGCACGATTTCAAGGGATATATCTCAGACCTGGGAGGCCCGTCGGCCAACATGTATTCCATGGGCGGACGCGACAAGGACATTTGCCGAAGATGCGTCCGGCCCTCATGTCTTCATCCCAAGCCGTGTCCCAACCTCGACAACGACCATCGCCCACTGCTCGACATCTACCACAGTGTAGACGCGCTGCCTGCGGTCAAGAAGAGCTTCATAGGGAGCGGCGTGCGCTATGACCTATCCATGGCTCCTGCCCACAGCCCGGAAATACAGGAGGCCAATGACCGATACAACAGGGAGCTGATAGCCTCGCATGTGAGCGGACGCCTTAAAGTGGCGCCTGAACATACGTCCTCCCACGTGCTGAATATCATGCGCAAACCGGAGTTCTCACTCTTTTATAAATTCAAGCGTATATTCGACAAGGTAAACAAGAGCCATGGACTGAGGCAGCAACTTATCCCCTATTTCATAAGCTCGCACCCCGGATGTACGGCCTTGGACATGGCCGAGCTCGCAGCAAAGACGAAGGACTTGGATTTCCATCTCGAGCAGGTCCAGGACTTCACCCCGACACCCATGACTCTGGCCACTGAGATATACTATACGGGCATCCATCCGTACACAGGCGAGAAAATCTTCACCGCCACGACCCCGGAGCAGAAACAGGAGCAACGGAGGTTCTTTTTCTGGTATGAGGCAAAAGAAAAGACTGCAATAGTCAACGCCCTGAGGAAACTCCACCGACCTGACTTGATCGACGCGCTATATCGCAGCACACATTCCGACCGTGATGCTGCCATGCGTTCTCCTCAAAACAGGAAACGCAAGACCCGGGACTGATTCAATCCGGTTCATATTGCCCTCATGTTTGGCTGAATCACTTTATTTAGCTAAATTTGCAGTCCGATACATACTTTAATACAATTCAATTCGTGAGAAGATTTTTGCCCCGTCCCGTGTTCAATCAACTTTTTGCCGGCATCCTTGGAGCGCTGTGTGTCACGGCTTGCACCAATGACAGGTCTGTCAATTCCGGAAACGGCGCTCAGACCCCGTCGCCTGTGGCTGAACAAGAACCGGGCGCCATGCCTGAAGAGCTTCCAGACTCTATGCCGGAGGAACAGGCGGAGCCGGAAACAAAAGCTCCGGCGATTCCGCAAATGACTTTCGCGTCCACGCAAGAAGCTCTCGACTATATGAGTTCGTCGGCCCACGCATCGGAATATGCCGAGGGCATCATTCCCCAGATGGCGTCGGACGAGCTGTCATATGCCTCCAAACTCATCAACAATCCATACGACAAATTCCTGATTATAGACAAGCAGCTGATGCGTGTAGGTCTGTTCGACAAATACGGACGCGAGATACTGTCATACGGCATAGCGTGCGCACGCAACTATGGCACAAAGCACAAAAAAGCAGACTCACGCACGCCGGAGGGCTTCTTCTCAGTGGAAGGGATATATGACAGCAGCGACTGGCTGTTCACAGATGACAACGGACGCACCTCTAAGAAGAAAGGGCAGTTCGGTCCACGCTTCATACGCATCAAGAACCCGGTATCCACACAGATAGGTCTGCATGGCACCTGTTCTCATATGGAAATAATACCACTTGCCATTAATCTTCTGTTCACCATATCTCATGGCACCATCCGCGCCATAATAAACCGTCTTCTTCGATAATTTCACCATACCGGTCTGCATGGCACCCGTCTTATAATCAAACAAATACCATTTGCCGTCTATCTTCTGTTCGCCATAGCACATGGCACCATCCGCGCCATAACAAACCGTTTTCTTCGAACCGCTATTCATCGTAATCGTCTGGATACCAACAGCCATAATACCGGTCTGACGATCAAAATAATACCACTTGCCGTCTATCTTCTGTTCACCATACATCACAGCGCCTGTCTTTGCCTGCAGATAATACCAGTTATCGCCGCACTTCTGCTTACCATACAGCATAGCACCGTCTTCTCCATAGCATACTTTTTTCTTGCCACCGTTTTTCGTTGGAACCGTCTGTACTCCTGTCTGCATCACACCGTCTTCACCGAAATAATACCACTTACCATCTATCTTCTTCTCGCCATTTGTCACAGCACCTGTTTTCGTATTAAAATAGTATCCATTTCCATCTACGGACTGTTTGCCATAAAGCATGGCGCCATCTTCTCCATAGCATACTCTC
>URZM01000141.1 GCA_900552315.1 uncultured Bacteroidales bacterium | reverse complement strand
ACTACAAAGATACAAATAAAAAATGAACTGTGCAACAATTCATTAAATTATTTTTCTCAAAGATTCTGTCAAACTCCCGGAGAGCTTGATGCAGAAGACTATCACACTGGAGACGGTGGTGATGAGGTTGGTGATAATGAGGGGCCAGTTGTCTATCATTATCCCCTGCACCACGAAGAAGATGCTTCCGAAACCGAGCAGCAGGAACGTGGGGAGCGCTATGCCGTCAGTGTCGCGTGTGCGGATGGTGTGTATTGCCTGGGGCAGATAGCCGCACACCATGCAGATGGCAGCGGCGTAGCCTACGATATTCACTATAAGAGGGTTCATCATAATACATTATCTGTTTGGACGGCCGGCGCAGAGCGGAAGCCGGAAACCGGTGTTTCATTGTAATAACGGAAAAAGCAGCCCGCAGGTTTCCGGAACCGGGAAAGAAGGGATGGGACAAGGCGGCAGGGGCGATTTTAAACTTTTTTTGCAAGAGTTTGCACACATCGCGAATTTTAATTATTTTTGCATCGGCGGAAAGAGTGCGGGACACCTCGCGCCACATCCGCGCCCGAGCCGGGAAGGCTTGTCCCAGCTCCTATCTAAAACGCTATTAATTACTATCTAAACCTATTATCTAATAGAATGAATAACAAGAGACTTCTTCTTGGCGACGAGGCATTGGCACTCGGTGCCATCAATGCCGGTCTGTCGGGCGTGTACGCCTACCCCGGCACACCATCCACAGAGATTACAGAATTTATCCAAGGCAACCCCTTGGCGAAAGAGCGCGGCATCCACTCTCATTGGAGTTCCAACGAGAAGACCGCCATGGAAGAAGCTCTCGGCATGAGTTTCTGCGGCAAGCGTGCCCTGGTATGTATGAAGCATGTGGGCATGAACGTGGCGGCTGACGGCTTCGTGAACTCGGCCATGACCGGCGCGAACGGCGGACTGGTGGTGGTGGCCGCCGACGACCCCTCCATGCACTCCTCGCAGAACGAGCAGGACTCGCGCTACTATGCGCAGTTCGCGTTCATACCTACGCTGGAGCCCTCCACCCAGCAGGAGACCTACGACATGATGGAGTACGCCTTCTCCTTCTCCGAGAAATACAAGATACCCATGCTCATGCGCATGGTGACACGCCTGGCCCACTCCCGCTCGGTGGTGCAGCCCGGCGAGGTAAAGGCCGAGAACCAGGTGTCATCCCCCGAGACCCCCCGCCAGTGGGTACTGATGCCGGCCAACTCCAAGGTGCGCTACAAGCAGCTCCTGAAAGACTGGGAGGAGTTTGAGAAAGAGAGCGACAAGTCGCCCTTCAACCGCTACATAGACGGCGCTGACAAGAGCAAGGGTATCATTGCCAACGGCATAGCCTTCAACTACCTTATGGAGTGCTTCCCCGAGGGTTGTCCTTTCCCTGTGATAAAGATAAGCCAGTACCCTCTGCCTATGGGGCTCATATCCAGGATGGCCGAGGAGTGCGAGAGCATACTTGTGATAGAGGAGGGCCAGCCCTTCATAGAGGAGCGTCTGCGCGGCCTGCTCGGCACCCCGGTGCCCGTGACAGGCCGTCTCACCGGACTGCTTCCCCGCACCGGCGAGCTCAACCCCGACACCGTGCGCGAGGCACTCGGCCTCGAACCGTTGGAGCGTCAGGGCGCCTCGCAGGTAGTGATGCCCCGTCCGCCCGCGTTGTGCCAGGGATGCAGCCACCGCGACGTGTACACGGCCCTCAACGACACGCTGGCCACATACAAGGACCCCAAGGTGTTCGGCGACATAGGCTGCTACACCCTGGGCTGGCTCACTCCGTTCAACGCCATAGACACTGTGGTGGACATGGGTGCCTCCATATCCATGGCCAAGGGTGCGGCCGACGCAGGGCAGCACCCCTCGGTGGCCATCATCGGCGACTCCACTTTCACTCACTCCGGCATGACCCCGCTGCTGGACGCTGTGAACGAGAACTCGAGCATCGTAGTGGTGATCTCAGACAACCTGACCACCGGCATGACAGGCGGCCAGGACAGCCAAGGCACCGGCAAGCTGGAGCAGATCTGCATAGGCCTGGGCGTGGACCCCGCACATGTGCGCACCATCGACGCGCTGCCCAAGACGCACGCCGAGATGACCGCCATGTTCCGCGAAGAAATCGAGTATCCCGGCACATCCGTGGTGATATGCCGCCGCGAGTGCATCCAGACAGCACGCCGCCACGCCTCCGGCCAGAAGGGGCGCACCACCAAAGGCTGAAAATATAATCTTAAATCACAGAATTACAGACATGAAAACAGATATAGTATTGGCCGGTGTAGGCGGCCAGGGCATCCTCTCCATCGCCACCATACTCGGCGCGGCCGCCCTGAAGGAAGATTTGTATATCAAGCAGGCCGAGGTGCACGGCATGAGCCAGCGCGGCGGCGACGTGCAGAGCAACCTGCGCATCAGCTCCGAACCCATCAGCTCTGACCTCATACCCATGGGGGGAGCAGACCTGGTGGTTTCGCTCGAACCTATGGAGTCCCTGCGCTATCTGCAATGGCTCAAGCCCCAGGGATGGATTGTGACAAGCACGACACCATTCATAAACATAGACAACTATCCTGAGGCCGACACTCTCAAGAGAGAGCTCGACTCCTGGCCCAACACCGTCGCATTCGACATGGACGAGGTGGCCAAACAGGTGGCCACGGCACGCTCCTCGAACATGGTGCTCCTCGGAGCAGCTGCCCCCTTCATAGACTTGGAGACAGAGAAGATAGAGGACGGCATACGCAGCGTCTTCGGCGTGAAAGGCGAAAAGATAGTGGAGTCCAACATTGCCGCCTTCCGTGCCGGCCTGGAATATACACGCAACCTGCTTGCTTCCCGCAAGTGACCCCATTTCCGGGAGGTGTGCAGCCATAATCGCTGCCTCCTCCCGGCACACTTTCCCCCTCATGCGGGAAACGACCTTCAAATCAAATACCGAAACCACATCAACACAGACTGAATATGTTCCCACTCTCACGCAAAGAGCTTGAAGCCGCTATGGCCAAGCTCGGCATCAACGATATAACAGAGGCCACCATACGCCAGATTGCCGCGCTGGCCGGATACCTGGAGAACCAGGCAGGTGAAAAGATGGTGCATCTGGAGATAGGCAACCCCGGTCTTCCCGCCAATGCCCTCGGCGTGGAAACCGAGCGCGAGGTGCTCCGCAGAGGTATCGCCAACCAGTATCCCGACATCTCAGGCACACCGCGTCTGAAAGAGAACGGCTCCAGGTTCCTGAAGGCGTTCCTCGACATAGACGTGCCCGGCGAGTGCATCATCCCCACCGTGGGCTCGATGCAGGGAGGCTATGCCACCATGCTGCTGCTGGCACACCGCGACCCCGCGCGCGACACCATGCTCTTCATAAACCCCGGCTTCCCGGCACAGCGTTACCAGGCCAAGATTCTCGGACTGAAGGAAGCCTCGTTCGACATATACTCGTATCGCGGCAAGGCCCTGGAGGCCAAGCTCGAGGAGTTCTTCTCGAAAGGCAACATCACCGCCATACTCTACGGCACACCCAACAACCCGGCCTGGATCAACCTCACCGAGGAGGAGCTTGAAATCATAGGCCGGCTGGCCACCAAGTATGACGTGATGGTGATCGAAGACCTGGCCTACGTAGGCATGGACTTCCGCACCAATTTCGGAGAGCCATACAAGGAGCCCTTCGTGCCCACCGTAGCCAAGTTCACCGACAACTACATACTGATGGTGTCCGCCTCCAAGATATTCAGCTATGCCGGCCAGCGCATAGCCATGGTATGCTTCAGCCCCTCGGTGGCCGACCGCGAGTGCGAGAGCATCCGCAATTATTTCGGCATGCCCACCTACATCAAGGCCTTCGTCTTCGGAGTGCTCTACGCCCTCTCCTCCGGAACGGCCCACTCGGCCCAGCACGCAATGGCCACGATGCTCGGGGCCGCCGTGGACGGCCGTCTGAATTTCGTGGAGGACTGCCGCGAATATGAGCGTCTGGGCTGCCGCGCCAAGGAAGCGTTCAATGACAACGGATTCCACATCATCTACGCCAAGGACGGCGACCAGGACATCTCCGACGGATTCTTCTTCACCGCCGGCTTCAAAGACCTCACGAGCGGGGAGCTTCAGGCCGAACTGCTGCGCTACGGCATAGCATCCATCTCGCTCCCCTCCACCGGCAGCGAGCAAAACGGCCTGCGCGTATGCGTATCCATGCTCAAAGGCGACGAGGCCTTCGACACTCTTAACGAGAGGCTTGCCCGCTTCAAGGCAGACCACTGAGACCTCCAATAACACCTAACACACCAGACACATGGACATCAAATATATGAGTGCCGCCGAGGCGGTAAAACTTATCAAGCCCGGCTATCACGTCTACATCCAAGGCTCAACCTCCATCCCCGAGGTGCTGTGCCAGGCTATGGCAGACCGCGGCCCGGAACTCAGCGACATCACCATATACAGCGGCTTCGCCGTAGGCAAAGGTCCCGCCCCCTTCTGCAAACCCGAGTACCGGGACACTTTCTTCGTGGACTCATTCTTCGTCAACAACTCGGTGCGCCAGTGGATCAACGAAGGCTACGGCTCCGTAACACCACGCTTCCTCGGAGAGGTCCCGGCCCTGTTCCGAGACGGCACCTGGCCCCTGGACGTGGTCCTAATCAACTGCTCCCTGCCCAACGAGGAGGGATACGTGAGCTTCGGCGTGAGCGCCGACCTGGCCACCGCCGCCGTGGAGTGCGCGCGCATCATCATAGCCCAGATCAACCCGCAGATGCCCTTCTCTTACGGCGACCCCGTGGTGCACGTCTCGCGCCTCGCTGCCGCCGTGGAGGTGGACGACCCTCTGGTGGAGGTGCCCACGGCCATTCCCACCGAGAAGGAAATCAAGATAGGCGGCTACATAGCCGAGCTTATCCCTGACGGGGCTACGCTCCAGATAGGAGTGGGAGGCATCCCCAACGCCGTGCTCAGCGCCCTGAGCAACCACAAGCACCTGGGCCTGCACACCGAGGCCATGACCGACGGCGTGCTACCCCTGCTGGAGAAAGGCATCATCGACAACTCCCTCAAGCGCATAGAGCCGGGCAAGTCGATAGCATCCCTGGCTCTCGGCTCGCGCCGCCTGTATGACTACATGGACTACAACAAGGACATCATATTCCGCGACGTGGCATGGACCAACGACCCCTTCATCATAGCCCAGAATCCCAAGGTCATGAGCATCAACTCATGCCTGGAGGTAGACCTCACCGGCCAGGTGTGCGCCGACTCCATAGGCACCCGCATCTTCTCCGGCGTAGGCGGCCAGCATGACTTTGTCTACGGCTCCAGCCGCTCCGAAGGAGGCATCTCTTTCCTGGCCATGCTCTCCACCACCAACAAGGGCCAGAACAAGATCAAACCTGTCCTTACCGAAGGTGCCGGAGTGGTGACCACACGCTTCCAGACCCACTACTTTGTGACCGAGCACGGCATAGTGAACCTGCGCGGCAAGAACATGGCCGAGCGTGCCAAGCTCCTCATAAGCGTGGCAGCCCCCGAGTTCCGAGAAGAGCTCGACCGTGCCGCCGCCGAGCGCTTCGGCCACGCCTACCTCCGCCTGAAATAACCCCTCAATTTCCCATACCCGAGGCCGCGCCAATACACCCTGTCTTTGGCGCGGCCTCGCTTTTCATTAACACAGAAAAGCCCGCCGGCCTCAGTGGCCGGCGGGGTTGCAAAACGGGG